>CAYSGF010000023.1:0-10551 GCA_964430275.1 uncultured Gemmatimonadaceae bacterium
GATGCCTTCCATGTTGCGCCGCAGGCTGCCCGCATCGCGCACGTCGCCGAGGTACAGGCGGACGCCGGGATACGCGGCGTACTGCTCGGACAGGAAGAACAGCTCGCTCTCGTTGTTGTCGAGCCCGATGACTTCGGCAGGCTGCCGCTCGATGACCTGGCGCAGCAGCTCCTTGCCTACGGTGCCGCAGACGCCCGTGATGAGGACGCGCTTGTCGTTCCAGAGACTCATTGACTCGCAGATCTCGTGAGTGCGGAGGCGGCCATGTCGATGGTGACGGCGGGCGGCGCGACGTGCTCGACGGTGAGCGTCGCGACCGCCCTTTCGGGCAGCCGGCGCAGTGCCGCGATGAGTGCCGGCTTCAGTGTGAGTGCGACGAGGCGCAGGTCGGTCAGCACGTGCTCGGAGGCGGCCGCGCGCCACAGATGCAGGGTCCCGATCCGCGCGCCGTTGTCGTCACCGAGCGGCAGCTCGAGCGACCAGTGGCCTTCGGGATCGGCGGCCGTGCTGTTGAAGCGCTCCCACACGAGCTGCTCGCCGATGTACGCGCCGGGCGGTGTGCCGTCGAGGCGCCGTGCGGCCGGCACGGCGAGGCGGAGCTGCGCGTGGTCGAACTCGCCGAGCTCGAAGGCCCAGTCGAGGGCGGCCAGCACGTGGGCGGGCGATTCCGCGCGGGCGAGGTGGACGGCGGCTTCGCGGATGCGGACGTTGTGCGCGATCGCCGAGCGCTGGCGCAGGCTGCGGTACAGGATGCGCCGCAGTTCGAGCACCTCGGGGATGTCGAGGCGCTGCACGACGAACAGCACGACCACGCCGATGACCAGGAACACGCCGCCGGCAGTCTGCTCCTGGATCAGCAGCAGCGAGAGCAGCGCGAACAGGCCGGCGGCGCCGTACAGCGTCACCGCGATGCGGCGCGGCGACAGGCCGAGGTGGCGCAGCCGGTGGTGGATGTGGCCGTCGTCGGCGGCAAAGATCGGCTGGGCCCGGAGCAGCCGCCGGAAGACGGCCAGTGCGGTGTCCAGGATCGGCAGCCCGAAGGCGACGATCGGGATCGCGATCGCCACCGTCGTGGGCGCCTTCTGCGCGCTCACTACCGCGAGCGAGGCGAGCGTGAAGCCGAGGTACAGGCTGCCCGAATCGCCCAGGAAGATCGAGGCGGGCGGGAAGTTGAAGAACAGGAACCCCAGTGTTGCGCCCGCCAGCACGATCGTGATCATGGCAGCCGGCATGTTGCCCGCCGACAGCGAGACCAGGAACATCGAGCCGAGCGCGAACACGGCCGCACCCGCCGCGACGCCGTCGCTGCCGTCGATCAGGTTGAACGCGTTCGTGACGAGCAGCAGCCAGAAGGCGGTGATCGGCAGGCTCGCCCAGAGCGGGAACGTGAGGTAGTCGTTGCCGGGCAGGCCGACGCCGGCGATGCGCACGCCCGCGGCGAAGACGGCGACCGCGATGACGGTCTGGAGCGCGAACTTGTGGGCCGGACGCAGATCGTGGATGTCGTCCCACAGACCGAGCAGGAACATGGCGCCGCCGCCGATGATGAGCGCCAGCAGCTGGAGCCCCTCGTCCTGCTCGGCCCGGCCGACCGCCAGGTCCGCGGGAACGCCCGACAGCAGCAGCCAGAAGCCCAGCACGATCGCCGCGGCTGCGAAGATCGCCACGCCGCCGCCCAGCGGCACCGGGTGCTCGTGCCGACGACGGATCCCGTCCGGCGTGTCCACGAGGCCGAGCCGCGTGGCCCAGCCGCGGACGAAATACGTCAGCAGGAGCGCGGTGAGCAGCCCTGCACAGAAACCGAGGCTGAGTTGCGCGATCACTTCACCACGTGCGTCGGAAGGTGGATTCCACGAGACGGAAAGTAAGACAGTAGAGCACGCAACGGCAAGGCACAGCGACGGATACGCTCATTCGCCCCCGCGCTCGTCGCGGTAGAGCTGCTCCCGGAAGATCGTCTCGACCACCGCATCCGGTACGAGATAGCGCACCGATTCGCCGACGCCGACGCGCCTGCGCACGGCACTGGAGGAGAGATCGATGCGGGTGGCCTCGATGAAGCGGACGCGCTCGGACAGGGCATGCTGCGTGCCTGCGGCGTCGAATTCCTCACTGGCGCGGCGGATCACGCCGACGTGGGCGAGCGCGAGGATCTCCTGTGGCTGGCGCCAGGTCGCGAACTCCCGCCACTGGTCCAGGCCCATGAGCAGCCACAGCTCGGCCTCCGGATACTTCGCGCGCAGCGCCCGCAGGGTATCCACGGTGTAGGACAGGCCGCTCTCCAGCTCGAGCGGCTCGACGGCGAAGCGGGCATTGCCGGCGACGGCGGCGTCGATCATGGCCAGGCGCACGGCGCCCGCGGTGATCGCGCGATCCTGCTTGTGGGGAGGCGCCGCGGCCGGCACGAAGAGCACCCGGTCCAGGCCGAGTGCGAGGGCGGCGTCCTGCGCAACGATCAGGTGGCCGACGTGGGGCGGGTCGAAGGTGCCGCCGAAGACGCCGAGCCTCATGCTGCCTCGCGGCTCACCCGCCCTCGACCGAGGGGGGTGCCGCGCTGATCTGCCGTGCTTCCGCGGTGTCGGGGAACTCGCTGAGCAGCCGCTCGCGGGCGGCGTCCGCCTCGGCGGTGTAGCCGATCTCCGTGTACGCCTCGACGAGTCGGAGCAGCGCGCGCGGCGCCGTCGGCGACGTCGGGTACAGCTCGATGGTCGATTCGTAGTAGATGATCGCGGAGTCGAGCGCGCCGCGCTTGCGGTAGAACTCGCCCGTCTCGTAGCGCTTCACGGCCAGCTTGTTCGTGAGGTCCTGGTACATCTCGCGCGCGCGCGGGACGTACTCGCTGTCCGGGTAGTAGGAGATCAGGGACTGGCAGTGGTCGAGCGCACCGATCGTGTACTCCTGGTCGAGCTGCGGGTGCGGCGACAGCTCGTAGTATGCCTCGCACACCTTGAAGCGGGCGTCGTCGGCCCAGGGACCCGCGGGGAAGTCGCTCGCCAGGCGCGAGAACTCGTTCGCCGCGGTGATGTACTCCTCCTCCTGCATGCGCGCCTCACCCAGCCGGTAGCGCGCCTCCTGCACGCGCGGGTGCGTCGGGAACTGGAACGTGAAACGCTCGAAGGCGACGATCGCGTCGTCCCAGTCCTCCGCCCGCATCGCCTCGTGGCCGACCTGGTAGAGCGCGTCGGCGTCCAGCCCCTCGAGCCGGCTCGTCCCCGAGGACGCGCAGGCCGCTGTCATGAAGAGGACCGCGGCACCCGCCGCGGTCCGATATCGTCGCATCATTCCGTAGTTCCGCTCCATTGGGCCGTGCTCTACACGCCCGGCGGGAAGGTCGTTCCGGTATTGCCGAATCGCAGCTCGTCGATGCGGCGCTGGGCGCGCTGCGTGAGCTGGTTGCTGCGTGCCGGATTGCGCTCGAGCACGCGGTAGTACGCCTCGAGCGCCTCGTCGCGACGCCCCTGCGCGAGCAGGATCTCGCCCCGCTCGTACCACGCCTGGTCCACCAGGTTCTGCGGCACGCCCAGCCGGATCACCGTGTCGAAGGCCCGCAGCGCGTCTGCCGGCCGGTCGTCCTGCTGGGCCGCACGCCCGATCGCGTAGCTGCAGTTGCCGACGTGCCAGCGCGCCTCGTCCGCCTGCGCACCGCGCGGTGCCCGCGTCCGGTACGCATTGAACACGGCGATCGCTTCGGGGCAGTTCCCGCGCGCCTCCTGCACCGTGCCCAGTTCGAACAGCAGGCCGGCCACGGAGTCGGGCGCCGCCTCGGCGAGCGCGCGCTCGAAGAAGTCCACGGCCCGCTCCGCGTCGCCCGTCTGCGCGTAGTAGCGCGCCAGTGCCGAGGACGCCTCGCCCAGCGGCAGTCCCGGGCGCAGCGCGGTCGCTGCATCGACGGCGTTCGCCATGCCGAACCGGTCGTTGCGGGCGCGCGCGCGCCGCGCGAGCAGCATGTAGTCGTAGACCGCCTGGTCCGTGTACTCGGGTGCGTCGTCGAGAAGCTGCTCGTAGTACATGCGCGCGTGATCGAACTCGCCCGTGACGGCGTACGCGTGGGCGAGCCGTGCGACCGCCTGCTCGCCGTTGTTCGTCTCGCGCAGGGCGAGGCGGTACTCGGCGATGGCGCGGGCGTAGGAGGAGTCCGCCCAGAGCGCATCGCCGCGCGCGATCGACGTGGAGTCCGGGCCGCACGCGGCGCCGGCGAGCGCGAGCAGGATCGCGAGGCACGCGCGCGCACAGCGTCGCACGCGGATCACGGTGGTCGCCGGAAGCAGGTTCGCCACCGCTACAGCCGCTGCAACGCCAGCAGGAGCGTGGCGAGCGTCGTGCCGATGGACAGGAACGTACCCAGGGTCTGGGTGAAGCCGCTGCCGGTCTCGGGCGGCTCTTCCGGCACGAAGATCGTCGCGCCCGGCTGCACGTCCGGCGTGGAGCGGATGAGCACGTAGTTGCGCGAGGTCGCGCGCTGTCCGTTCAGGTACGTGACCGTGGTGCGGCTCGCGTCCGCGTTCGCGGCGAAGCCGCCCGCCTGGTCGATGTAGTAGCGCAGGTCGGCGCCCTCGCGGTACAGCAGCCGGGACTCGAACATGACCGCGCCGTGCACATGCACCATCGGGTCGTAGGCCGGCACGTGGATGCTGTCGCCCGCCTCGAGACTGATGTTGCTGCTGCTGTTCACGTTCTCGAGCGCTTCCTCCAGCTCGGCACCGACCACGGTCTCGCGCCGGATCACGTGCATGCCCGCCGGATACGCTTCCGAGGTGAGGCCACCGGCGCGCGCGAGCAGGTCGGTCAGCCGCTCGTCGCGCCGCTCGAGCGCATACCGACCCGGCAGCTGGACCTCGCCGCTGATGACGACCTGGCGCGACGACTCGTAGCCCGGCGCCTTGCGGATGAACACCTGGTCGCCGTGCATGAGCTCGAACTCGTCGGCGGTCGGCTCCCAGTCGGGCGGCCGCGCGCCGTACGACGACGCCGCGGCCGGTGCATCGAGCGAGACGCTGAAGACGTGCGCGACCGTGTCCGTGCGCACGAGCGAGTTCGCCATGCGCGAGATCTCCGCCTGGAGCGTGTACGCGCCATGGGTGAAGCCGCCGGCAGCCAGGACGAGGTCGCGCAGGGTCATGCCATCCGCCATCGGGTAGACGCCCGGTTCCTTCACGAAGCCGTCGATGGCGACCGTCCGCTCGTTGGCCAGCTCGGAGCGGTCGAAGATCACGACGGAGTCGCCGTCCGCGAGCCGGACCTGGTGCGGCCCGGTCGCGGAGTCGCCGTCGAGCGCGACGCGCAGCAGGCGGCGCGTCGCATCGCGCTCGTCCAGGCGGTAGACGTGCGCGCGCTGGAGGTACGCGCGCTCGGTGACGCCGTCCGCGCGCTCGAGGAGCCGGCCGAGCGTCATGCCCGGCTGCCATTCGTACATGCCCGGATTGCGCACCGCGCCCGTCAGCCACAGCCGGTTGCGCAGCTCGTCGTCCACCGTGAACACGGTGACGCGGTCACCGTCGTAGAGCGCGACGTTGCCGCCCGCCTCCAGCTCCGCGATGTCCACGTCCACGAGCACGCGCGTGCGGCCGGGGATGCGCTGCGCCGGCGGCAGGATGCGGTCGATCTGGATCCGGCGCAGCACTGCATCCGCCGTGGGGCCGCCCGTGAAGATCAGCAGGTCACGCAGCCCCTCGCCCGGCCGCAGCTCGAAGCGCGCCGGCCGGCGGACCTCGCCTTCCACGTCCACCTGGATGAGGGCGGGCGGCACGAACAGCCGGTCGCCGCTCTCGAGCCGGACGTCCGCGCTCGCATCGCCGTACACGAGGTAGTCGTACAGGTCGAGCGTGCCGACGCGATCGCCGCCACGCAGGATCTCGATGTGGCGGAAGCTGCCGGTCTCCTCCGGGCCACCGGCCAGGAACAGCGCATTGAAGGCGGTCGCGACGCTGGACACCTCGTAGGAACCGGGCCGGCGCACGTCACCCGTCACGAAGACCTGGTTCGCGCGCAGCCGGCCGAGCGAGACGGAGAAGCGCGTGGACGCTTCCGGCCCGCGCGAGATACCGGAATACACGGCGCCGAGGCGCTGAAAGAGAACGTCCTCGAGCTGCGCGAGCGTGAGGCCGTTCACCGAGATCTGGCCGGCGTCGGGAATGAAGATGCTGCCTTCGCGCGTCACGGTGAGGTTGTAGGCCTGCTCGACGTCGCCGGTGAGCACGAGCTGGAGCTGGTCGCCGGGGCCGACCCGGTAGTTCGCGCCGACCGGGCCGAACTGCATGGGCTGCAGGTCCGTGCGCCGGCGGCGGAAGAGCTGCATGCCGAAGACGTTCGACGCCGCGATCGCGCTGTCCTCGCGCCACTCCCAGACGGCCAGCGAATCCAGCTGGGCGAGGGAGTCGCGCAACGCGGGTGACAGGATGACGGGCGGCAGCCCCTGCGTCGACACGCCGATCGAGGAGAGTGCCTGGACGAACCCCTGGTCCGGTTCCCCTGCCGGTACCTGCCCGGACTCCAGTGCATTGAAGTACGTGTCCGCGAGCGCCGGATCGTACCCGGCGGCCTGGAGCCGTGAGCGCGCCTGCTCGCGCGTTATGCCGGACTGCCGGAGCCGCTCCAGCACTTCCGCCTGTGAGATGCTCCGGCCGAGCTGCTGCTCCGCCATGCGGCGAGCAGCGGCCGTGTCGGGCTGCTGTGCACGCGCGGGCGCCACGCCGAGCGCGAGCAGGAGCAGGGGCAGCATCGCACGTTTCAACATTCCTGCAGGAGCCATGGGTCCGGGTGCCGTCCGCTTCACCGCGCGGTCTCCGATGCCGCCACCGGGCGCGGCATGTCCGCGAGCGTGTGCTCGATCACGTCCCTGAGGATGTCATCGAGCGTGTGTTCCGCGCGCCATCCGAGTGCGCCCTTGATCTTGCCGATCGCCGGCACGCGCCGCGGCATGTCCTCGAAGTTCTGCTCGTAGGCGACATTGAAGGGCACGAGCTCGACGGGCGAGGCGGAGCGGGCCATGGCCTTCACGCGCTCGGCCAGGCCGAGGATCGTGATCTCCTCCTCGCTGCCGATGTTGAACACGTCACCGACGCACGCGTTCGATTCCATCAGGCCGATCAGGCCGCGCACGGTGTCGCGCACGTGCGTGAAGCAGCGGCTCTGGCTGCCGTCGCCGTACACGGTGAGCGGCTCGCCGCACAGCGCCTGGCGCACGAAGCGGGGCACGACCATGCCGTAGCGGCCGGTCTGGCGCGGACCGACGGTGTTGAACAGGCGCGCAACGACGGTCGGCAGCGCGCGCTCGCGCCAGTACGCAATGGCGAGGAACTCGTCGATCGCCTTCGAGCAGGCGTAGCTCCAGCGGCCGCGCGTGGTGGCGCCGAGCACGATGTCGCCGTCCTCGCGGAACGGCACGTCCGTGCTCTTGCCGTACACCTCGCTGGTGGAGGCGATGAGCACCTTGCGGCCCTTCTTCGCCGCCACCTCGAGGAGCTTCTCCGTGCACTGCACGTTCGTCTCGATCGTGCGCACGGGGCTCTCCACGATCAGCTTGACACCGACCGCCGCGGCCAGATGGAACACCGCGTCCGCCTCGTCCACGAGCTCGGCCAGTACGCGCCGCTCCAGCATGCTGTCGATGACGTAGCGGAAGCGCGCATGCTCGCGCAGGTGCGCGATGTTGCGGATCGAGCCGGTCGACAGATCGTCGATGACCGTGACCTCGTGACCCGCTGCCAGCAGCGCATCGGACAGGTGCGAGCCGATGAAGCCGGCGCCGCCCGTGATCAGGTAGTGCATTCCTGTCCTTTCATCGCTTCATAAACGGCGCGAGCCGGATGCATCGTCATGCGCTGCGCAGCCCGAGACGGCGTACGAGTGCGCGCCACCACGCCTGCCGCTCCATCGGCGGCACGGGCAGCGGCTCCTGGTCCTCGAGCAGACGCTGCGGATTGCCGTGTGATAGTAGCGCAAAGATTTCCGCTTCGTCAGTCCCGCTGCCCGGCAGATTGGTGGTCGCGATCTCGCCGCGCGCGTGGTAGTCGCTGCACACGTAGTCGGCCAGGCCCGCTTCGAGGAGCCGCAGTGCGTTTGCGCGCACGCGCTCGCCGTAGCGTCCGGTGATCGAGCCGGCATTCACCTGGAGGAACGCGCCGGCGTCCCTCCAGCGATGCGCACGCCGCAGCTCCGTGTCGAAGCCGGCATAGCGCTCCGGGTGCGCGAGCACGGGAACGTACCCGGTACTGCGCAGGTGATACAGCGGCACCTCGGAGTGCACGGGCACGGAGAGCGCCGGGAACTCCACGAGGATGAAGCGGCCGCCGCCGAGCCGCAGCCGTGGGTCGCTGCAGTCGGGATCGGGCACGTCCAGCTTCAGCTCGACGCCGCGCAGGAGCTGGAGCGCCGGGTACGCATCGTCCGCCCAGGAGAGGAGGGTGTCCCACGCGGCCTCGATCGCCGCCATGCGGCGCTGCAGGCGCGCGTGCTGGCCCGCGAGCGATGCGTCCACGTGCGGCGTCGCGATGAGCGCCTGCGCACCGGCATCGACGAACGCCTGCACGGCGGCGCGGCTCTCGCTCACGTCACGCGCACCGTCATCGACGCCGGGGAGCACGTGGTTGTGGAAGTCGACGAAGCGCGTCACGCCTGGCTCCGCGAGCGGTGGCCGTTGATGCGCAACAGTGTGCGGCGGCGGGCGGCGAACTCCTCGTAGTCGGCCGGATTCGCGGACCGCTCGCGCGTCGCGTACTCGCGTCCGAACGCGAGCAGCAGTACGAGCATCGCACCGGCCGCTGCGCCCCAGATCACGTTCGCGAGCAGGCTTGCCGGGCGTCGCGCCGAGCCCTCGGGCGGATCGAGCACCGCGATCACGGGTGTGTTGCGGACTTCCTGCAGGCGCGCTTCCTCGTAGGACTGCACGAGCGCCTGCACGAGCTGCTCCGCCTGGTCCACGTCGCGCTGCAACCGGTCGTGCTCGAAGCGCAGCGCCGGCCAGTCCTCATAGCGACGGTTCCCTTCGAGGAACGTGCTGAGCCGCTCCTCCGCTGCGATCAGGTCCGCACGCGCACTGCCGAGCCGGTTCTCGAGGAACGTGCGCTCCGCCGCCGCCTGCTGCTGCCGCCGCTCCTGGTTGAAGCTGTCGATCCCGTCGAGCAGCCTGCGATTCACCTGCTCCGCCAGTCCCGCCCACTTCGCCTTCGCGAGGATCGTGACGACGCCCGCATTGAGGTCACCGGCGACCTCGAGGTTCGCCTCCAGCGTCTCGACCGCTTCGTGCAGCGCCTTCGATTCGCTGTCCGCTTCGATGTCGTAGAGCGTGATCAGGTCGCCGCGCGCAGTGTCGGCGCTGCCCTCGGACAACGGGAAGGCGTAGTCGTGGCGCACGACGTCCTCGAGCAGGACGCGCGCCCGCGCGAGGCGCAGGTAGAAGTCGACGGACTCCTCCGACTCGCTCACCCCCGGAATCGCGACGCCGAACTGCGACGCCAGCGTCGCAAGCCGGCCCATCGATCCGCTCGACGCCTGCGGCGCGAACGTGGACTCGGCCACCCAGCGGTTGCCGAACGCGAGCGTGAGCACGAGCGTGAACGCGGCGGTCACGATCGGCACGATGATGAACCATCGCGAGTGCGCGAGCAGCACGTTCAGCACACCGTACGCGGAGTAACCGCGTTCCTCCGGTGTCACGCTGCGGCCTGCCATCGATCGAGGACCTCGGTGTAGAAGGAATCGAGACGCGACGCCACACTGCGCCAGGACAGCTCGCCGCAGGCGAGCGCGCGCGCCCGGGCACCGCGCTGCGCGCGGTCGGGCGCCGATACGGCCTCCAGCAGTGCCGCACCGAGCGCCGCCGGCTCCGGCGCGGAGACCCACCCGATGCCGCGGTCCCGCACCAGCCGGGCCACGTCGCCGACGTCCGTGATCACGGTCGGTAGCCCGGCGCTCATGTAGTCGCTCGCCTTGGCCGGCCAGCGGCCGCGATGCCCCACGCTGTCGAGCATCGGCACGACCCCGGCGTCCGCCGCCGCGAGCCAGTCCCGCAGCGCCTCGTCGGCGACGAAGCCGGTCGCGCGGATGCCGTCGGCGCCCGGTTCGTGCGGCCTCGTGCCGCCGCCGATGAACACGAGTTGCAGGCGCGGCTCATGGCGCCGCGCCGAGGCGAACGCGGCCTCGAGCAGGGCGCGGTCGGCCGCCATGATGACGCCGGCGTGCACGACAATCCGCGCGGCCGCATCGATGCCGAGGGCGGCACGCGCGGCCGCGCGGTCCGGCACCTCGTCGGCCTGGCACCCGTTCGGCAGCCGCAGGATCCGCGCGCGCTCGAAGCCCAGCCCGATGAGCCGCGTCTCGAGTGCGCTGCAGATCGCGGTCGCGCCGTGCGCACGCAGCCGGAACGCCTCCTCGAACCACGTCTCGATCGGCCCGAACAAGGTGCGCACCGGCCAGCCCGACCGCTCACGGATCCGCCCGCCGCGCCCCCACCAGTCCGCCCAGTCCATGACGAGCGGCGCACCCGCCGCGCGAGCGGTTCGGAGCGCGGGCAGGATCACGGCCGGGCGCGAGTCGAACGCGTGCACGAGGTCG
>CAYSGF010000024.1:0-8814 GCA_964430275.1 uncultured Gemmatimonadaceae bacterium
GCCGGGCTGGTCGCGCTCGGCTGGCACCGCACGTGGCGCCGCGTGCGCGAGGATGCATCGCTCTTCGCTGCCATGTTTGCACGCCGGCGCGCCCGCGTGCGCATCGCTGCCGAGCGTGCGGCGCTCGTGCAGGCGTTCGACGAGCTGCTCGCGCGCCTGCCGCCTCGTGACGCACTCGTGTGATCAGGCGCGCAGCGCGGCCCATGCGAGGAGTGCCCAGCCGATCATGAAGGAGAGACCGCCGAGGGGTGTCACCGCCCCGAGCCAGCGTGGTGAGCCGAGCGCGAGCGCATAGCAGGTCCCGCAGAAGATCACGATACCCGCAACGAAGAAGCTGCCGGCGAGCGAAGCGGTAGTGCCTGGCCATCTGCCGACGGCTCCCGCCGCGATGATGAGTGCCAGCGCGTGATACATCTGGTAGCGTGCGGCCGTCTCGAAGGTGGCGAGCCGGTCCGGGCTGAGCCGGTCGGCGAGTGCGTGTGCACCGAAGGCGCCTGCCGCGACCGCAAGCAGCGCAGCCAGCGCGCCGACCACGAACAGCGTACGCTCGGACATCAGGTACGCTCTTCGCCCACGGCGTCGGCCCCCGCGGCTGCAGCCGCCCCGAGCGGAATGCCCACCGCGTTGCGCAGGAGCTCGGCAGTCGCATGCACACGACCGCGCCGGACGCGCGCGATCGCGTCCACCGCCGAGCCGAGCCGCTCCATGTCCGCGGCCGGCAGCTCGAAGGGCAGCATCAGGGTCACCGGAATGCTCGCCGTCGCCGGGTCCATGCGCAGCCGCGCAATGGAGCCGAGTCCGTCCACTCCTGCGTTCAGCGGATCGATCACGATCGCGTCCGGCCGCTCACGTGCCACTTCGTCGAGCATGTCGGTGCCGCTGCTGACTCCGCGCACGCGGGTATGCGCAGCGACCAGCGCATCACTCAGAATTCGCCGCACTTCGGTATCGTCATCCACGATCAGCAGGCGCGCCTCCTCGCGATTGTCGACGCTGCGCATGATACTGCTGACAGCGCGCTCGAGCGTGACCGGCTTCGTGACGATGCAGAAGAGGCCGAGGTCGATGGCAGTTTCGCCGGCGTCGTCGTCGCGGGCAAAGAGCTGCACCGGGATGTCGAGCGTGGTGGGTTCCGTCTGCAGCGCAGCGAGCGCGCGCCATGCGCCGAAATCGGGGATGAGCGCGTCGATCGCGACGACGTCCGGCGCCTCGCGCCGCGTCACCGCGGCGAAGCGTGTCGGCTCCGTCGCACCGGACACCTGCATGACACCCGTGAGATCCTGCTGGAGTCGCTCGATCGCCCGCTCCTCATGGAGCAGGACGACGGCACTGGGGCCCCCGTCTTCCTCGCGGCTGCGCCTATCGGGATGGCTGGCTGGCAGGCGCACGATGAATTCGGAACCCTCCCCGATCTCGCTCTCGACCTGGATGTCGCCCCCCATGAGCCGCGCGAAACGGCGCGCGATTGCCAGCCCCAGGCCGGTGCCACCCGTACTGCGGGAGAACCCGCCCTCGACCTGGTAGAACTCCTCGAAGATGCGTTCCCGCTCGGCCTCGGGTATGCCCGGCCCGCTGTCGCGCACGCGCACTTCGGCCGTGTCCTGGTCGAGTCGGTAGCTGAGTCGCACGGCGCCCGACGGTGTGAACTTGACCGCATTCGAGAGCAGATTCACGAAGATCTGCGTCAGGCGCGTTTCGTCCGCCTTCACGATGATCGCTTCGTCCGCGGCATCGAGCTCCAGGGCGAGACCCTTCGAGGCGGCGAGCGGTGCGATCTGCTGCGAAGCGCGCTCGACGATCGCACCGAGATCGGTTTCGACCAGCACGATGTCCATGCGGCCGGCCCCGATCTTCGCGAGATCCAGCACCTCATTGATCAGGCCGAGCAGGTGCTTGGACGTCTCGCGCACGCGGCTCAGCATGGCACGCTGATCGTCGTTCAGGTCACCCTTCACGCCGAGATCGAGCAGGTCCGAGTACCCCATGATCGCGTTGATCGGCGTGCGCAGCTCGTGGGACATGACCGCGAGGAACTGGTCCTTCGCCTTCGTCGCCTGGCGCAGCTGCTGGTTGACTTCCTCCAGCATCTCGGCCTGACGCCGCAGCTCGCGGTTCGTGTGCCGCAGCATCTCCGCATACTGGTGCTCGTCCGAGACGTCGCGCATCACCATCGCTGCACCGGCCGACTGGCCGTCCGCCGTCACGATCGGCCCCGCAGAGCTCGAAAGATGCCGCTCGGTGCCCCAGGGCGAGCGTACGATGAAGGTCGCGCGCCGTACCCGCTCGCCGCGCAGCGCGCGGCTCAACGGGAACTCCGCAGGCTGCATAGCGCGGCCGTCGACGGAAACGAGGTCGAAACGGGCAGGCCACTCGGCCAGCGGCACGTCGCTCAACTCCTCCCCCAGCAGCTCGGCCGCCGCCGCATTCGTGCGATCGAGGCGGCCCTCGGCATCGACAACGAGCACACCGTCGGCCATCTGGTCGATGAGCGCGGCGAAGCGCAACGCCTCACGCTGCGCACGCGCACGCTCCGACTCGAGTGAGGAGAACAGCTCGGCCGTCCGCAGGGCTGCGGCCGCCGGCGCCGCAAGTGCCTGCGCGAATGCGATGAGGGCGGGCGGGAACTCACGCGAGCCGGAGAAGACTTCCCAAGACGCAACACCGACCGCACGCCCGGCGATGAGCAGCGGAACTGTGACGAATGCCGTCGGCGCTTCCGCACCGGCCGTCACGCCGAGCAGCGGGCGCTCGTGCTCTTCCCCCTCGCTTACGTACGGCTCGCCCGTCGATGCGGCCTCGGCGATATGCGGCGGCAGCATGGAAACGGGGGCGCGTACCTGCTGGATGTCCTCGTTGTGCAGTCGCTCCGTCACGCCGGCCACATCGCGGAACACCATGCGCCTGCGGCCGACGAGCAGCTCACCCTCGTCCTCGAAGGTGTAGAGCGAAGCGACATCGGCGACCAGGATCTCGGCCACTCCGCCGAGGAAGAACTCGATGACGTCGTCGGGGTCGAGCGATGTGGACAGACGCTGCGAGGCGAGCTGCGCGGCCTCGAGCTGCGCCGTGAGGTCGCGCGCCTCGCGGGCCCGCTGGCGCGCCTCCGCTGCCGCAGAGCGCGCCGCGTCCTCCGCCGACTGCCGGCGCACCAGTTCCTCCTTCTGCAGCGTGATCGTACGCCGCAGGAAGTAGAGGATCAGGGCGATCGCGAGCGCGAGCGCGACGCCCGCGACCCAGACCGCCACGCGCTCCGCCCGCAGCAGGCGTCCGTCCGTTGGACGATAGGCGACACCGATCCGCCACGACGTGTCCACGACGCGGATCCGCTGCGATACGGTCGGCCATCCGCTCGGTGCCGTGTTCGACGTGAGACGCACGTCATTCGGGCCAAACAGCGACCAGAAGGTATCGGTGAGCGAGTCTGCAATCAGGCCTGCGGCGACCCGCGCGATGCTCGTCGGGTCGAGCTCACCTGCGATCACCGCCGTCACCGGTACAGTGTCACCGCGCGTCACCGGTTTGAACACGACGACGCGGCGGCCCACGGGGAAGTCGATCACCGAGGATGCCGTCGTCTCGCGCGTCCCGACCGCACGCAGGTATGGATTGCGCAGCGCACTGTCCGTCGTGACCCTGCCGAAGCGGCTGCCCAGCATCGTGCCGCTCGCGCGCAGCGGCTCGTCCGGATTGAGCACGTCCACGATCGCAATGCCGACCAGGCCGATCATGCGGCCCGTGACGCTGTCGAGCGCGGCAATCAGGGTTCGGCGGGAGACGGAGTCCTCCACGGACGTGAGCTGGAGCTCCGTGGCAGTGAGTGCGCCGAGGCGTTCGTTGATGGCATTCTCGAGCTCGTTCGCCAGCAGCGAGGCGCGACGTTGCGCCTCCCGCGCGACCACTTCCTGGTCCCGGCTCACCCGGTCGCCGCGTTCCCGATCCACGAAGAAAACGCCCGTCATCACCAGCACGAAGGCGAGGAGGGGGATCAGGTCTGCGTATTTGCTGACGGTCCAGTGCATCTTCACAAGTCGCGTCCGGCGTCGGGGCCGGCATGGATCCGCGTCGCAGGAGAATCGCTGTCTGCCGGGTCGGAGCACGCAGGCGCACGAATTGTACCCCGCGCGTCGCCGCCGTCCGCTCCGTGCCGTCCCGGCGATTCCGGTCTCGGTCAGGGCTTTTCGTGGTTCGCGGCAAGCGGCATCTTCCGGGATGCGACGCCGACTCCTGCTCTCCCTGCTCGCGGTCGCCGCCCTGGCGGCCGCCTCCCTGACCTGCTCGCCACTCTATATCCTGCGAGCCGGCTATGAGGAAGCAAAGATCCTGAGCCGGCGTCGCCCGATCGCCGAGGTGATCCGGGACGCCGGTACCCGCGAGGCGACGCGCGCCAAGCTGCGCCTGGTGCTGCAGGCGCGTACCTACGCGAGAGAAGTCCTCGGGCTCGACACGGGCGACAGCTTTACAACGTATTCCTGGGTCGAAAGCGATACGCTGCTACTGGTCCTGTCCGCCGCGCGCAAGGACCGCTTCGAGCCGTATACGTGGTGGTTCCCGATCGTCGGCCGAGTGCCCTACAAGGGCTATTTCGACTTCGAGGAGGCACACAGCAGCGCCGCCCGCCTGGACGCCGAAGGCTATGACACCTACGTCCGGCCGAGTGCGGCATTCAGCACGCTCGGCTGGTTCAATGACCCGCTGCTCAACACCGTGTTGCGCTACGGCGACGTGGACCTCGCACAGACCGTGATCCACGAGCTCACGCACAACACGATCTACGTTCCGAGCCAGGCCGCCTTCAACGAGAGCTTCGCGACGTTCGTGGGGGATCGCGGCGCGGCGGCGTACTTCTGCGATCTCGAGGGCGCCGAAGGCGCGCGCTGCACCCTCGCCAACGACGCGTGGCACGACACGATGCTCTTCGGTGCATTCCTGGAATCCCTCGTCGGCAGCCTGGAGGCCCTCTACGCACTCGAAGAGCTGCCGCTCGACTCCGTGCTCGCGCGCCGACGCGTCATCTACGAGGACGCCCGCATCCGCTACGAGCGGGAAGTCGTGCCGGGTCTGCGCACAAGCGGATTCCGCCGCTACTTCGAACGCCCGCTCAACAACGCCGTCCTCATCGGCGCCCGTCTCTACTACCAGCGGCTCGACCTCTTCGAGGCCGTCTACCAGCACTACGGCCAGGACCTTCCCGCAGCGGCGCAGGCGATGGCCGACGCCGCCAGTGCAGCCGAGGACGCCCCGTTCGATGCAGTCGCAGCGCTGCTGAACGTGCCGCCTGCCTCCTGAGCAGCGCTCGCGCCACCCTTGGCGGTCCCTCTATATTCGGCGATTCACTGCGTCCCCCGAACCGCTGCAGCATGAGCACGGAAACCAGGACTGGCTATCAGCCGGCAAAGATCGAAGCGAAGTGGCAGCAACACTGGGCAGAGCGCGGCGTCAACACGCTCTCCGATGACCAGCTGCGCTCCGCCGAGCGGCCCTTCTACAACCTGATGATGTTCCCCTATCCCTCTGCGGAAGGGCTGCACGTCGGGAACATGTACGCCTTCACGGGCGCTGACATCTACGGCCGCTGGAAGCGACTGCTCGGAGAGGACGTGTTCGAGCCGATCGGCTTCGACGCGTTCGGCATCCACTCCGAGAACTTCGCGCTGAAACAAGGCACCCATCCGATGGAGCTGATTCCCAGCAACATCGCGAACTTCACGCGCCAGCTGCGACGCATCGGTGCGATGTACGACTGGAACCACGTCGTCGACACCACCGCGCCGGAATACTACCGCTGGACGCAGTGGGTCTTCCTGCAGCTCTACGACATGGGGCTCGCCGAGAAGAAGGAGGCGCCCGTCAACTGGTGCCCCTCGTGCAAGACCGTGCTCGCGAACGAGCAGGTCATCGCCGGCGCGTGCGAGCGCTGCGGCACCATGGTCGAGACGCGCACGCTCTCGCAGTGGTTCTTCCGAATCACGGAGTACGCACAGCGGTTGCTCGACAACCTGAGCTGGATCGACTGGTCGGAAACGACACGGAAAGCGCAGGAAAACTGGATCGGGCGCAGCGAAGGCGCACTCGTGCACTTCCCCGTCGCGCGCGACAGAGTGGCCGAGGACCGGCATTCCGGCGCTACCGTGCAGCCGGACCGCAACCGCCTCAGCGTCTTCACGACCCGCCCCGACACGATCTTCGGCGCCACGTTCATGGTGCTTGCGCCGGAGCATCCGTACGTCGAGCGGCTGACCAGCGGCGAGCAGCGCGCGCAGGTCGAGGCGTACCGTGAGCGTGCCGCCGCGCTCGACCTCGTCAGCCGCCGCAAGGCCGACGAGAAGGCGAAGACCGGGGTATTCACCGGAGGGTACTGTGTGAATCCGGCGACCGGCAAGGAGATTCCGGTCTGGATCGCCGACTACGTCCTGATGGAGTACGGCACGGGTGCGGTCATGGCGGTCCCCGGCCACGACGAGCGGGACTTCGCGTTCGCAAAAACCTACGACCTGCCGATCCTGCGCGTCGTCGCGGCGCGCGCGAGCGACGCCGGCGTGCCGCTCGAGCAGGCATACGGAGACGATGGCGTGCTCGTGAACTCCGACCAGTTCGACGACATGCCCGTCGCACAGGCGAAGACCGCCATCACTGCATGGCTCCAGCAACGGCAATCCGCCGAGCCACGCGTACAGTACCGCCTGCACGACTGGTGCATCTCGCGCCAGCGCTACTGGGGCCCGCCCATCCCCATCATCAACTGCGATGCCTGTGGGACCGTGCCCGTGCCCGAGCAGGATCTGCCGGTGGTGCTGCCATACGTCGAGAACTACAAGCCCGACGAGAGCGGCATCAGCCCCCTCGCCCGCGTCGAAGAGTGGTACCGCGTGCGCTGCCCGCAGTGCGGAGACGACGCCCGGCGCGAAACCGACGTCAGCGACACGTTCCTCGACAGCGCCTGGTACTTCCTGCGCTACCCCTCGGCGAACCGCGACGACATCGCCTTCGATCCCGAGCTGACGAAGAAGTGGCTGCCCGTGAACATGTACATCGGTGGCGAAGAGCACGCCGTGCTGCATCTGCTGTACGCACGCTTCGTCACCATGGCACTTCACGACAAGGGACTGCTCCCCTTCGAGGAGCCGTTCTCGACCTTCCGCAAGCACGGCCTGCTGATCAAGGAAGGCGCCAAGATGTCAAAGAGCCGCGGCAATGTCGTGATCCCCGATCAGTACCTGGAAGAGTGGGGCGCCGACGCGTTCCGGACATACCTGATGTTCCTAGGCCCGTATCAGGAGGGCGGCGACTTCCGCGACATGGGACTGCAGGGGCCCTTCGGCTTCCTGCACCGCCTCTACGACACGATCGTACCGGTCGGTGAGCTGGGCGCGGAAGAGCCGAGCGGCAGCATCGAGCAGAAGCTGCACGCAACGATCCGCAAAGTCACCGAGGACATCGGCGCGCTGCGCTACAACACTGCGATCGCCGCCATGATGGAATACCTGAACGCCGTGCGCGAAGGCGGACGGAGCGCGCATCGCGCAGAGGTCGAGCCGCTCGTCCAGCTCGTCGCTCCCTTCGCCCCGCACCTCGCCGAGGAGCTGTGGCACCAGCTCGGGCATGCGACGTCCCTCTTCGAGCAGCCCGCGTGGCCGACGTTCGATCCGCTGAAGGCGACGAGCGAGCGCATCGAGCTCGTCATCCAGGTCAACGGCAAGGTGCGCGGACGCCTGGCCGTGACGCGCGGCGTCGACCAGGATGCCGCGCTCGCCGCCGCACGCAGCGACGAGAACGTCACCCGCTTCCTCGAAGGCAAGACCACCCGCAAGGTGATCTTCGTGCCCGATCGACTCCTGAACATCGTTGTCGGCTGACGCCGCAGCACGTTGTGCTGCAATAGGTTGCATGGCCCTGGCATACCGCTTGCCCTTCGTAGACCGTACGTAGAAACCCACACGAGGAGGCAGCATGGCCGACCGCAAAGATCTGCACCGCAAAGGCACCGCGAATCGCGTCGAAGGCACCAACGAAGAGCTCGAAGGAAAGATCCGCGGCACCGTCGGTGACGCGATCGACGATCACGACGAGCACCTCAAGGGCAAGGCGCAGGAGCTGAAGGGCAAGGCGAAGAAGAAGATCGGTGAGCTGCAGCAGGACGCCGCCACCCCGGACCGTGATTGATCTTTGCGCTTTGGCCGCTCTGCACATCCACGCGCGTAACATGGCAGTCGAGGCAACGCGCATCCCTGCTTGATGCTGCGCCTCCGGCTGGAGCGTACACGCAGATGCCGAGATCAGCCAAAGCGCAAAGATCAGTCATGGTCCGGCGGTTCACTTCGGATCGCTACGCCGCATATCGCGCGCGCTTTGTCGCCTAAAGCGTGCGCGATTTGCGTGCGCGGCCGCTGCGTCGCGTCGTCGTCGAGCACTTCCCATCGGTGGTGATTTCGCTAGTGTTTTTCGCCGTGCGGAAGCGCGCTGCGACAGAGGGAAATCAGGGCTCCGAGGGGTTGACGCGTAGGTAGTGCAGAATTAGCTTTCCTGTCTGTCAACGTCGCGGGGTGGAGCAGTCTGGTAGCTCGCCGGGCTCATAACCCGGAGGTCGCGGGTTCAAATCCCGCCCCCGCTATACCCGCGCCGCGCCGCCGACGCGGGTTTTCTTTCGGCGGTTCAGGCTGGCGGGTGAGAAAAGCGACTGGTGTGGACCGCAGCGGCACCGCGGCGAGGATGGGCAGTCGGCCAGGTAGCTCAGGTGCCTGCGGCGACTTCGCAGGTAAGGGAAGCTACTGGTGTGGACCGCAGCGGCACCGCGGCGAGGATGGGCAGTCGGCCAGG
>CAYSGF010000025.1:0-3217 GCA_964430275.1 uncultured Gemmatimonadaceae bacterium
CCCGGCGGAGGCGCGCCGCTACATCGACATCGTGGCACCGGGCATCGTTGCGCGTCAGCCGGTTGCCGAGCCGCTGCAGACGGGCATCAAGGCGATCGACTCGATGATCCCGATCGGTCGCGGGCAGCGCGAGCTCATCATCGGCGACCGCGGCACCGGCAAGACGGCCGTCGCACTGGACACGATCATCAACCAGAAGGGCGGCGACGTCATCTGTGTGTACTGCGCGATCGGCCAGCGCGCGGGCAAGGTGGCGAGTGTGGTCGAGGGGCTGCGCGAGGCGGGCGCGCTCGACTACACGATCGTGGTCGCAGCGAATGCCTCGGACCCGGCGCCGATGCAGTACATCGCGCCGTATTCCGCGACGGCGATCGCCGAGCACTTCATGTGGCAGGGCAAACACACACTGGTGATCTACGACGACCTGTCGAAACAGGCGACGGCGTACCGCCAGATCTCGCTCGTGCTGCGCCGGCCGCCGGGTCGCGAGGCGTATCCCGGCGATGTGTTCTACCTGCACTCGCGCCTGCTCGAGCGGGCGGCCAAGCTGTCGGCCGACAACGGCGGCGGCTCGCTCACGGCACTGCCGATCATCGAGACCCAGGCGGGCGACGTCTCCGCGTACATCCCGACGAACGTGATCTCGATCACGGACGGCCAGATCTTCCTCGAGAGCGACCTGTTCTATTCGGGTGTTCGGCCGGCAGTGAACGCCGGTATCTCGGTGTCGCGTGTGGGCGGCGCAGCGCAGACGAAGGCGATGAAGTCGGTTGCCGGCAAACTGCGCCTGGAGCTGGCGCAGTACCGCGACGTCGAGGCGTTCGCACAGTTCGGTTCCGACCTCGATCCGGCCACGCAGAAGCAGCTCTCGCGCGGCCAGCGGCTCGTCGAGATCCTGAAGCAGCCGCAGTACCAGCCGCTGCCGATGGCCGAGCAGGTCGCGATCATCTGGGCCGCGACGAACGCGCATCTCGACGACGTCGCGGTGGAGCGGGTGCGCGCCTTCGAGCGTGAGTTCATGGAGTTCCTGCGCACGCAGCGGCCGCAGATCCTGCAGACGATCACGGACAGCAAGAAGGTCGACGACGATACGCAGGCGCAGCTCGTCGACGCGATCGATGCGTTCAAGCAGCAGTTCGGCACGGACGCACCGGAGCCCGCGCCGGCAGCACCGGAGCCCGCGCCGCGCGAGCGTTCGAACACCGAGCCGTCGACGGCGGCCGCGCCCGTCACGTAAGGAGCAGCGCACGTGTCGAAGACCCGGGAGCTGAAGCGGCGGATCCGCTCGATCGGCAAGACGCGCCAGATCACGCGGACGATGGAGATGGTGTCCACGTCCAAGCTGAAGCGCGCCGCCGATCGGGTGCACGCCGCGCGGCCCTACGCGGAGCGGCTGGCGGACGTGATCGCGCGGCTCGTCGATCCCGAGCTGAAAGAGCGCTACCCGCTGCTGCGCCAGCCGGAGACCGTGCGCCGCGCGGCCGTCGTGCTGATCACGTCGAATCGCGGGCTGGCGGGTGCGTTCAACACGAACCTCATCCGCGAGGCACGGACGCTGATGGAGCGGCTGCGTGCCCAGGGCGTCGAGGTGGAGCTGCACACGGTCGGCAAGAAGGGCGCAGCGTATTTCCGCTTCAAGCGTGAGCCGATCGCGAGCGACCGCAGCGACATCGGCGACCGTCCGAGCGCGGAGGACGGCGCGAGCGTCATCGAGCCACTGCGCGAACGCTTCGAGCGCGGCGACCTGGACGAGGTGTACGTCGTGCACGCGCAGTTCCGGTCCGCACTGTCGACGCCGCCGACGAGCATGAAGCTCCTGCCCGTGCAGGCCAGCAGTGGCACCGGGGAGGAGGAGGCCGGTCGCGGCCGCGTGCGCAATTACGAGCTGTCACCGTCGGCAGACGAGATCCTCGGCCGGCTGCTGCCGCTGTACGTGCGCAACGCCGTGTACCGCGCGCTCGTCGAGACGGCAGCCGCCGAGCACGGCGCGCGCCGCACCGCCATGAAGAACGCAACGGACAACGCCGGCGACATCCTCGACCGGCTGTCCCGCACGTACAACCGCGCGCGCCAGGCGCAGATCACGCAGGAGATCGCGGAGATCGTGGGCGGCGCGGCTGCGCTGGAGTAGGAGTATCGCGGGCCCGGGCCTGGGCTTAGGGCCCGGGCCCGCAGTTACTGACGGATGGCGGCGGAACGCTGATCCGCCGAAAACGTGGAGATAGAGGAACCAATGGCGAACACAACGACCGGCCGTGTCGTGCAGGTCATCGGCCCCGTGCTCGACGTCAAATTCGAGGACGCGCACATCCCCGAGATCTACAATGCTCTCGAGATCAAGGCGCCGGGCGCGGAGGGCGGGCTCGCGATCGACCTGGTGGCCGAGGTGCAGCAGCACATCGGGCGCAATCAGGTACGCGCGGTGGCGATGTCCACTACGGACGGCGTCCAGCGCGGCATGGCGGTGCGCGACACCGGCTCGGCGATCACCGTGCCGGTCGGCGAAGCGGCGCTCGGGCGGATCCTGAACGTACTCGGCAAGCCCGTCGACGAAGGGGAGCCGATCCCCGACAGCGTCGAGCGCTGGCCGATCCATCGTGATGCGCCGAAGTTCACGGCGCTCGAGCCGAAGACGGAGATCTTCGAGACCGGCATCAAGGTCATCGACCTGATCGCACCGTACGTGAAGGGCGGCAAGACCGGCCTGTTCGGCGGTGCGGGCGTCGGCAAGACCGTGATCATCCAGGAGCTCATCAACAACATCGCGATGCAGCACGGCGGCCGCTCCGTGTTCTGCGGCGTGGGCGAGCGCACGCGTGAAGGCAACGACCTCTACCTCGAGATGAGCGAGTCGGGCGTCATCAAGTCGACGGCGCTCGTGTACGGGCAGATGAACGAGCCGCCGGGCGCACGCCAGCGTGTCGGGCTGACCGGCCTCACCATCGCGGAGTATTTCCGCGACGTCGAAAAGCAGGACGTGCTGCTGTTCATCGACAACATCTTCCGCTTCACGCAGGCGGGCTCGGAAGTCTCGGCGCTGCTCGGCCGTATGCCCTCGGCCGTCGGCTACCAGCCGACGCTCGGGACCGAGATGGGCGGGCTGCAGGAGCGCATCACCTCGACGCGCGACGGCTCGATCACGTCCGTGCAGGCGATCTACGTACCGGCCGACGACATCACCGACCCCGCGCCCGTGGCGACCTTCGCGCACTTGGAC
>CAYSGF010000026.1:0-3934 GCA_964430275.1 uncultured Gemmatimonadaceae bacterium
CGCCCCCAGCGCGCGCAGCTCG
Source organism: uncultured Gemmatimonadaceae bacterium (assembly GCA_964430275.1). Classification (GTDB taxonomy): domain Bacteria; phylum Gemmatimonadota; class Gemmatimonadetes; order Longimicrobiales; family RSA9; genus DASTYK01. The sequence goes on from CAYSGF010000026.1 coordinate 23, forward strand.
TCGAGTGCCGCGCTGCTCGTCACCCGTACGAGCACGCCGACGACGGCCGTCCCGTCCGTCCTCACGTCCTGGTCGATCAGGCTGCCGCTGCGCACCGCCGGCCTGCGCAGCAGGTCGGCCGGCGTACCCGCATGCGATGTGGTGTGTCGCAGCAGCTGGAGCGCGGCGTCGGTCTGCGCGGCGATCGGCCCAGGCGCACCGAGCAGTACCGCAACGAGGAGGTGGAGCAGGGGCCGACTGCGCATGGACAGGAATGCTCCCGGACGGGATGGCGCGGCGCAGACCGCCGCGCCGGTGTGAGGTCAGACCCGGATCGCCAGGACGCGCCGTGCCGCGCCCGCGATCTCGGCCGCGAGCTCGCGCGTGTCCTCGGCCGGTGACTCACGGCCGCGGATGCCGGCGAGGATTGCGCCGTCGTGGTGCGCACTGGCGAGCCGGCACAACTCCTCCGCATGTGCACGCATCAGGCGGTCACTGCGCTCAGCTGCAGCGTCGCGCGCCGCCGATGCATGGCCGAGTCCGCGCTCGCCATCACCGGCGAGCATGCACGCGCGGCCCAGCTCGAGGAGCAGTGCCGGGCGATAGGCGTCACCGAGGGAGAGGAGCTCCTGCATCGCCGTGTCATGCCGTTCGCGGAACCCGGCACTGTTCCCGGCCTCCGCTGCAACGGCGGCATACCCGACGAGCGCGCATGCCCGCTCCCCCGGTCCGAGCGCCGCGTGGGCGAGGGCTGCGTAGCAAGCCTCGGCGCCCTCGTACAGGCGCAGTGCGCGCAGACCCTCGGCAATGTTGAGCAGCAGGCGACAACGCCGATCCCGGTCACTGATCCGGTGCAGCGCGAACCACCCCTCGTGCACGCCGACTTCCGTGAGGCGCGCCGCGAGCGCGGCCACGGCGAGCGCCTCGGCGCCATCCGCCAGCAGAGGCTCGTCCTTCCACTCGGCCACGCGCTTGCGCACGGCGGCGAGCAGCTCCGCCGCGGCGGTTGCATCACCGCATCGGTGGTGAAGCGTTGCCAGCTCGGTGACCGCGTTGGCCCACGGCCCGCGGAAGCTCGCCGGCGTAGCCAGCTCGACGGCGGCGGTGCCATGCTCGAGTGCGCGGTCCCAGCGTCCGGTCTCGCGCGCGATGCGCGCGAGTACCGCAAGCGCGCGTGACTCGACGCCCGGATTCGCGTCCCGCGCAGCACTGAGTGCGGTGAGCGCGTACTCCTCCGCCGCTTCATAATGCGAGCGTGATTCCGCCAGCGTTGCAATATCCAGCGTGGCAAGGGCGACGCGCTCGGGTGTGCGCGTCGCGACCGCAACGAGAAACATGCGCAGCCGGTCGCGATCGGGCAGATTCGCTGGCAGTGCGTCGATCTCTGCACGCACATGCGCGATCTGCCGGTCATGCGAATCGGCCGGCACGGCAAAGCGACGGTCCACCAGCCGTCGAACCGGGCGAAGCGCGATGAAATAGAGCCGCGACCGGTTCGCGAGCTCATTGTCACGCTCGCGCGTCGACAGCTCGCGCAGCACGCCCCACGCCGGGACTGCCTGGTCGCGCGTGGGCAGCGGCAGCGCAGCGATACGGTCGTAGCGCGCCATCAGTCACCTCCTCGCGGACTTGCATTGCATTCACCGGCAAACTGCTCGACGGCCTGATCGAACGCAGCGGCATTGCGCAGCGGCGTCGGCCGCCCGCCGACGGTCGCCTTGATCGCACGTCGGAACGCGGCACCGGACGAATATCCGAGCTGCGCGGCGACGCTCTCGACACTGCGGCCACTCTCGAGCAGCCAGCGCAGGCCGAAGAGGACGCGCAGCCAGAGCAGCATGCGTCCCGGTGTCGGCAGCCGCATGACCTCGCAGCGCCGCTCCAGCGTGGAAATCGAGTAGCCGAACATTGCCGCGAGATCCGGCACCTGGATGCCGTCGGGGATCCGGTCGGCCGCGGTTGCGATCAGGCTCAGCGCGCGGTCCTCGAGGCGTCCGGTGAGACGCTCGCGCAGGAGCCGCGGCAGTGCGCTGCGCAGGGATGCATCGATGACCTCCGAAACGAGCACCGCGTCCGCAGCGTCGTAGGCGAGCACGACGTCGCGGGCGCCCGCTTTGCCGATACGGAACAGCTCCCTGCCGTCCGGATCACCCCACCCGACCAGTGGGGTCAGAGGGAAGCGTTGCGCGAACCGATAGACCCGGAGCGCGCCGTCCTTGCGCGGCTCGGCGTGCAGGTCCGTCACGACGGCCGCAATGGGCCGGTCGCGCACGAGTGCCGTCAGCCCCCGCCACGAATCTGCCCACAGCAGACGGTGGTCCCCGGCCGCGGCCGTCAGGGCGCGGCGGTCGGCTTCGTTCGGGAGTAGCGCTGCGATGAACGCCATGCGGGTTCGTCCAGCTTCGAGGATGTGGATCGATGCCGTCCCGAGGGTCGAAACGGCTCCCTGCGTCGGGACCAGCGATTGCTGCGGATGCGTCCGGGCGGGCGTCGGATCCCACGCGTCCGGGCGAACGCAGAAGATGGTGGCGTGCGCCAGCGCGACGAACCTCAGTCCGCCACGCCCTCCTCCAACCAGGTGTACTTGCCCGCGAGCACGTCCTGCGCGAGCCGGTACGCAAACCCGTCGTGATTGCTGAACACGTTGCGGAACGAATCTGCGATACGCTTGCGTGCCTGCCTGCAGAACAGATCTGCCAGCTTCAACGGCGTGCGGTCCGCGGGATTCTTCTCCACGAGTGCGTGTGCGTACACACACGCCGCGGACATCGCGAACAGCTCAGCCCCGACATCGACCAGCCGGAACAGCACCGACTGCCGCTTCTCCAGCTTCGGGCCGAACCGCGCCATTGCATAGAACAGTGTACGGCCGAGCTTGCGCGACGCCCGCTCCACGTAGCGCAGGTGCTCTGCGAGCGGTCCGTAGTCACCGAAACGAGGCCAGCGACCCCAGCCGGCCACCAGACCCGGCACCCAGCCGGCAAGGTGGACGCCCAGCGACGCGGCACCCTTCACCTTGTCCCCCAGCTCGGCCTGCGGATCGACCATGCCGCCCGCCCGCTGGAGGTGCGGATCGACCGCCTCGCGCGCGATGAACAGCCGCATGATCTCGCTCGAGCCCTCGAAAATGAGGTTGATGCGCAGATCGCGCATCGCCCGCTCGAGGGCGACTGGCTTCTCGCCCCGGCGCTCCAGTGACGCGGCAGTCTCGTAGCCGCGGCCCCCGCGGATCTGCATGGTCTCGTCCACCACGTGCCAGGCGGCTTCCGAGTTGTACATCTTCGCGAGTGCGGCCTCGAGGCGGATGTCGCTCTTGCCAGCGTCGGCCAGCCCGGCCGCAAGCGTATTCACCGCGTCCATTGCGAACGTGTACGCAGCGATCTCGGCGATCTTCTGCGCTACTGCATCGTGCTTGCCGACCGGTGCACCCCACTGCACGCGCTCGCTCGCGAACTCGCGCGCGACCTTCAGACACCACCGGCCCGCCGCCGCCGTGGTCGCCGGAATCGTCAGACGCCCCGTGTTCAGTGTGATCAGCGCCAGCTTCAGCCCGCGCCCCTCGCCCCACAGCACGTTCTCCTTCGGCACCCGCACGTCGCGGAACGTCATCACCGCGTTCTCGATGCCGTGGAGTCCCATGAAGTCGAGGCGGTGCGTTACCTCCACGCCCGGCATGTCCGACTCAACGATGAACGCCGTGATCCCCGCGCGCTTCCCGTCCCGGGCAGGTGTGCGTGCCATGACGACCATGATCTCCGCGATCGGGCCGTTCGTGCACCACAGCTTCTCGCCATTCAGGATGTATGCGGCGCCGTCATCCGTCGGTTCCGCTGTCGCTTCCATGCGCGCCGGATCGGAGCCGACGTCCGGTTCCGTCAGCGCAAACGCCGACACCGCACCCGCCGCGAGCCGCGGCAGATACTTCTGCTTCTG
>CAYSGF010000027.1:0-73323 GCA_964430275.1 uncultured Gemmatimonadaceae bacterium
GCGCGAGCGCGATGAACAGCTCCTCGTAGTAGGGCGGCCCCGCGGTCAGCAGCGAGACCGCCTGTGCAGCGTGCAGCCCGGGCCGCACGGCGATCGTCAGGCCGGCCTGCACGAACGGCAGCGCCCAGTTGTTCTGCGCAAACACGCCGTCCGCATTCTCGAGCTCCGTCCACACGTGCGTCATCACGAGTCGCGTGTTGTTGCGAGCGCGAGCGCCCGGATGGACGAGCAGCAGCGTTTCTTCGTCGACGGCGCCGTCGTGTACGTGCCAGGCGGCGGCGCCTCCCGGCAGCGGCGGCAGCGTCGCGCCCGCGGGCAGCGGAAACGCGTATGCCGCGCCCAGCAGTCTCGCGCTGCCATCGACGATCGCGTAGCAGAGCACGGCCGGGCGACCGGGCGTGATGCCGCTCTGTACGATCATGCCCGGGTGGATCCAGTGCTCGCCCATACCCGGGAAGCTCGGCCCGAGCCGGCGGTAGCCCGCAGCGATTGCGGCATCCCGATCGTGGAACCGTGCGATGCCGGCCCGTGTCGCGGCGACGAACTCCCCGGCCCGGGCATCTGCGTCCGATTCCGTGTGCGCCGCATGCGAATCATGATGCGGGGGCGCGTTCGGGTTCGTCTGTGCGTGTGCACTCGATCCCGGCACGGCCATCCCCAGCAGGAGCAGTGCACTGCGGCGCCACGGCGTATGCGCGCGCACGACGCTACCGTACCGGAATGCGTGTGGCATAGAACGACCGCTCGAAGTCGTCCTTTGCGGCGCGCCAGCGCGCGAGCGCGTCGACGAGTGCGGCGTCGCCCGGCTCGAAGCGCCGTGGCTGCTGCGCGGTGCGCACCCAGTCCGGCCGGATCCACTCCGTGTAGTAGCCCTGCGCCGCGACCAGGAACGTGCGCATGCCCGCCGCTGCGCCGACGTCGAAGCGCGCCGTGAAACGGTGGCCGGGCATCGTCTCCGTGTACGACTCATCGGGCTCGGCCATCTGCGACCGCAGCTGCTCGGACGGCCTGCCGTCCGCACCGATCACTTCCGTCACGGCTACCTCCTGCACATCCGGCCGGCGCACCTTTGTGGCGATGCGAACCTGGTCGATGCGCCATTCGTCGATGACAAAGGACAGGCGGACACGGATGCTGTCGTCCGCACTCGATACCGGCACCACTACGGCAACGTCCTTCCATGCGATCGGTCCGGCATCGGGCATGCGGTCCACGAGCTGGAACTCCGTGCCGTCGTGTGCGTGCACCCACATTCCCATCCGCCCCGCGTACCACTGGCCCAGCTCGATGGCGGGGCCGATCCGCTGCAGCTCGGCGCCGATCCAGTCCAGGGCCTGGGCACCGGCCGATGCGAGCATCAGGTCGTAGAAGAGCACGGTATTGAGCAGGCTGTTCCGCAGGCGCAGCACGACGGCGACACTGTCGGCCCCTGCAACGGCCGGAATCGTGAGGTCGATGTGGTCCTCGAGCCGGTCGACGCTCACGCCTGCGAGCAGCTCGGGCGCGCTCGCGTAGAACGCCGAATCCCGTGCGACGATGGCAGCGCGGACGTCGCGGCCGGTCGCGTCCGTCGCACGGCCGGGTGCCGTAATGCCTGCCAGCGCGAGTGGTGCGCCGCGCGCGTCCGGCACGATCCATTCGTTTTGCTCGTGCTCGACCGAGATGACGCCCAGATAATTGATGCGATGCGTCTCGAGCGCCTCGTTGCGCACTTCGATCTCGACGAAGCCATCGGCGTCCGTCTGCGTGCCGATGCGGTCGACGTCGCGGGCCTCGAGCAGTGGCGCGATGCTGTACGAGAACAGCTCGGCCTCGAGCACTTCACCATCGGGTCCCATCGTGTAGACGGTCGGACAGGACCCGAAGCACTTCGGATCCGCGATGCAGCTGATCGCCACGATGCCGACCGTGACGACGGGAACCATCGCCAGCGACGCGAGTGTGCTCACGAGGATCGTGCTCGTGTTGTGCTGGTCGACCGTGATCGACTCGAGGCCCACGACACTGTCCATCGCGACCGTGAAGACGGACTGGCTGTCCGTCATCAGCGCGCCGTACCACATGCCTTCGCCCCGCAGTGTGTCTGCCGCGACGGACACGCCCGTGCGATAGACGACCATCGCGCCATCGATGAGGTGCGCGCGCACGGGGGACTCGACGAGCACGGGCTCCGCTGTGACCTCGACCTGCTCGACGGACGCGGATGTGAAGCGATGGACGCATCCCGTGAGCAGAAACAGGAGGACCAGAACGGCGAGCGTTGCTCTTTTCATGGGGTTCCTCATGGTCAGGGCGCGACGCGGACGACGTCGGGCTGATTCAGGGTGGCCAGCATGCGCGCCAGCACCGTGGAGTGGATGCCGTTCGGGTAGCGGCTCGCCGGCCGCAGCGCCTCCGCGATCTCCTCGGGCGCCATGCCCCAGGTCACGCGGCGCCCTAGCGGATGCTCGCCGGAACGCACCCGCTCGGCCGCCTCGAACGGGATCAGCACGATCCGGTCGGTGAGCAACAGCATGCCGTCGTCCTGCACGGCGAGCAGCTCACCGGTGATCTCCTGTTTCCGGCCGTCGTCTCCCTCGTGCAGCCGCACCTCGACACTGACGCCGGCGGGCGGCACGAAGCTGCCGATCCTGTCCTCGCGCGGGCCGTGGTGGAAGGTGCAGCCGGCGCACGCGATGAGCGTTCCGAACAGGGCGCACTGGGCGATGCGATGGCAGCCGCGCAGGTCGCAGGGGATGCTCGCCATGATCATCACCGGGTTAGGCCGGGCGGCAGCCGCAGTGCGGCCACGACACCGGCGTGATCGGATCCCCAGCCCGCTGCCGACCGCTGCTCGCCGACCAGGTGCACACGCGCGCCGACGCCGTTCGAGCCCGTGTCACTGAAGCCGCGAATGAGCACGTAGTCGATCCTCTGGTCGAGCAGCGAAGTCGCGTTCGACAGGTCCTTCGCCTCGCAGCACGTAAAGCCGCCCGTGCCGCGTGGCAGCCAGAGATCGCGGAAGGCAGCCTCGCGCAGCCGGGCGTACGTATCCGTCTGTGTGCCGTCCGCAGCGGAATTGAGGTCACCGACCAGGATCACCGGCAGCGGGGACACGTCGGCAAGCGCCAGCAGCTCGCTCGCCTGGCCCGCCTGGACGGGCGCGAACCGCTGCACCTCGAGGTGGGTGCTGATGAACCGGAAGGCGTGCCTGCCGACCGTCGCATCGACCGATGCCCAGGCGCGCAGCAGGCTGATAGGCGGACCGTTGTCGCCCCCGATCGTCGCATTGATGCGCGCACCATAGGGCGCCCCCTGCGCATTCTCCGTCGGCACATCGCTGCGCGCGAGGATCGCTTCGGCCTGCGTGAAGCGGACGTCAACGAGACCGTGTGGCGTGAGGATCGGAAGCTCGATGTCATTGCCCTCCACGTACGCGGCCACCCGGTACTCCGCACCGCGTGCGGCGAGCGAATCGAGCAGCAGGCCGAGGTAGTCGTACGCGACCTCGGTGGCAGCGCTCGCCGGATTGCTCGGCGACTCGATGCGGAACGTGGCGACCTCCTGCAGCCCGACCAGGTGCGGCCGTGCACCGGCGATCTCCGCCGCAAGGATGCCGGCGCGCCGCGCGAAGTCATTTGCCTGGATCTCCGCCCACACCTGGGCTCCCCGCATAACCACGTCCTGGAGGTTCTGCGCGGCAAGCAGCGGATCGATGTCCGCACCGAGGTAGACATTGCGCGTCATGACAACCGGACCGGCCGCTCCGACTGCGGCCTCGGCGCGCGGAGCGCCGGCGGGCGGTGAGGTGAGGTCGCCATCGGCACAACCGGCGACAACGACGAGACCGAGGAGAGTGAGGCGGGAGCTGCGCATGATATCCTCCAGGTGGGAGTCGGAGCGTCGGCCCGGGACGCGCTGCCCGGTGCTCGCCTCCAACCTGCTCGCAGGAATCGCCCGCCGTCAGCGTAGTCGCTACGTAGGTACCGGCCCGGAATGACGTAGTCAAACTTCTTGTGCTGCCTGTGCGCCGGACGGATATTGGCCGCACGCCGTGCCGTTCCTCCTGCCTTGCGCGCGCCACATGCCCGGCCACCTATCGCTGGAGCGACTTCCACTCGTCGGACGAGACGAGGAGCTGGGCTATCTGCGCTCCCTGCTCGAGCGCGCGGCCGGGGGTGCGGGCAGTGCCACCGTCATCACGGGGCCGGGCGGGATCGGCAAGAGCCGGCTCGCGCATGCCTTCCTGCAGGAGGCGCGGCTGCGCGGCTGCACGGTGGCGAGCGGCCGGGCGTATGCGGCGGAGCAGGGGGTGCCGTTCGCGCCGGTGAGCGACGCGTTCGCACCGCTCCTGCGCGCGCGCCCCGTCGAGCGGCTCCCGTCGCTGGTCAGCAACATCGAGCAGGAGCTCGCCCAGCTGTTCCCCACCTCCCTGCCGCGCACCGGCTCATCCGCGCGCGGTGTCGAATCGCCTGCCCAGCTGCTCTGGGCACTGGCGGAGCTCACGCGCCGGCTCGCGGCGGAAGCGCCGGTCGTCGTGTTGATCGAGGATCTGCAGTGGGCGGATGCGGCGTCGCAGGAGCTGCTGCACTTTCTCGTCCGCCATACGCGCGATGCCGGCGTAGCGGTGGTGCTGACCGTCAACGACAGCGACGCTGCGGCGCAGTCACTGCTCGCCGCGCTCGACCTCTCGCTCGGCCGCGTCGGCTTCGTGGATGCGCTGCGGCTGGAGCCGCTCACGGCCGACGAGACCCGCGAGCTCGTGCGCAACGCGTTCCGCGTGGATGACAGCGTCGCCGGCGAGTTCTCGGCCGAGCTGTACAGGCGCACCCGGGGCAATCCGTTCTTCATCGACGAGCTGCTGAAGTCGCTCGTGCTGAGCGGTGCGCTGGTGCGACGCGGCAGCAGCTGGGTCGGCTGGGACGCGTTGCGCTTCGAGCCGCCGCGCACGGTGCGCGACGCCGTGCGCCTGCGGTGTGCCGCACTTTCGCAGCCTGCACTCGAGCTCGCACAGCTGAGTGCCGTGTTCGGGACGCGCATTCGCTACACAGTGCTGCGCTCGCTGGCGACCATGCCCGAGGACGTGCTCGCCGCATCGCTGGACGAGCTGTGCCAGCGCGCCGTGCTCGACGAAGCGACGCTCGACGACGAGCCCGTCTACGACTTCCGCCACCCGCTCGTCCGCGAAGTGCTCTACGACGATGTCGGGCTCGCAACGCGCCGGCTGCTGCACGCGCGCATTGCCGAGGCGCTCGAAGCCGGCTACGGCGCGGACGCCGACGCACATGCCGACCAGCTCGCGCGTCATTTCCTGCATGGCGGCGCGCGCCGCGAGCCGCGCACCGTTCGCTACCTGCATGCCGCCGGCAGCGCGGCGCTGCGCTGCCACGCCCATCGCGCTGCCGCCGAGTACCTCGCCGCGGCCGTCGCCGCGACGGAGCTGCAGGATCCGCAGCGCACTGCGCTGCTCGAGGACCTCGCACGGGCTCGCCTGCGCATGGGTCAGCGGGAGGCGGCACTCGCGCTGCTCGACGAGGCACGCACGAGCGCCCGTGCGAGCAGCGATGACGAGGCGGTGGCGCGGCTGTGGTGGCGCACGGGCCTCGCGCAGTACTGGCGCGGTGCCCACGCCGGCGCATTGGAGTCACTGGACGCGGGCTGCACCGCTGCACGGCCGCACGGGCACGTCGCCGTGCTCGCGCGCCTGCAGATCGCGCGCGCGACGTGCCTGCAGGCACTCGGCCGCTCCGATGAGGCGCGCGCCGCACTCGAGGATGCGCATGCCCGGGCGCAGGAAGCGGACGACCCGGCGTTGCAGGCGCGCGCGGAGCGGGCACTGCTGCAGTTCCACATCTGGACCGGGCCGCCCGACCGGGCACGCGCACATGGCGAGCGTGCACTCGCGCTCGCGCGTGCCAGTGGCGACGCCTACCTCGAGTGCACGGTGCACTGGGCGCTCGGCGTGCTGCACGGGCTTACCGGGAACGCGCCCGAGTGCCTGCGCGCAATCGAGGCGAGCGGCCGCCTGGCGGAGGAGCTGGGCTCCCCGTTTCTGCGCGTCACCTCGCTCGAGCTGCTCATCGAGTACTGCTACGGCAACGGCGACTGGGATACCGGCCTCGCAGTCGGTGAGCGCGCGATCACGCTGGCACGTACGCTCCAGCTGCGTGCACTGCTGCCGCGCGTGCTCGTGTGGACTGCGCTCATCTACCTCGGCCGCGACGAGCTGGACACGGCAAGGGCATACATCGAGGAGGCAGCGCGGCTCGCGCGTGCGGACGAGGAGAACGCAGCGCGCGACATCCACGTGCTGGTGCCGGTCGCCATTGGCCGCACCTTCCTGCATCTCGCGAGCGGCGAGTACGAGCTGGCGGTCGACGTGGGCGTGCGCGCGCTCGCGCTCGTCGACCGCACTGGGTACCGCGCGTGGGCCGTGCACCGCCTGCTCCCGGTCATTGCGGAAGCGTACCTGCAGCAGCATCGCGTCACGGAGTGCCGCCCCTTCGCCGAGCGACTGCGCACCGACTCCGGCGTGCTGAAGCACGAGCTCGGCCTCGCCTGGGCCGATGCCTGCGACGGCCTGATGATGTGGCTGGACGGAGATCCGGCCGGCGGGGCAGTCCTCCTGCGCGCGGCCGCGGAGCGCCTGGAAGCCGTGCCCTACGTCTACGATGCGGCGCGCGTACGCCGGCAGCTCGCGGGGCGCCTGTTCGATGCCGGGGATCGTGACGGTGCCGTGCACGAGCTCCGGCGCGTCCACGACGTGCTCGCCGGACTCGGCGCAAACCGGGAGCTGGAGAAGGCGCGCGGCCAGTTCCGCGAGGTGTCGGCCCGCCCGCAGCCGCGCACGACCGCACCGGGCAGCGGACTGCTGACGGAGCGGGAGCTGGAGATCACACGGCTCGTCGCTGCGCGGCAGTCGAACAAGGCGATCGCGCGGAAGCTCGGCATCTCACCGCGCACCGTCGGCACACACGTGTCGAACATCTTCCGCAAGCTCGAGCTGCAGAACCGGCGCGAGCTCGAGTCCTACGCGCGCACGATGCTCGCCTGAGCGAACGCACTCACCAGCGCAGCACGATCTTGCCAATGTTCGCGTTCGCTTCCATGTGCGCATGCGCATCGGCCGCGCGTGCCATGGGGAACACCTCGTCGATTACTGGCTCGATCTCACCGCGCTCGAGCAGCGGCAGCGCGTTCCCGGCAAAGAAGCGCGTGACCTCGGCCTTCTCGACGGCGTCACGGGAACGCATCGCCGTGCCGATCACGTGCAGCCGTTTCGCCAGCACGGCCCCCATGTCGAGCTGTGCCGTGCGTCCCGCGACCAGCCCCACGATGACCAGCCGCCCGCGCGGCCGCAGCGCCTCCACGTTCAGCGGCAGGTAGTCCCCGCCGACCAGATCGATCACGACGTCCACGCCGGCTGTACCCACCCCGTCGATGACGGCGCCGTGCGCGGCATGTCCGGTGACCTCCACCGCGTGCTGCAGCCCGAGCGCGCGCATCCGCTCGAGCTTCCATCCGGAGCGCGACGTGCCGATGACATCCAGACCGAACGCCCGTCCCAGCTGCAGCAGCGCGACGCCCACGCCGCTCGCGATCGCGTGCACCAGCACTCGCTCGCCCGGTTGCGCATGGGCCTGTGTGAACAGTGCGTCGTGCGCAGTCAGGTACGCTTCCGGCACGGCTGCGGCCTGCTCGTCGGACAGGCGCTCCGGCACGCGCAGCACGTGGTCGGCAGACACGCACACGTACTCCGCGTACCCGCCGCCACCAACCAGCCCCATGACCCGGTCACCGCTCTGCCAGGCGTGCACGTCGGGGCCGACCGCTTCCACGACGCCTGCGTACTCGAGTCCCGGCACGTCGCGCGGCGCGCCGGCCGGCGCAGCGTACAGCCCGCGCCGCTGCAGCAGGTCTGCGCGATTGAGCGCGCTGGCATGGACGCGCACGAGCAGCTCGCGCGCACCGGGCACGGGCGTGGGGACGTCGCCAAGCGCGAGCACGTCCGGCCCGCCGGGCCGCTCGATCACGACCGCGCGCACGGAGCCGTCAGCGGAAGAGGACGAGCGAGAGCATCGCCAGGAGAATGACGGCGAGGGCCATCAGGATGTAGAGGATCGAAGAGCCGACGGCGAAGCGGAACAGCGTCCAGAAGCAGCCGACGCGGTCCCAGTCCTCGTCGTCGTGCGACGCGTTGCCGGCCGGGCGCTCGCGGCGGTCCTGCGGGGGATGCTCGGGCGTCGTCAGACCGCGTGGCGCGCCATGTAGTGATACAGGAACGAAAAGAACGAGGCGCCGGCGAGTGCGCCGAGCAGCGCGCCGAAGCGCAGCGGTGTGGGGTCGTGGAAGATGTACGGAGACGTGCCGAGCATGCCGCCGATGAAGGCGCCGAAGACGCCGAACGTGAACGTCATGAAGGTGGTCGTGCCCTCGGCGCGGTAGAGCGTGCGCACGAGGAACGGCGCAACCAGACCGAACGTGATCCACACGAGAAATCCGGCAACGAACTCCATATCGACCTCCGCCAGTGGCGTATGCGGGCGGGCGCACGTTATGGCGGCGCCCGGTGCGTCGCAAGTGGCCGCCACGGGCCTCACTCGGCAGCGCCGGGCGTGCCGACGGGCTCCTCGTTCATCCTGACCGGGGCCGCCGGCCGCTCGACACCGGCGCGCGGGATGCGCAGCGCGAGCAGAAAGGCGACGCCGACCACGGTGGCCCCCACGACGAACGGGCTGCGGATGCCGACCTGCTGGAAGAGCCAGCCGGCCCAGAGCGGACCGAGGACGCGGCCAGTGCCGCCCACGACCTGGCTGCCGCCGAGCACAGAGCCCTGCGAGCCGGCGTCCGTGGCACGAGAGACCAGGCTGGCCAGGGCGGGAAAGAGTGTGCCGGCGCCGAATGCATAGAGCGGCGCGACCGGCCAGAGCCAGGCCGCGCTCGGCACCAGCGGCAGAGCGACGAGCGCCGCCAGCAGACCGATCACGCCGACCCGCACCGTCACCGGCTCGCCGAAACGCCTGACGAGCCAGCCCAGCAGCACCCCGCGCACGAGCACCGTGGTCGCACCGGACAGCGTGAAGAGGAGCCCGACGTCGCTCGCATCCAGCCCGAAGCGCGCATCGGCATACAGCGCGAGCAGTGCCGTGATCGTCGTGAACGACGAGATGCTCAGGAAATAGACCGGGAACAGGAGCGAGAGCGGATAGCGCGTCATCGTGTGCAGCCAGCCCCGCAGCGTTGCAGCCTGCGAGCTGCGCAGGTCCCGCTGTGCGCGCGGCCGGGATTCCGGCAGCAGCACGATCGCGGCGAAGCCGTTCAGCGTGCACAGGCCCGCGGCGACGAAGCCCGGCGCCGCCAGCCCGCCCCAGCTGCTGACGAAGCCGCCCAGTGCGGGACCGAGCATGACGCCGAGCCCCGACGCGGCACCGAGCAGGCCGAGACCGTGCGCGCGCTTCTCCCCCGTGGTCGTGTCCGCGATGTACGCCTGCGCTACGGAGACCGTGCCCCCGGCCGCACCCGCGGCCATCCGCGAGAGCAGCAGCACTCCGATGGATTCCGCCAGCCCGAAGATCAGGTAGGAGAACGCGGACGCGAACAGCCCGGCAATGATCAACGGACGGCGGCCACGCCGGTCCGATACACGCCCCCAGAGCGGCGCCGCCGCCAGCTGCATCGCGGAGAAGGACGCGATGATCAGCGTCACCTGCAACGGTGTCGCGCTCAGCTCCGTGGCATAGAACGGCAGGACGGGCATCACGATGCCGAACCCCAGCATGTCGATCAGCACCGCCGCGAACAGCACCCCCTCCGACTTCCTCATCCGCCTCCGGCCGACAGTGAGTGCAGATTCCCCGTTTCGGCGCAAGCTAACGGCGACCGGTAGGACCGGCCACGCGGATTGGCCGATTCTGCCATGGGCCTGCCGTCACCCGCGCGACATCTTTGCCTGACCTGGTGAACGGAGGAAACGATGAACGACGATCCGCGCCCACCCGAACGCCGCCGCGGCGAAGAGCCGGAACGGCCGCCCCGCCGCCGGCGCCGCCCACGCGAGCTGTGGGAAACCGAAACCGAGCCGTTCCCCGGTGCGCTCGCACTCTGGGACCTCGAGGATGCTCCCGCCGACGACGCCGCCACCGTCCTCGCGCGCTTCTCGGTGCTGCGCTGTCTCGCGGCGGTCACGGCCGGCCGCCGGGCGGCGGGCCGGCACGCCCGGCGCGCCGCGAAGGGATACCTGGATGTCACGCCGGAGGCGGCCGCCCGTCCGCTGCGCCGGCTGCTCGGCCGCCGTCGCGCGGCGCCGGCGCCACTGTACCGCGCGCTCGTGGACGCTGGACTTCAGGCCGCGGAGCGGGGGCACGCGGGCGGGGCGTACGCACTGCTCCGCTGGGCGTACGAGGTGGCGATGGTCGCGGGAAAGTCCAGGCCGGCAGCACGCGTTGCCGCATGCATGACGCGCCTCGCCGCGGAGGACGACGCGCCGTACTCCGCCCGACGATGGACCGTCCGCGTCCATGCACTCGTCGGCGACGACGGCGTACCCGGACCGCTGGTCCGGTCCTACGTTGCAGGCATGAAGCCGAACGAAGAAGCGAAGGGCGGCGGGTACGATGCTGACGCGCGCCGCCGCCTGGCGGCGTCGATTGCCGCCGGCACACCCGCGATGTGTCCGGTGTGCAATGCCCCGGTCAGCATGACGGAGGTAAGGCCGCCAGAGGGTGTGTCCTACGTACGCCGCCGCGTCTGGGTGCTGTGCACGGGGTGCCGGCGCACGGCAGCGCTGGACGACCCCGGCCGGGCAGGCGGCGGCGTCTAGGGCTGCTGCGGGCGCGCGACCATGATGCCGTCCTGCCCGTCGATGCCCACGATCCGTTCGGCCAGCGGCAGCTCGCTGATCTCCACGCTGCGGCCGACCAGCGGCGCGTGCATGAGGTGCAGCCGTCCGTCCACCCAGAGCGCGAAGCCGGTGTGCGCGATGTCGAGGCCGGGCTGCGTGCTGGTGGCGGCAATGACGTCGCCGGAACGGATCTGATCGGCAATGCCTCCGATCCGATCCTCCGGGATATAGAAGCGCGGCACTTCCGTCAGGTCCCCTTCCCGCTCGCGGATCGCCGCCAGGTTCACCGAGTCGGCGAGCTGCCGGTACGCGTCGACGTGCGACGTCATGAAGTCGATGCCGGTGCTGTCCTGCACGCCGCCGAGTGCACGCGTAAGGTTCTCGACCACCCCCTTCTCCGCGTTGTCCGAGATCCACTCACTGAAGTAGTGCAGGCGGCTGGGGTAGCCGGCGAGCTCGCCATCGCGGTAGCGGATGCGCCGGAGCTGGTTCTTGAACTCGGCGTACGTCGGGTCCTCTCCGAGCGCCGTGCGCGCCAGCGCGAGCATGTGCTCGACGTAGGTGACGCAGTCGAACTCGCGCAGGTTCACCACCAGCTGCTCCGTCTGCGGCACCTCGAGGAGCCCCGGCGTATAGGGCGCACCGACGAACTCGCGCGCGATCTCGGCAGTGAGCGTACCGATCGCGAGCGTATCCAGCCGCTCCTGCGCTACCCGTGTCATCGTGCGCTCGAAGATGAGCGAGTCCTCCGGTGTGTCGCTGACCGGCTGCGGCGCCGCATCGTCAGGCTGTTCCTGTGCCGGCGGCGCGGCCTGGTCGTCGGTATCGGCGGGCGCGCAGGCGGCACCCAGGAGCAGAGCGATGGCGAGCAGCGAGCTGGTGACACGGTTCATTTTCGAACTCCTGTCGAATCAGCATACGACCGGCGAAACCGGCCGCACGCATGGCAGTCGAATCCGTCGAAACGGCAAGGATAGCGGGCACACGCGATGCGGTGACGCACGCCGCGCGCCGCTGTACGGATGCGGCGCTCGTGAGAGAGGAACCAGGTAGACCACAGGAGGACACCATGCTGCCAACGACGAGGCGTGCCAACGGGGGCTGGGGGATGAGCGACGTGCACAGTCTCCGCCGCGACATGCAGGACCTGATGGACACGTTCGGGCTCAGCCGCCCGCCGGAAGGAACCCTCGTCTGGTCGCCGCCGATCAACGTGCGTGAGGATGGCGACCAGGTGATCGTGGAGGCGGAGCTGCCCGGCGTTCGACCCGATGACGTGGACATCAGCGTGGAGAACGGGATGCTGACGATCACGGGCGAGAAGCGCGCGGAGCAGGAGAAGAAGGACGCGAGCTGGCACGTGGTCGAGCGCCGGTACGGGCGCTTCGAGCGGACCTTCACGCTCGGGCGGGCAGTCGACGTCGACAACATCCGCGCCGGCTTCCACGATGGTGTGCTGACGATCCGCATGCCGAAGCGGGAGGAGGCCAGGCCGCGGCGGATCCGTGTCGATGCGGGCCAGGATGCGGGCAGGAACGGCTGACGTCCGGGCGTGCCGGTGACCAGCACCGGCGGCTGTCGATGTTCGGGCGGGTGAGTCGCGACGCGGCTCACCCGCCCTTTCATGCGCCATCCGGCGCCGACTGCTGCAGTGCCTCGGGCCGCAGCAGTGCGTCGATGTAGTACGCCACGGCGTCGATCTCCCTGAGACTCAGTCCCGCCACGCCCCAGGTCGGCATGCCTCGCGGGTGGCCGACAAAGATGCGACGGCGTATCGCGTCGAGGTCGCCGGCATGCGGCCAGTCCGGCTCGACGAGCGACGGTACGTCGATCTGCTCGCCACGCACCTCCGCCGGACCTCCCCGCCCCAGGTATCCGTGGCAGCGACGGCAGCGTGCGGCGAACAGGTCGTTGCCGGCCGCCAGCCGCACGCTGTCTCCGTTCCAGGCGATGGTATCGAACATCGCCGGGTCGAACATCGAGTCCGCTTCCGCGACCTGCGCGGCGCGCGACGGCGGCTCGAACTCGTGCGACTCGCACGCCGCCAGCGTCGCGGCGAAGAGCATCAGGGTGGGCGCGGCGGCAGGTCTCATGGATGGCCGGGAGGCAGACTGTCGCCCGCAGGGCTTTCCTCCGGATGGATCAGCGAGGCGCCCGGCGAGATCTCCTGCGTTCGCCGCATTGCGGACTCGGCAGCCTCGAGGTTGCCCAGCTGCCGCTCGACCATGTAGACGCCGAACCAGACGGCGGGCTCATCCGGTCCGGCTTCGCTCGCCGCATAGTAGTGCCGGCGCGCGCGCTCATAATCCTGCGCGCGAAATGCCGCATTGCCGCTGTCGAGCTGCGCCTGCACGACGGCCGGCAGCGCACGCGCTTCGACCCAGCTCGTCGAATCGATCGAGCCGGTCGCCTGGTCATCCGGCGGCCCGTCAGGGCCGCACGCCGCGACGACACCAATCGTCAGCACTGCGATTACCTGCCTGCCCGTCATAGGCTTCCTCCGTCCAGCGGATCACCAAGATGGCAGACCTGGCAGATCGCGGCATTGCGCGCCTGTGCGCGCGCCGGATCGAAGCCCGGCCCGTGGGGACTGACCTTGAATGCGCCCAGCACCGAGTGGCACTGCATGCACTCGTTCTGCTGGTGACAGCTCGCGCAGCTCTCGAGTCCCTGGCGTGCGGCCTGTCCGTGCCGCAGCAGCCAGAGCGGCTCCGCATCGTGGAAGCCGGGGCCGAGTCGGCCCGCCACGCGGGCAGAGCTCATGCCCGAGGTCTCGTGGCAGTCGGCGCAGAAGGCACGGCTGTCGTGACAGTTCGAGCATTCGAGCCGGCGGCCGTACGCCTCTGCCGAGTGACGTGCCAGGTAGTTGGGTGGATGGAATGCACCCGGCCGCAGCGTACGCGACGTGTCGCTCGCCAGCCCGCCTGCCACCAGCGCCGGTGCACCGGTCGCCGCCGCGTCATGGCACTCTACGCACATCGTGCGGGTGTGGCAGGCCAAGCACGATGCGCCGCCGGTGGCGGCGACATTGCCGTGATCGAGCGCGAAGAGCGGCGCCTCGTGCGAGGGCGGCCGCTGGCGCTCCACGCCAACGCCGGGTGCGCGCACGTCGCGCCGCGGCGGCAGCCCGGCAACCGCGTCCGGTTGCGGTGGCACATGACACGACAGGCAGTCCTCCCGTGTGTGACACCGGCTGCAGCGCGCGATGCTTGCATTCGCGCCGTGATCCTCGAGGAAGCCCGGCCGCTCGTGTGAGGGGGGAATCGGATAGTGCGCCGCGAAGCGTGGCAGCTCGCGCGCTACGACACCCTGTGCCGCCGGCATGGCCTGGATCGCCGCGACCTGCGCCGCATCCACGTGGCAGTCGGCGCAGCGCTCACGGGTGTGACACGTCGCACAGCGCGCGAGGTCGGCCTCCGCCAGCTCCCCATGCAGGTCGCGGATGAACTCGCCGCTCTCGTGGTCCGCCGGATAGGGCAATCCCACGATGCCCGCGCGCTCGAACGGCGCGTCCGCGAGCGGCATGTGACATGTCTCGCAGTCCGCGTCCACGAAATGGCTCGCGGCCTCGTGCGCGTGGCATTCCAGGCACTGCGGCACGATCGGCTCCTCCGCTACCGCCATGCGCGGCGCGCCGTCGGGCGTGTGACAGGTCGTGCAGTCGATCGTGACCCCGTCGCGCTCGCCCATCGGGTGGCGCGGATGCTCGAAGACGACGTTGTCGGGGTCCTCGATCGGCGCCTCCCATGCGACCCGCTCCTGCTCCACACCGTCGTGGCAGCCGGTACATGTCTCCGCGGGCGGATAGAACCGGCTGCGATCGCCGGCAGGAACGCCCTCGTGGCAACCTTCGCACAGCGGGAAGAGCCCCGCGTGCTCCTCGTGCGGGAAGTCCTGCTGCCGCTGCGCGACCACGGTGAGCGCGATCGCGCTCAGTGCTGCGACGACGGCTGCAGCGGCAAACACCGCAGGCCCCTGGAAGCGCGTGAGCGAGCTCACGGTGTGGCTCCACCGGCCAGCCCCGGATCACGGCCGAAGCCCAGACGCAGAGAGGCAAACGCACGCACCTGGTTCCAGTCCGTGTCGCCGGCGCGATTGTCCCAGCTCTGCCGGTACACGTGAGCGCCGCCGCTCAGGCGCGCATACGTCGTCACATCGAGATCGACCGCTGCGCCGCCACCGAGCACGACACCATCGCCGAGCCGGAACTCCTCGATCTGCTGGAACGCGCTCGCATCGACCGTCACCGCGACGCGTTCGTGCACGCTCCAGCGCGCACTCACGTCGCCCGAGCCGAGGTACGCACCGAATCCGCGCTCGACACGTGCGGAACCATCGAGCCTGAGCGCTGGTGAAGCCGTCCACGACGCGAGCAGCGTTGCGAACACGGCATCGTCCGGGAGGCGGCGGCCGATCGTCGTCGTATGGGTGTCGCCATACCTGCGATAGCCGACGGAGCCGCGCAGCTGCACGGCATCGCGGGTGCGCCACGCCGCGCGTCCTTCGATCTCGTGATAGGCGACCGGGCTGAAGTATCCCCAGATCGTCCACAGCTCGAAGTACGGCACGTAGCGCGAGCCGACCGCCTCCAGCATGACGCGACCGTCGGCGAGAGGCACGCCGACGTTCAGATTCGCCTTGCCGATGTGGCCGAAGGCGAAATCATAGTCGAGACCGGCAGCCAGCCGTACCGGTGCGAGTGCGCTCGAGTGGATGTCGACCGAGCCGCGCTCCGATACGAGGGCCGAGCGGTCCGTCCAGATCTCACGCTGGTAGCGCGCCGCGACACTCGTGTGCGCCCATGGCTCACCCGCCACCATTCCGCCGAAGATCAGCGCGTTGCGCTCCGGGAAGAACCGCTCGATGCCGGCGAGCACCTCGTGGCGGGGCTCGTAAACGCCGCGTGCGAGGCTGCGGCCACCGAACAGCTCGAGCCGAAGTGCGCGCCCGGGCGCGTAGTACACACTCGCACCGTCGAAGCTGTTGAAGCCGAGCCCGCTCGTGCTCAGCAGTCGTCCGCCCCGTGCGCGCCAGTCCCCACGCACGAACTCCGCATAGGCATGGATCACGTCCAGCGGATCGTCGCTGCGCGGCCAGTCGAAGCAACCGCCGGCCGTTGCGCGCGCGCGCAACTGCACGGTCGCGCTCAGCCCCTCCACGCCGAGTCCCCATGCGGTCATGCCGACGTCCTGCGTCAACGCGACCGCGCTCTCCGTGTCCGCCGCGAGGTAACGCACACAATGGCTGTCGGGCGCGCAGCTGATCGGCCGCCCCTCGAAGCGGTACGTGCCATCACCCGCCCGCTCCACGGCGTCGAAGGCAACAGTGTCATGGCGGAGCGGCCGCAGCTCGAAGTAGCGGGCCGTGGTCAGTGCCGAGCCGCGCACCCCCTGCGCCTGCGCGCCCGACGTGCCCATGAGCATCAGCGCAGCAGCGGCCAGGAGGCGCGGCGCATTCACGACCCGGCCTCCGTCTGCAGAGCGTCGGGCAGTGCATGGCACGCCTCGCAGCGCCTGCCCGGCTGGTGGTCGGTCATGTCCTGGTGGCAGCCGAGACAGAGTGTGCGCGTACGCTGCGCCGCATTGACGGGTGGCGACGAATGGCAGCCCGACCCCGCGCAGGTCAGATGAGACGCGCGCGTGTGTGCGCCCTGGCGCGGCGTCCGGTGGCACGCCATACAGTCATTTGCCGGCTCGTGGTGCTGCTCATGACAGAAGGCACAGTCGATGCGCGCGGCACTCAGGTCGGGGCTACGACTGTGGCACGACGCACACGCGACGTCCGTGTGCGCCCGATGATCGAACGGAAAGCTGCGATCCGCCGCACGACCCACCGTCGGCGTGAACGGGCGCGTCGCCTGGAAGCGCTGCGATGCATACTCGGCCGGCTGATGACACCGCTCGCAGCGCTGCACTACGGGACCACTATGGTGACACGCGCGGCATTCGCGCAGGCCGCTCACCGTGACACTGCCGTGCGTGCTCTCCACGTCGTGGCACGCGAGACACTCGACCTGTACATGCCGTGCATGGTCGAAGTCCGCCGGAACGTCCGGCTCCGGCTGCTGCGCCGCCGCGCGCGCAGGCAGCACGAGCGCGGCGAGGAGGCGCAACGCGCGCGCCGGCGCACGGGAGACCGTGGTGGTCCCGCCAGCCTCCGTGTGGCACGCCTGGCAGTCGCTTCCGTCCGCATGGAAGGTGTGCGCACCATGGCAGCGGCTGCACGTCTCGAGCACACCGGCATCGAGGCCACGATGGAACGGCGTGAGGGTGTCCGCCTGGCTGTGGCAGCCCGCACAGGTCGCGAAGGCATCCGCCGGCTGCGCCTGCTCGTGCGGATTGTGACACGCCCCGCACGCACCACCGTGCGGATCGTCACCCGCGAGCGGAAAGTCCGCCAGCCGCTCGCGCATCGCGTGGCAGCTCAGGCACTCCTCGCGCTGGGGCTGGAGCGCGAGCTGGGCGGAGTCCGCAGCGGCCGAGGCGACCTGCTGGTTGAAGTCGTGACACGTGGCGCAATGGATCGTCAGTGCGCCCATCTCACCGAGCTGGATGCGCTGGTCCTCATGACAGCCGGACTGGCCGCACGTCTCGTCCGTTGCCGTGAACTCGTGCACGGACGAGGAATGGCACTGCACACACTCCAGCTCCGCGATCGACGGGTCACCGCTTTCGAGGTGAACGCGATGGCCCGCCGACGACGCAATGTTGCGCCAGGCGATCGGGTCGCCCTCGACATGGCATTCGACGCACACGCGGTTCGGCACCTCCGCGTGCGCTTCCAGGCTGTCGGGGTTCTCGAGCACCTGTGTCAGCGCCATCGTGCTGCGCGTCACGAGCGTCGGCTGATGACACGCCTTGCAGCCGAGCCCACGATGCGCACTGCGCGCGAACCGCTCGAACGGATCCACCATCAGGTGGCAGGAGAGACAGAAGTCGTTGTCGTGCTGGATGTAGTCGTACGTGCGGTAGAGCTGGAGGCCGCCTGCCACGGCGATGGCGACAACGCCGGCCCCGATGGCCACCAGTACGGCGGCCGGGAGCCGGCGGACGCGTGCCACGATGCGCTTGGTGAAGCCAGGCTTTTGTTCGGTCAATGCCCTGTTCGTTCCATCGACTCACGTCGCTGCGGGTGAAGCAGCAGCCGCTTCACCCGCTCGGCCGCATCAATCGACGCCCAGCTCCCGCTTCAACGAGACCGTCGACGTCGCCGCGATCGGATAGTCCTCCTCGACCTGCTGGATGGAAGCGATCAGCAGCGCCTCCATGAGGAACGGGTTGTGGATCGCCGAGCCGTCGAAGCCGGTTGCGAGCTGATAATTGAACAGCGCGCCCTCACCAGTACTGTAGCGGCCGTCGCCGGCGTCGAACTCGGTCTCCGGGATCTGCTCGATCAGCGTGTTGAGCTGACCGGCCAGCAGGGCGATGCGCTGGCGCGCGACCTGGCGCAGGCTGCGCGCGACGGCTTCCGTGCCGTGGCAACCCGCACCCGTGCACGTCTGGAAGGTGCGCTCCGTATCCGCGCACTCGCCGCCCGCCTGCGGCACGCCCTGTTCGTCCAGGCAGGGGATCGCCTCGAACAGGTGACCCGTCGACTGCAGCACGAACTCGCCGGTGATCTGGTCCGTGACCTCGAAGCGGTTCACGTGGCAGCCGGCGCACAGCTGCGGATTCACTTCCGAGCCATGCGTTGCCGCGATGCGCGCGGTGTCACCTTCGCCGCCGGGGAACGTGAGGTTGGGTGGCCACCAGCCGCCGTAGCCGAGCAGCACCGGCCCCTCGGGCGAGTGCGGTCCGCGCGACTGCGAGGCGAGGTCCGGCGTGCCGCGCTTGTGGTGGCACTTCATGCACAGGTTCTGCTCTTCGTTCGGCAGGTCCACCGGATAACGAAGCTGGCGGTCCGTATCGCTCGAATGCGGATCGTGGCAGACGCCGCAGGTGATCGCCAGGTGATTGTCGGGCTGCGCGGTTTCCTCCTTCTCGAGGAAATCCGCACGGATGCCCCACGCCCGCAAGGCGCCCTCTCCCGAGTGGCAGCTCTCGCACTCGGCCCGGCCCGCGGCGGACGCCACCACCTGCCCGTGGCCCGACTGCTCCCACTCCTCGACGAACGGGTGGTGCGAGCCCTGGTGGCACTCACCGCAGCCGATCGTCAGGTCGAGACCGACGGCCAGGGGCGCGAGAGGAATGTTGTCATCGCCCGGATCGAGAATGTGGCTCAGTCCCGGACCGTGACAGCTCTCGCACTGGACGTTGTGGTAGCGCGTGTCCTCGACGGCTAGGAAGCCGCCCTCCTCGGTCGCGACATTGCCGAGCTGGTTCACCGTGTGGCAGCCTTCGCACGTCTCGGCCGCATGCCCGCTCGCCTGCAGAGTCGCCCATGCATCCGCGTGCGCGGTCTGCTCCCACTGCCCCTGGAAGCTCACGTGGCAGTTGCCACACACCGTCAGGTTCGTCTCTTCTTCGCTCAGACCGACAAACCCGCCGGCTCCGTCGGGCAGCTCGCCGACCAGATCGCGATCCCGGAACACGATCCGCTCGTCCACGCACGCGCCGCCCGCCACGACCACGAGCGCCAGCACTGCCACACCGATCGTTCGCTGCACCTGACGTGTCATACATCCCCCGAAGGTGGGACGGTTACTGAACCCGCACCGACGAATCCACGACCCGCATACTGCCTGCAGCTGCGTCTTGAGACTGCGCCTCCAACTAGCGCACTGCAAGCCCCTGGCGCATCAGGAAAAGCACCCGACTCCTGTAGTCGAACGCCTCCGGTACATACCGAGGAGCGATCTGGACCATGCGTGTGGCCGCTCGCAGGACTGCCGGGCCGCACGATTCGCGCCGGTCAGCGCTCACACGCCGGACAATCGCCTTGCCGTTTGGGACGATATTGCGTTCGCGGAGGCGCGCCTGCGAAAAGCGCTGCGGCCGAATCACGCTCGTGCGTCGCTCAGGCGCGCGCCATGCGCGCCCGGCGCACGCCCGCCAGGTAATGCGCCCCGAGCAGGATCAGCACGATCGCGAAGACGGCCCGCAGTGCTCCACCCGGCATCCCGAGCGCGAGCCGGCCGCCTGCCCAGGAGCCGGCGGCAATGCCGGGCACGAGGCCGAGCACGGCGTCGCGGCGAACGCTGCGGTGACGGAGGTGTGCGACGGTGCCGCTCGCGCCGGCGGGCACCATGGCGGCGAGCGACGTACCCTGTGCGAGGTGCTGTGTCATGCCGACGCCGATCACGAGCAGCGGCACCATGAGCGAGCCGCCGCCGACGCCGAGCAGCCCGGCAGCGGCGCCGACGATCAGACCGGTCGCGAGCAGAAACACGATCGTCCACGGGCCCTCGGGCGCGTGGAGCGCGAGCAGCTCGTCCTTGATCACGAGCAGGACCGCGGCGACGATCAGGAATGCACCGAAGTAGCCGCGCAGGCGGAGTGCGGGGATGCGTCGCGAGTAACGCGCGGCGGTGTACGTCGAAGCGACGGAGATCGTTGCGAGCACGAGCGCGGTGCTCCAGTCGACGGCATCCTGGTTCGCATAGGTGAGTGCACCGGCGATCCCCGTCGCGACGACGCCGGCGAGGCTGGTCGCGTGCGCCTCGTGTTGGGTGAGGCGCGCCCAGCTGGTGAGCAGCGGAATCATCACGACGCCGCCGCCCAGCCCCACGAGCCCGCCGAACACGCCGGCGAGCGCACCGATGAAGAAAGACCGCGTCGTGCAGCGCCGCCATACCGGACCGTCGCTCATTCCGGCAGCGGCGTGAACGAGAGGGCGGCCGAGACGACGATGAGCCCGATGAACACCACGGTCTCGAGCCGCACCGAGGAGCGCAGGATCGCGCCGTCGCCATCCTTGGGCAGCGTCGCGATGATTCGGCGGTGGCGGTAGCCGAACGCGGCGAGCGCGATGAGCCCCGTCGCCTTCACGAGGACGACCCGCCCGTATCCCGTCTGCAGGAGAGCTGCCGGCGATCCGAGCAACACGAGCGCCTGCGACAGACCAGTCACTGCAATGACGCCGAAGGACCAGAGTGCCGCGGTCGAAACGGCGCGCAGCTGCGGCAATCGAGCGGGGCCGCTACGCAGCATGCTCGACAGTGTGATGAGCCCGCCGAGCCAGACGGCGGCAGCGGCCATGTGCACCGCCCGCAGCGGGATCGCGAGAGCGGACGATACGGCCGCTGCGTGCCCGAGCGCACCGCCCGCCAGCACCGCGACGAACGCGAGCAGTGCCGCGGCACGCGCCGAGCGGGTCAGCACCCAGACGGCGAGGGCGGCCGCGGCCAGCACCATGCGGGCGAGCAGCGCCTTCCCCGTTGCGAGCTGCAGCGAAACCGACAGGTCCACGGTGCCCGCGACGTGCGTCGTCCACGTAACGAGCTCCGCGAAGACGGCGAACGGGGCCGCGAGCGCGAAGGCGGTGAGCAGCCGCTGCAGTGCGTCGGCGGCAGGTACCGAGCGGCTCGCGAACAGCAGACCACCGGCGAGCGCCAGCAGGAGTCCCGTACCCAGCGCGCGCAGGAGCGGCAGTATGGGCGCAAAATCCGTGGTCGATGGCGGCGGCGCTTCCACCACGAGGATCGGCGCAGCACGCGCGGAATCCGGGTCCGTCATTGCCGGCGGCGACGGCACGGCTTCCGGCGACACGAGGAACGGGATTGCGCCACTCAGGACGTGGCCGTCCGCGGACGTGGTACGCCAGCGCAGCACGTGCGCGCCGGCACCGAGCGACGGCGCGGCTGCAACGATCACGCTGCCGTCGGCGCTGCCCGAGCGCGCGGCCAGTACCACGCTGTCGCGGTCGGGACGTACGAGCACGAGGCGAGTCGCGTCCACCATCACGCGAGCGCTGAACTCGAGACGTACGGTATCGAGCGGAAGGCGTAGCGTGTCGTCCTCCGCCGGCGTGGACGCATCGAGCTGCGCGTGCAGAATGGTATGCGGAAGATTACTGCTGTCCCGTGCCGCGGAGAGCAGCACGAGACTCAGCGCCGGCAGCGCGAGCCAGGTACGTCGGTTCAGTGGCATGGTCCCCGTTCGAAGGTCGTGAACGGGTCGTAGTATCGAGCTTCCGCCGCGGTCTCACAACCACGGCTCAGCCGCGGAAGCGCGCGCCCTCTCGCCGGAGCGCGGCCGGCAGCCGAGTCAGGGCGAGCTCTGCCACCAGCAGGTCATCGGCATCGAACGGTCCCCGCGCGAAGCCGCGCAGCAGGCTCAGCACCACCGTACGCCGGTCCAGAACCGTCGGTGCGACCAGCACATGCACGCACCCCGCAAGGGCTGGCGGGCCGTCTGCCGGGCAGGCGTCGAGCAGTCGCAGCAGCGCGGTGGACGTCGTTGAGAACAGCAGGGATTCGCGGCGCTGCGCACATTCCCGCAGCGGATGCCCGTCCGGCAGGGAGCCGAAGCGAAGGCCGTGCGCGCCGGCAAACGCTTCCGTCTCGCCGCGTCGCACGGCCGCATGGATGACGCAGCGGTCGGCCAGCGCCGGGACGAGCGCCGCGCGCAGCGCGGAGAACGACTCGGCCAGCGACGCCGCACGCGCGATCCGGCGGCTTGCATTCGCGACGATCAGAAAACGACGGCCCTCGTCCTGCTCGCGTGGTCGATCCGCTCGTATCAGCTGCAGCCGTGCCGCCCTCGTAAGCTCTCCGACGGGGCTGCCCATGCCCTCTTCGCGGGCGCCGCCGTCTACGGCCGTCGTGCTCATTTCCCGTCCTGTTCTGCGAGGTGATGCCGGACTGTAAATGAGCAGAAAACGTACCAGACGAAGGGTCCAGCGGGCGGTCGGAGGCGGGTGTTCAGTTCGGTGTTGCAGGCAGCTCGCGGGCGACGGTCAGGTGGAAGACGGGCTGTTGCCGCTCGAGCGTGACCATCAGAAGACCTTCGTTCTCCATGTCGCGCAGGAGCAGCCCGAGCACCTTTTTCAGCTCACGCGACTTCCGGGCGGCAACCCGCTCGAGCGCGAGCCGTGCGCTGCGCTGCGCGAACGCCGCGAGCTGCGGGTCGTCCGGCAGCTCGAGTGAGAGGCGCGCGGGCGCAGCGTACCCTTCATACGCGATGTCGAGCGTAGTGCCGAACTCGTGCGTGCTCGTGCCGACCGCGGCATTCACGTTCGACTCCCGCAGAGCGGCCTGCGTTTGCGGCGTGCGCAGTGCCGACGTGATCTCGAGCCGGTACGGCGGCAGCCCCATCGTGCCCAGTCGCTCCTGGAAGCGCGTGCCGATCTGCTCGAGCAGAGCGCGGGCAGCGGGTGTCACGACCGGAAGGGAGTACCCGAGGTCCCGAACGATCCACAGGTCCGTCGAGTCCTCGAGAACGAGCAGCCGCCCCGCGCCGATCAACTGCTGGAGCTGGGTAGAGTCGCGCACCTGAACCCCGAGCGCCCGCGCGCGTGCCAGCTGCCGCGCATTCGAGGAGCGTCGAAGCGACGCCTCCTCGCCCGGCGTCAGCAGCGGCACCGGCCGCAGCAGCTCCTCGATGGAGTCTGCCAGCGAAGTCGCAACCTCGATCGTTCGGTCGAGGGCGACGAGCCGACCTGCACCGGCGTCCGCGTCAGGGGAACCGCCGCTGCGCACTGCATCAGTGTCACTGTCCGGCGTGCACGCAGCCGTGGCGAGCAGGATGCACATGGCGGCCGGAAAAAAACGGGAGGGTGATATCGGCATGCTGAACCGCGCCATGGAAGAACCGCGCCGCGCTGGCCGCCACGCCCACCGTCGTGCATTGCGTCGACCGGAGTTGACGTGCGGCGGTCCTGCCAGCCGACTACGGCGGGTTGCCCAGGCGGCGCACGCGAATGTTGCGGAACCAGACCGGATTGCCGTGATCCTGCAGTCCCAGATGCCCGCTCATGGCCGTGCCATAGCCGGGCCATGCGGCGAACTTGCTCGCCGCCACCCGCTCGCGCCAGTCCTCGCCGCCCTGCTCGTACTCGAGCAGCTTTACGCCATTCAGCCAGTGCTCGACGTGCGCACCGTGCGCAAGGATGCGCGCTTCGTTCCACTCGCCGACCGGATGCGTGACATCGCGTTCGGCAGCGTACAGGGCATAATTCGATCCTGCTGACGTGAGCGGACTCGCGCCGTCCGCGTGTGCGCCATTGTCGAGCACCTGCATCTCGGCACCGGTCTCGTACATGTAATCGGCATCCTCGCTGCCGCGGTAGAAGATGCCGCTGTTGCCGCCGGGCGAGACCTTCCACTCGAGCACCAGCTCGAAGTCGTCGAACTCCTCGCGTGTGACCAGGTCGCCGCCATCGCCGGCGGACGGCGCGAACGCGAGCACGTCGTCCTCGATCCGCCACCCGGCGGGCACGTCGTCACGACGATAGCCGCGCCACGCGTCGAGGTCGGTTCCGTCGAACAGCACGATCCAGGCAGTGTCCATCGTGGTGTCGTCCTGCTGCAGCCCGTCCGCCGCTGCGGCCTCACCTCCCGGTGCCGCATCGTTGGCGGGATCACCGCCAGCGCCCGTGCCGCCGTCGCAGCCGGCCAGGAGGATCGCGGCGAGTGCGGCAGTGACGGCAGTGGTGCGGCCGCGGGCGAGCCGCTCGCGGAACGCGAAGCCGAAGTAGATCATGACGAGTGCGGCGAATCCGGCGGGCAGCAGCCAGAACTGCTGCCACTGCCCGAGCGTGAGCGCGTCGGCGCCGTCCAGAAAGCGATTGTAGACCGCGCCCGCGATCTGCGCGCCGATCAGCATGCCGACGCCGTACGTCATGAGCACGAGGAATCCCTGTGCCTGGCCGCGCACGGCGGGCGTCGATTTCTTGTCCACGTAGATCTGTCCGGTGACGAAGAAGAAGTCGTAGCAGACGCCGTGCAGCAGGATGCCGGCGGCGATCAGGGAGAACGTGCCGGCCGGTGCGGCGAGTGCGAACAGCACGTAGCGCACGACCCACGCGGCCATGCCGGTGAGCAGCATCCACTTCACGCCGAGGCGGGCGAAGAAGAAGGGGATGAGCAGCATGAACGCGACCTCGGACATCTGTCCGAGCGTCTGCGTCGCCGCGATGTTCTCGACGCCGGCTGCGCCGAGGAACAGCTGCGTGAAGTTGTAGTAGGCGGCGAGCGGAATCGAGATGAGCAGTGAGCTCAGGATGAAGACGTAGAAAGACGGGCTGCCGAGTGTGCTCAGCGCGTCGAGACCCACGATGCTGCGCAACGACACGCGCTCGCCCGCGGCCGGCGGCGGCGTATGCGGCAGCGTGAGGCTGTAGAACCCGAGCAGCAGGCTCGCCACCGCTGCCGTGTAGAGCGGCAGCGGCGATTCCTCGGCGATGCCGCCCGTGACGAACCCACCCAGCACGAAGCTGATCGCGAGACCCGCCACGATCCAGCCGATCGTGCCGAAGACGCGGATCAGCGGAAACTGCCGCTCCTGCTCCGTGATGTGATGGAACGCGAGCGAGGTGGACAGCCCGAGCGTCGGCATGTAGCACAGGTTGTAGAGCAGCAGCACGACGATGAACGCGACCGGATCGCCGATCATCGACGGCGCGAGCGCGAGCAGGCCGGCACCGAGCAGATGCAGCACGGCAAGTACCTTCTCGGTGGCGAAGTAGCGGTCCGCGACGAGCCCGAGAAAGAAGGGCGCGGCAATCGCCGCGATCGGATTCACCGTGAACGGCCAGTGCGTCAGCGTCTCCATCCCGCTGCTCGTCATGAACACGGCGATCGTCGTGTACCAGGCGCCCCAGATGAAGAACTGGAGGAACATCATCGCGCCGAGACGCACGGTCATGGGATCCGCTCTGTCGTGGAGAGTCCGCGCTGCGCCAGTGATGACCCGCACATCGTAGTGCGCCGGCGGGGCAGGGGCAACGCCGCCCCGCCTCCCGCCCGCTTCCGCTTCCGCCCGCTTCCGCTTCCCCGCTGCTTCCGCTTCCCCACCGCTTCCGCTTCCGCCTCCGTACGCTTGCGCCGCCCGCCATCCCCGCTCCACTATCCCCGGACCCCACAAGACATCGAGCGCGATGATCCAGATCCAGCAGAACCGCCAGGATTACGACGTCTGCATTGTCGGCTCCGGTGCAGGAGGCGGCATGGCGGCGTACATGCTGACGAAGGCCGGTGCGCGTGTGGCGCTGCTCGAGGCGGGCCCGAAGTGGTACGCCTCCGAAGACAGCGCGATGCTCACATGGGCGTACGAATCGCCGCGCCGCGGCGCATCCACACCGGACAAGCCGTTCGGCGAGTTCGACGGGTGCATTGGCGGCTGGCAGGTGGAGGGCGAGCCATACACGACGGCGCCCGATACCCGCTTCGACTGGTGGCGCGCGCGCATGCTCGGTGGCCGCACGAATCACTGGGGCCGCATCTCCCTGCGCTTCGGGCCTGACGATTTCCGCCGCGCGAGTATGGACGGCCTGGGCGACGACTGGCCGATCGGCTACGACGACGTCGCACCGTACTATGACGCGGTCGACCGGCTGATCGGCATCTTCGGCAGCCGTGAGGGGCTGCCGAACGATCCGGACGGCATCTTCCAGCCGGCGCCGCGCCCGCGCTGCTACGAGCTGCTCATCAAGGATGCCTGCGACCGGCTCGGCGTCACGTGCATTCCGGCGCGGCTGTCGGTCCTCACGCAGCCGTTTGGCGACCGTGTGCCGTGCCACTACTGCGGCCAGTGCGGGCGCGGGTGCATGACGAACTCGAACTTTTCGAGTCCCGAAGTCCTGATCCGCCCCGCACTCGCGACCGGCCGTCTCACGCTCCTGCTCGGCGCCATGGTCCGCGAGGTCGATGTGGATGCGCGCGGCCATGCGACCGGTGTGTCGTACATCGACAAGGCGAGCGGTGAGGAGCGCAGTGTACGTGCGCGGGTGGTGGTGCTCGCGGCAAGTGCCTGCGAAAGCGCGCGCCTGTTGCTCAACTCGAAGTCCTCGCTCTTCCCGGATGGACTCGCGAACGGCAGCGGCAAGGTGGGGAAATACCTGACGGACACGACCGGCGCGGGCGTATCCGGCTTCATCCCCAGCATGATGGAGCGGCCGCCGCACAACGAGGACGGCGCCGGCGGCGGCCACGTCTTCATGCCGTGGTGGCTCGACAACAGCACGCTCGATTTCCCGCGCGGCTACCACATCGAGGTCGGCGGCGGCTTCCACATGCCCGGCTACGGGTTCATGGGCGGTATCGAGCGCTATCCGTCCGGTGGCGGGTACGGCGCGCAGCTCAAGGAGGACTACCGCCGCTACTTCGGCGCGAGTGTCGGCTTCGCCGGCCGCGGTGAGATGGTGCCCAGCGAGGACTGCTACTGCGAGATCGATCCGCAGGTCGTCGACCGGTGGGGTATCCCGGTGCTTCGCTTTCACTGGAAGTGGAGCGACTACGAGATCGCGCAGGCGAAGCACATGCAGGACACCTTCCGCGCGATCATCGATGCGATGGGCGGCGAGGTGTTCTCGCCGATGCCGCCGCGCGAGGAGCACTACGGCCTGATGAACGGCGGCTCGATCATCCACGAGCTCGGCTGCGTGCGCATGGGCAACGATTCTGACGCCTCGGTCGTGAACGCGTACTGCCGCGCCCACGAAGTGCCGAACCTGTTCGTCGCCGACGGCGGGCCGTTCGTCAGCCAGCCCGACAAGAACCCGACCTGGACGATTCTCGCGCTGTCCATGCGCACGAGCGAGCACATCGCGGACCTGATGAAGCAGGGGGCACTGTGAGTGCGCTGAACCGCCGCGAGATGCTGCGCGTCATGGCGGCCGTGCCGCTGGCGCAGGCGCTGGGCGTGCCGCTGCCGACACTCCAGGGCGCCGCCGCACACGCGCACCATGCGACGCAGCAGGCCGCACCCTTCGTCGCCGAATTCTTCACGCCCCACGAGCTGCGCACCGTCACCCTCCTCGGAGACCTGATCATCCCGCGCGACGAACGCTCCGGCAGCGCGAGTGATGCCGGTGTTCCGGCGTTCATCGATTTCATGATGATCGACCGGCCCGCGATGCAGGTGCCGATGCGCGGCGGAATCGCATGGCTCGACGGCGAGACGCACGACCGCTTCGGCGTCGCCTTCGTCGATGCGAGCGACACGCAGCAGGCAGCGATCCTGGACGACATCGCGTGGCCCGCGCGTGCGCCGGCAGCGCTGAGCCAGGGCGTCGCGTTCTTCAATCGCTTCCGCGACCTGGTCGCATCCGGCTTCTGGTCGT
The DNA here is from genome assembly GCA_964430275.1 of uncultured Gemmatimonadaceae bacterium. Classification (GTDB taxonomy): domain Bacteria; phylum Gemmatimonadota; class Gemmatimonadetes; order Longimicrobiales; family RSA9; genus DASTYK01. Next base: position 27,980 of record CAYSGF010000027.1, read on the forward strand.
CGCGCATGGGCGTCGAGGACGTGCGCTTCATGGGCAACACCGTCGTGCCGCAGTGGCAGGGCTGCCCGGAGCCCGCATTGCGACACCTCGGCGTCGCGTACGACGACTGACGCCATGGCGGAATCGACGGGCGTGCTGCGCTACGGCATGATCGGCGGCGGGCCGGGCGCCTTCATCGGCGCCGTGCACCGGCGCGCGATCGAGTACGACGCACGTGCTCGCCTGGTCGCCGGCGCGTTTTCGTCCGATCCGGAACGCTCCCGCGCGCACGGCCGCACGCTCGGCCTCGACGACGCACGGGTGTATGGCGATTACGCGACCATGGCGGAGACAGAAGCGGCACGACCGGAAAGGGACCGGCTCGACTTCGTCGTCATCGTCACGCCGAACCACCTCCACCATGACGCCGCTGCCGCCTTCCTCGAGCGCGGGTTCCACGTCGTGTGCGACAAGCCGCTCACGACGACACTCCCCGACGCCGAAGCGCTCTGCCGGCTCGCAGTGAAGTACGACCGGTTGCTCGCGGTCACGTATGTATACTCCGGCTACCCGATGGTTCGGCAGGCGCGTGCGCTCGTCGCGGCGGGCGCACTCGGCCGCATCCGTCGGGTGAGTGTGCAGTACACGCAGGGCTGGCTCGCGCAGCCGGTCGAGCGCACGGGGCACGGCGGCGCCGAATGGCGGACCGATCCCGCGCGCGCGGGTGCCGGTGCGCTCGGCGACATCGGTGTGCATGCCTTCCACCTGATGTCGTGGGTAAGCGGGCTGGCGCCGGAGCGCCTGTTCGCGGACGTCGCGACCCACGTCGAGGGCAGACGCGTCGATGATGACGCGTGCGTGCTGCTGGAGTATGCCGGCGGCGCGCGCGGCCTGCTCGTGTGCACGCAGGTGGCCGGCGGTGTCGAGAACGACGTCCGGCTGCGCATCTCGGGCGAGCAGGGTACACTCGACTGGTCGCATGCGGAGCCGGAGCGGCTGGTACTGCACGAGGCGAGCGGCGGACAGCGCGTGTATACACGCAGCGGTCCGGACCTCGCGCCTGCCGCGGTGCGCGCGGCACGCCTGCCGCCGGGACATCCGGAAGGCTTTCACGACGCGTTCGCCAGCCTGTATGCGGGCGTTCTGCGCGTCATCGGCGCGCACGCCGCCGGCACGCCGCCGGACCGCCTCGACCTCGAGTTCCCCGACGGTGTGGCCGGCGCGGCAGGTGTGCACTTCATTCACACGGCGCTCCGCAGCAGCCGCGAGCGCGCGTGGGTGGATGCGACCTACACGCCGCCGTCCTGATGGCACAGCCGCACGCATCCCAATGCCTCCCTTGCCGTTGATCGCAATCCATACGGAGCCAGGAGCAGCATGATACGACCCGTCACGCTCTTCACGGGACAGTGGGCGGACATGCCGCTCGCGGAGCTCGCCGCGAAGGCACGCAGCTGGGGCTATGACGGTCTGGAGCTGGCGTGCTGGGGCGATCACTTCGATGTCCGCCGCGCACTCGATGACGACGACTACTGTGCCGAGCGCCGCGCACTCCTCGGCGACCATGGCCTGGACGTCTGGGCGATCAGCAACCATCTGGTCGGGCAGGCCGTGTGCGACCCGATCGACGAGCGGCACCGCGCGATCCTGCCAGCGCACGTGTGGGGTGATGGTGATCCCGATGGCGTACGGGCGCGCGCGGCGGACGAGATGATCGCGACCGCCCGCGCGGCCGCACGCCTGGGCGTGCGGATCGTCAACGGCTTCACCGGCTCACCGATCTGGCACCTGCTCTACAGTTTTCCGCCTGTGCCGATGGCGACGATCGACACCGGGTTCGCCGACTTCGCGCGCCGGTGGCAACCGATTCTCGACGTGTTCGGTGAGGTGGGCGTCGGCTTCGCACTCGAGGTGCATCCGACGGAGATCGCGTTCGACAGTGTCACTGCCGAGCGTACGCTCGCCGCCCTCGACGGCCATCCGGCCTTCGGCTTCAACTACGACCCGAGCCACTTCGGCTATCAGGGCGTGGATTACATCGGCTTCATCGAAGCACTCGGCGCGCGCATCCGCCACGTCCACATGAAGGACGCGTGGTGGGCGCATGCACCGCGCGCATCCGGCGTGTTCGGCGGCCACCTCGACTTCGGCGACGCGCGCCGTGCATGGGACTTCCGCTCACCCGGGCGCGGCCGCATCGACTTCGACCGTGTGCTCCGCGCACTCCACCGCATCGGCTACGAGGGACCGCTGTCCGTGGAATGGGAGGACGCCGGCATGGACCGCGAGCATGGCGCGCGCGAGGCGTGTGCGTTCGTGCGTCGCATGGACTTCACGCCGTCGGTTCAGGCCTTCGACGCCGCGTTCGCGCGTGACGACTGAGCCGCGGCACGGCATCAGCTCGGTCGCGGAGGCAGTCGCGCCCGTCGCTGCGATGTTCGTGCTGTTCGTGTCCGGTGCACTCGCGTTCGGCGCCAGCCAGGAGCTGCTCGTCGCTGTGCTGCTCGCCGCGGCCGCCATCGCCGGTGCGAGCGCGGTGCGCCACGGTGCCTCGTGGAGCGAAATCCAGAGCGCGACGGGACGACGGCTCGCGGAAGTGCTCCCCGCCCTGCTGATCCTGCTGTCAATCGGCATCCTGATCGCGACGTGGGTGCTCGCCGGCACGATCCCGTTCCTCGTGTACTGGGGCGTTCGCCTGGTCAGCCCCGAGCTGCTCGTGCCGACCGCTTTCCTCGCCACGGCAGCGATGTCGCTGTTCACCGGCACGTCGTGGGGCTCGGCCGGGACGATCGGCATCGCGCTCGTGAGCACGGCAATCGCGCTCGGCGCACCAGTCGGCGCAACGGCCGGGGCCGTCGTGTCCGGCGCGTACTTCGGGGACAAGATCTCGCCGCTCTCCGACACGACGAACATCTGCGCGATCGCCGCCGACGTCTCCCTGTACCGGCACATCCGACACCTGCTCTACACGACCTTGCCTTCGTTCGTCGTCGCGCTGCTCGTGTACGTCATTGCCGCGCGCATCGGCGGAAGCGGTGCGTCGGGCGCGGTCGCCGCCGGCGCCGTCCTCACGGACATCGCGCACGTGTACTCGCTGCATCCGGTGGTGCTGCTGCCGCTCGCAGTCGCGGTCTGGGGCATTGCGCGCCGCACGCCAGCGGCCCTCGCGATCCTGATGTCATCCGTTGTCGCTGCAGCGCTCGGCGTGCTGCTCCAGGGCTTTGGCGTACACAGCGCGATTCTCGCGGCCGTGACGGGGTTCCGGGTCGAGATGATCACCCAGGCGGGCGTGGACGCGACAGGTCTGAGTGACGCGTTCATGCGACTCGCCGAGCGCGGCGGCCTCTATGGCATGGCGACGACCCTCATCGTGATCCTCGCCGCGTTCCTGCTCGCCGGCGCCATGGAGGTGTCGGGAGCGCTCGACCTGATCATCGGACGCATGCTCGGCGCCGTCGATTCCGTGTTCGGCCTCATTGCTGCAACGATGGCGGCCGGCGCGACGACGGTCGCGGTCACGAGCCATGCTGGTGTGACAGCCCTCGTGGTCGGCGGGCTCTTCAAGGATGCGTACGCGCAGCGCGGCCTGGCACCGGAGAACCTGTCACGCTCACTCGAGGATTCCGTCACGATTACGGAGCCGCTCATGCCGTGGTCCGTATCGGGCGTCTTCATGGCCGGCACCCTCGGCGTGCCGACACTCACATACGCACCGTGGGCCGTCTTCTGCTATGCGGGTCCGCTCTTCTCGCTGCTGATTGCAGGACTCTACCGCCGAACCGGTTACGGCATTCGCCGCACACCGCCGCCGCCTGCGGAGGATCCCCGCGCGGCGACGACGGCTGCGGCTGCACCGGCTGTTCCTGTTTCGCGCTGATCAGCGCTCGTCCGACGCATCCGCGGTAATGCCGCTCAGCCGCCGGGCGATTTCGACCATGCGCACGAACTCCGCGCGGTAGCCGTTCGGATCGGCGCCGAGCGCACCGCGCGCCAGCGTCAGCACGTCACCGTAGCTCGTGGTGCCACGGTGCTCGGAATCGCGCAGCAGCATACCGAACGCCGCAACGGACGCCGCAAAGCGCAGGTCCTCGGATGCCTTGCTGCGTGGCGTGCGAACGGGCACCTCCAGCAGCCGGCTGGTCGTTCCGGTCGGCGGCTTGTAACGCAGCTTCACGAACGCCAGCTCGGGGCCATTGCGCACGGCGTCGCCAGTGCGCTCCTGGTAGCGCAGCTCACCGGGCTCGCGGACCTCGACGGTGCCCTCGACGCCGACGGGCACGAGCTCGTACAGAGCCGTGACGGTGTGGCCTGCACCCAGCTCGCCAGCGTCCTTGCGGTCATCATCGAAATCTTCCGCGGCGAGCAGCCGGTTCTCGTAGCCGATCAGCCGATAGGAACGCACGTGTGCGGGGTTGAACTCGACCTGCAGCTTCACGTCCTTGGCAATCGTGACGAGGGTACCGCCCAGCTCGGTGACGAGGACCTTGCGTGCTTCCGCGAGATCATCAATGTACGCATAGTTGCCGTTCCCGTGGTCGGCCAGCGCCTCCATCTTCGAGTCCTTCAGGTTGCCCGTGCCGAAGCCGAGCACGGTCAGGAACGTGCCCTGCTCGCGCTTCGCCTCGATCAGCCGCCGCATCTCCGCATCGCTCGACACGCCGACGTTGAAGTCCCCGTCGGTGGCCAGGATCACGCGGTTGTTGCCGTTGCGCAGATGACTGGCGCGCGCGATGTCGTACGCGAGCCGGATCCCCGCTCCGCCCGCAGTCGAGCCGCCCGCCTCGAGGGCTTCGATCGCGTCCAGGATCTCACTCTTCTCGCTGCCGGGCGTCGACTCGAGAACCACGCCGGCACTGCCGGCGTAGACGACCAGCGCGACACGGTCCTGCGGCCGCAGCTCCTCGACGAGCAGCCGAAGCGCCTGCTTCAGCAACGGCAGCTTGTTCACTGGCGTCATCGAGCCGGATACGTCGATGAGGAACACGAGATTGTTCGGTGGCAGATCGCTCATGTCGATGCGCCGCCCCTGCAGACTGATCCGAACGAGCTGATGCTGCGGCTGCCAGGGCGCCGACATTGCCTCCGTCACCACCGCGAACGGCTCCTCGCCGCGCGGCTGCGCCACCCGGTAGGGGAAGTAGTTGACCATCTCCTCGATGCGGACTGCGTCCTTCGGCGGCAGCGCACCGTCCTTCAGGTAGCGACGGATGTTGCTGTATGATGCACGGTCGACGTCGATCGAGAACGTCGACAGCGGATTCGCGCGCACGGACAGGAACGCGTTCTCCTCGATCGCTGCGTACGATTCCGTGTTCCACGCCTCGCGGCGCAGACGGTAGGACTCGAGACCCGGTGGTGCAGGAGACACGGGCGGCATCGCGACGGAGCTCTGCATCGCTTCCGTACGCACGGCCGCTCGGTGCCTGCCCTCGCCGGGCAGCACTGGTGATTTGCTGGATGCATCCTGGGCCGTGACGGCGAGTGTTTCGAGCGTCACGCCAGCCGGCGTGAGCGCGAAGTCGACCGCCAGCGAGTCACGGGTCAGCGCGAGCTGACGCTGCTGCGTCTCGTAGCCGATCGTCTGCGCCACCAGCGTGATCGTACTGCCACGCAGGGAAGCCGGCAGCTGCAGCCGGTACTCGCCGCCGGATCCGCTCAGGGTGCCGTGGTGCTGGCCGGCAACGAGAATCTGCACGCCGGCGACCGGCGTTCCCGCGCCCGCATCGGTCACGTGTCCCGTGACCACGACCGTACGAGTGTGCGCAGCACCCGCCGCCAGCAGGGCGAGCAGGGGGATGGCGAGGAGTGGTTTCATCACGACCTCCGTGTGGGCAGCAGGCCGGCGTAGCAGAGTGCGCGGCCGGTCGATCTGCTGCTTTCACCCCGCAATGACGCCGGACCCTCTATTGCTTGCACATCCGCCTGCGCGTTTGCGGTCATCGAGGTCGGCGGGCATTATCCCGCAGCCACTTACCCGAGACCCGCCGCCCCATGAGTGACGCAGCGCCCACCAGCCTCCATGCCCTGCTCGCAGCTGCCGGCCTGCCGGCCGCAGGCCTCCCCGACCGCCAGGTGCACAGCATTACTGCGGATTCGCGGGAGGTGCGCCCGGGCTCCCTGTTCGTCGCGATTCCCGGCACGCGCGTGGATGGGCACCGCTTCGTTGCCGACGCCGCGCGCGCAGGCGCAGTGGCGGTGGTCCTGGAGCGGCTGCCCACCGGGCCGCTCGACCTGCCCATCCTGCGTGTCGACGACGCACGCAGCGCCATCGCCCGCCTCGCCGCCGCATGGCACGATCACCCCGCACGGCGGCTGCCCCTGATCGGGATCACCGGTACCGTCGGCAAGACCTCCGTGCTCACCATGGTCGAGGCGATCCTCAAGGAAGCGGGCATGCGCGTCGGCTCGATTGGCTCGCTGGGACTGCGCATCAACGGCAGCACCGTCGAGGAAAGCAGCTACACGGTGCCGGAGCCCCTCATGCTGCACCGGCAGCTGGCGCAGCTCGTGGCCGCGGACTGCGACGTGGGCGTCATGGAGGTGACGTCGCATGCGCTCGTGCAGCAGCGCGTCGCGGGAGTACAGTACGCGGCCGGCGTGTTCACGAACCTGGTGCCGCTCGAGCACGCGGAGTTCCATCGCAACTTCCGCGCATACGTGGAGGCGAAGACCCGCTTCTTCGACCACCTGGTGGACTGCGCGCCACTCGTGTACAACGCGGACGACCGCACGGTGCGCCGAATCGTTCCCGGCCCGTCCGTGTTACCTGTCGGGTGTGGCGCTGCGCGCACTGCCATGGTACGGACGGAAGCCGCCGAAGTGACGCCCGGCGGTACCACACTCGTGCTCGACGTGCGACGTCCGCTCCCGCGCCTCTCCGGTGACACCCTGCCAGAAGTGCAGCTGCCCCTGGAGCTGAAGCTGATCGGCCGCTCGAACGTGACGAATGCGACGCTCGCCGCCGCTACAGCACTCGTCGCAGGCGCGTCCGGCGCCGCCGTGCAGCGGGCACTCGCCATGCTGCCGGCGCCGCGCCGGCGTATGGAGGTCGTGCATCGGGGCGACTTCGTCGTGCTCGACGATACGGTCGGCCATCCGGACAGCGTGAGCGTTGTCTTCGAGACCGTCGAGCGGCTGGCACCACGCGCCATCCACGTGGCGTGGGCGGTGCGCGGGCAGCGCGGGGGCCGCATCAACCGCTACAACGCGGAGGCGCTCGCGATCTGGACTCGACGGCTTCCTGTCGCATCCCTGGTCGTCACGCGCAGCCGCGAGACCACCGATGAGCGCAACCGCGTCGATGACAAGGAGTACGCCGCGTTTCTCGGACCACTGCAGAAGGCGGGCATCGTGTTCGAGGCCGCTGACGACCTGCGGCCCGCGATCACGACGGTGCTCGACCGCGCCCGTGCAGGGGACGTCGTGCTGCTGCTCGGCGCACAGGGCATGAACGAGGGCGCCACGATCGCACGGGAGTGGCTGAGTGCCCACGCGTCGCCATCGGGGTGACGACGTGTACGATTGTTGCAAAGCGGCTCAGCCTCGCACACGCCGAGACCCGGCCGGAGGCAGAACGTGGACAGACGACGCTGGATGCTGCTGCTCGCAGCTGCACTGATCGGCATTGCGATCGGACTCGGCAGCTTCACGTTCGTGTACGCGAAGGGCTATTCCTACCTCGGCACTGATCCGGCCGCCTGCGCCAACTGCCACATCATGGATGAGCACTACAGTGCGTGGCTGAAGTCGAGCCATCAGCCCGTCGCCACCTGCAACGACTGCCACACGCCTCACGCGCTCGTGCCGAAGTATGCGACCAAGGCACGCAACGGCTTCTGGCACTCGTTCTACTTCACCACCGGCAACTTCCCCGATCCGCTGCGCATCACCGAGCGCAATCACGAGATCGTCGAGCAGGCGTGTCGCGACTGCCACGAGGGGCTGGTCGAATCCATGCATGCCGGCGCCGATGCGCCCCCTGACGAGGTGCGCGGCTCCACCAGCAGAGCCGGAGTGGAATGCACACACTGCCATCGTTACGCAGGACACTGGGTGCGATGACTACGCGTACGAGCACGGACTGAGGAGGCGCAGGGCATGAACGACGCAGCAGACGGCCGACCCAAGATTCGCGCGGAGTGGCTCATCGTTGCGGCGATCGTTGCGGGCGTGGTCACACTCGGCCTGGCGGCGCTGCTTACGAACATCTTCGAGCGGCGGGCGGAAGCGCGCGACCCCTTCCATCGCGTGGTCGAGCTCAATGACAGCATCGTCGATCCGGCCGTCTGGGGTCAGAACTTCCCGATCCAGTACGACCTCTACAACAACACCGTCGACATGGTACGTACACGCTATGGCGGCAGCGAGGCACTTCCCCGCCAGCCGAGCGTCGAGGACCCGCGTGCGGAGGTCTCGACGTCACGGCTGGTCGAGGACCCGCGCCTGCGCGAGTTCTGGGCGGGCTATGCGTTCGCCGAGGATTTCCGTGAAGAGCGCGGTCACGCCTACATGTTCATCGATCAGGTGTTTACGGAGCGCCAGCAGGTGGTACAGCAGCCCGGTACCTGCCTGCACTGCCACGCCTCCGTCTACACCGTGTACCGCGATGCCGGGGACGGCGACCTGATCGCCGGCTTCGAGCGCGTCAACCAGATGCCCTACCAGGAAGCAGCCGCGCTCGCCGAGCATCCGATCGCATGCATCGACTGCCACGACCCGGAAACGATGAACCTGCGCGTGACCCGCCCCGGCTTCATCGAAGGGATACGCTCGTACATGACGGCGCGCGGCGATTCCAGCTTCGATGTGAACGAGGACGCAACCCGCCACGAGATGCGCACCTTCGTGTGTGCGCAGTGTCATGTCGAGTACTACTTCCAGGGGCCCGAAAAGCGGCTCACGTACCCCTGGGCCAAGGGGCTGCGCGCCGACGAAATCCTCGCGTATTACGAGGAGACCGGCTTCAGCGACTGGACGCACGCGATCAGCCAGGCGCCCGTCCTCAAGGCACAGCACCCCGAGTTCGAGCTGTACATGCAGGGCATCCACGCGCGCAGCGGTGTCATGTGTGCCGATTGTCATATGCCCTACATCCGCACGGGCGCCATGAAGGTCAGCGACCACTGGGTGCGCAGCCCGCTGCTGAACGTGGACCGGGCGTGTCAGACCTGTCACCGATGGTCGGAGGACGAACTGCGCAGCAGAGTGCATACCATGCAGGATCGCACATACCAGCTTCGGAATGTCGCGATCGATGCAGTGCTCGACCTGGCGAAGGCGATCCGCACGGAGTCCGCGAACGCAGCGGACGCAGCGCGCCTCACTGCAGCGCGCACCTACCAGCGACGCGCCCAGTTCCTGACGGACTTTATCGAAGCCGAGAACTCGATGGGTTTCCACGCCGACCAGGAAGCCGCGCGCGTGCTCGGCCTCGCGATCAACTACGCCCGACTCGGCTCGCTTGCGCTCTATGGCGACGCCATACCGCCCGCCGAGCTGCCGCTGATCCAGCCGCCGCCGCAAACGGTGGCGCCGGCCGAAGGACGACCCGGCGAGGTGTTCCGGCATCGCACCCAGCTGGATATGGCGCATCCGGAGAACAGGAACCAGGGCAATGATCCCTGAGGAACACTTCCTGCCCGCTGCGCGTACTGCAGGCCGCCCCGCATAATGCATCGAGTGGGCGGAACACGTATCCAGCATCATGGAGTGGCTTCATGCTTCGGAAACGCTTGCTGTTCGCACCTCTGGCCGCAGCGGCGCTGGTCCTGGGCGCCTGCGAGGACACCTCTGGACCCGGTGACGGCGACGCACACCTCAGGGTGCTGCTGACGGATGCGCCGGCGGACTACCTCGAGAGTGCCGTCGTCGAGATCGGCCGTATCGAGCTTCTGCCGGCCGACGAGGATGACGAGCGCGTCGTGATCGTCGAGGATGGCGGGGTATTCGACCTCCTCGACCTGCAGCATGGTGTGACCGCGGAGCTCGCCTCGCTGACGCTCGAGCCAGGCGCGTATCGCGAGATGCGCATGATCGTGGAGAGCGCGGAGCTGACGCTCGCCGAGCCGTACACGTTCGAGGACGGTTCGATCACGCAGTCGCTCAACGTGCCGAGCGGCGCGCAGAGCGGCATCAAGGTCCGGCTGCATGACGGCGAGGAGGACGGCGATGACGGTGTCGAGATCCGGCCGGGTGAGACCGTGCTGGTCGTCGATTTCGATGTCTCGCAGAACTTCGTAATGCAGGGGAACGCCGAGACGCCGGCAGGCATCAAGGGCTTCCTCTTCACGCCGCGGCTGCATGCCGTCGTCCGCGACGTGGCCGGCTCGATCTCCGGTACCGTCAGTGCACCGGCGGAAGTCGAGCTGGAAGGCTTGCAGGTCACCGCCCTGCCGGTCGGAGCGGATGCGGATGACACCCCCCGCACGGCACTCGTCGAGGCGGACGGCACATACACGATCCACTTCGTCGCCCCGGACGTCTACGACGTCACGGTCGCTGCGCCCGCCGGGTACGTGGCCACGACCGTGGAGGTGGATGTGGACGAGGACGAGGACGTCAGCGATGTCGATCTGGAGATAAGTGCCGAGGAGAGCAGCGGCTGAGCCGGCTCTGCACCGGAATGAGAAACGGGGGCGGATCGCACGATCCGCCCCCGTTCGTTCGTTGAGCCGCTTCCCGCACTGCGCCTGGCGCTTGCATTGTCGCGGCCCGGTCGCGCAGGTTGTTGCCCGCCGTTACAATGCCAGCACCCGCTGACCCGGATCCGATGAGACGACGGCCGTGAGTGCAGTCCTGTCAGCCGCGATCCCGATCGCCATGGCCGTGATCGGCGGCCTCGGCATCTTCATGCTCGGCATGAAGTTCATGTCGGAGGGGGTGCAGGCGGTGGCCGGCGGCTCGCTGCGGCGGCTCATCAGCCTGGTGACCGACAACCGGGTCATGGCGGTCGGCGTCGGAACGCTCGTGACGATGATGGTGCAGTCGTCGTCCGTCACGACCGTAATCGTCGTCGGGCTCGTGAACGCCGGCCTGATGCAGCTCCACCAGGCGGTCGGCGTGATGGTCGGCGCGAACATCGGCACGACGATCACCGGCTGGATCCTGGTCCTGAAGATCGGCGTGTACGGGCTGCCGCTCCTTGGCATATCCGCACTCGTCTACCTGTTCACCCGCTCCGATCGCCCCCGCTTCATTGCCATGGCCGTCATGGGCCTGGGCATGATCTTCTTCGGACTGGAGCTGATGAAGGACGGCTTCGCCCCGATGGCGGACAACCCCCGCTTCGTCGAGGCGTTCTCCTGGTTCCAGGCCGACAGCTACTTCGGTGTGCTGAAGAGCGTCGCCGTCGGCTGCATCCTGACGGTGCTCGTACAGAGCAGCTCCGCGACGCTCGGCATCACGATCGGTCTCGCGTCCACCGGCGTCATCCCCTTCACGACCGCCGCTGCGCTCGTGCTGGGCGAGAACATCGGTACCACGATCACGGTCCTGCTCGCGTCGATCGGCGGAACCACGGATGCGAAGCGCGCCGCCTATGCGCACGTCCTCTTCAATGTCTTCGGTGTGCTCTGGATCACTGCGGTCTTCCAGTGGTATATCCGCGTGATCGCCGGCCTCGTGACGGGCCTGCAGGGACTCGATCCGATGCTGCTCACGCTGCCGACCGCCCCCAGCCCCGAGGTCTTCGCCGCCGTCGTCACGGCTGGCATCGCACTGACGCACACCGGCTTCAATGTCACGAATACCCTGCTCTTCCTGCCCTTCCTGCACCGCTACGCCGGGTTACTCGAACGGATCGTGCCGGAGCCGGCGCACAAGGAAGTGTCGAAGCTGCGCCACCTCGATGCGCGCGGCGTCGACTCGCCCGTCCTCGGCGTCGAGGCGAGCCGCCGCGAGGTCGTGCAGATGGCCACCGGCCCCGTCAAGATGATGGACTGGATCCGCACCATCGCCTTCGACGAGCCGGACAACGAAGAGCTCATCAAGAAGACGTTCCACCGTGAAGAGATCCTCGATGACGTGCAGAAGGAGGTCGTCGCGTTCCTCACGGAAGTGCTCGACGCGAACGTGCCCTACGCGGTCGCGGAAGAGGGCCGCCAGCAGTTCCGTCTCGCCCACGAGTTCGAGTCGATCAGCGACCGCCTCGCCAGCGTGCTGAAGAGCTACATCCGCTTGCGTGACCAGAAACTGGAGCTGCCGCCCGAACAGCGCGAGGAGTTGCTCACCCTCCATGACAGTGTCGCGGACTTCCTGCGCCGTGTCACCGAGGCCTACGGCGAGCGTCGAACCATCAGCGACGCCGAAGCGGGCGCCGCGAACGGCCGGATCTCCCAGCAGGTCCGCCGGCTGCGCAATGAGCACCTGCAGCGCATGACCGACGGCCACATCGACCCGAACATCAGCCTCGTGTTCACCGGCCTGCTCACCGAGTACCGGCGCATTCGCGCACACATCACCAACGTCCACGAGGCCGCCGCTGGCATGAAGGTCGCCGGCATCGCCTGAACCCGGACCATGATTGACTGTTCACTTTTGGCCGTATCGAGCATGCCTCGTTTTGGGCGCTTTCCCTGCGACCGGCCTGCACTCGTGGGATGGCGCCAACGGCCAAAAGTGAACAGTCAATCATGGTCCGGAGTCGGGGTCCGCAGCGTGAACCACGACTGGCGCACGATGGCGATGACGCCCCAGGCGAGGGCCGCGGCGACCGCAAAGTCGATGATGCCGCGCCAGGGCTCCGGGAGCCGGCTGACGGTGAGCACGGCGGCGATGATGGCGGTGACGCCGGCCCAGGGGCGAGCGACGCCGCGGGCAGAGGGCGCGACGAGCCCCATGGCGAAGAGCGGCGCGAGCACGCGCAGGTCGCGACGCGGCTCGGTCTGCAGGGCGGCGGACCGAGCCACGGCGCGAGGCACCCATCGGCGGGCGAGGCCGAGGATTCCTTCGCCGTAAACGAACGCGGCGGTGAGGACGAGGAACACGACCCACTCGCCGGTGGTAAGTCCTGCGCGTAACGTGGCAATGCCGCGCCCACCCAGGCGCAGGACGGCGCTGAGGAAGAGCAGCACGAGGCCGGCAACGGCCCACCAGGACGCGAGCTTCACCGCCGAATCCTGCCGGTGCGGCCGTTCAGCCACAAGACCGGCTCGGCAGTTCACGCGCTTTGCCGGAACGGGTCGATGATATCAAGTTGCCGATGGACGTACAGGACGATTCTCGATCAGGGGGCACGGATGATCAGTCGACGTGAATGGCTGGGGCTCACACTTGGCGCGGGCGCTGCCCTGACACTGGACCCGCGCATGCTGCGCGGGGCGCTGGCACAGGCGCACCCCGGCAATCTCATCACGCGCGCGGTCCCGTCGACAGGCGAGCAGCTGCCGCTCGTGGGACTCGGCAGCTCCGCGACGTTCTCGCGCGTGGCTCGCAGCGAGGACGTGAGCGCACTGCGTGAGGTCTTCAGCACGATGCTCGAGCTGGGCGGCACCGTCTTCGACACGGCACCCGGCTATGGTGCGTCCGAGGAGGTTGCGGGCCAGCTCGCGCAGGAGCTCGGCCTTACAGATCGCATCTTCTGGGCGACCAAGGTGAATGTCGCCGGTCGCGGCGGCGGCGACGCGGACCCGGCGGCCGCGCGCGCGCAGATCGAAGCGTCCTTCGCGAAGCTGCATACGCCGGTGATCGATCTGATCCAGGTGCACAACCTGGGAGACGTGCCGACGCAGCTCGCCATTCTGAAGGAGTACAAGGCGCAGGAGCGCGTCCGCTACATCGGCGTCACGACCACGAGCGAGAGCCGCTATGGCGATCTCGCCGACATCATGCGCAACGAGCCGATCGACTTCATCGGCGTCGACTACGCGATCGACAACCGCGCTGTCGAGGAGACCATCCTGCCGCTCGCCATGGAACGACGCATTGGTGTGCTCGTCTATGCACCATTCGGCCGCACCCGGCTGTGGAGTCGGGTCGAAGGACGCGAGGTGCCGGCATGGGCGAGTGAGTTCGGCGCGAGCTCGTGGGCGCAGTTCTTTCTCAAGTTCGTCGGGGCACATCCTGCCGTGACCGTGATCACGCCCGCGACGAGTCAGGCGCGCCACATGCGTGACAACATGGGTGCTGCCATGGGAACACTGCCCGACGAGGCAACGCGTCAGCGCATGATCGAGCTGGTCGACAGCCTGCCGGAGGCAGAGCGAGGCTGAGTTCAACGGGCCGTGACCGGGATCGCCCGGTCACGGCCTCATGCGCTGTTCGTCGCGAGGAGCCTCGAGCGCGCTGCCGCCCTGACCGCTGCCACACAGCCGGCTGCACCGACCACCACGACGAAGGCGCCCAGTCCAGGGCGACCCAGCAGCAGCCACCCCACACCGAACAGCAGCGAGAACACACCCACATTGCCGGCCACCCACGCGAGCGCCGTCCACGCGATCGCACGTCGCGGTGCTGCACCGGGGATGTCTTTCCACCAACCTGGCGGACGGACGCGCTCCGCAAAACGGGTGAGCTGCTCGCGTGGTACGGGCGCCGTCAGGAACGTCGCTGCGAGCGCCGCGGTCATCGCAATCGCGACGATCGCGACGAGCAGGTACTCGTCACGTGCGTCCGGGAACAGCGGATAGAGCACGATCGCGGTGATCGTCGCGACGATCATCCCGACGATCTCCGTCCAGGCGTTCACGCGCCACCACAGCCAGCGCAGCATCGAGGGCAGCCCCAGCCCGGCGCCGAGCGCGACGAAGAACCTCCACGCCTGCTCGATGCTTTCGATCTGCGCTGCGATCACGACTGCCAGCGCAGCGAGCAGGAAGACGCAGGTGCGGCTGACACGGATGAGCTCCTGCTGGCTCGCGTGCGGACGCAGGAACCGGCGGTACAGGTCACTCGTCAGGTAGCTCGCGCCCCAGTTCAGGTGCGTGTCCACGGTGCTCATGAACGCCGCGAGCAGCGAGGCGAACAGCATGCCGAGCACGCCGACGGGCAACAGCATCGCCATGAGCACGGGGTACGCCATTTCCCGGTCGCCTGCGACGATGGCGGCGGCGCCGTCGCCCGTGACACCGAGCGGAAACACCACCATCCCGACCAGGCCGATCAGCACCCACGGCCACGTTCGCAGCGAGTAGTTCGCGATCGCGAACCAGATGCCGCCGGCCTCGGCATGCGCGTCGTCCTTCGCGGTGAACAGACGCTGCGCGAGATAGCCGCTGCCGTCGCTGAAGTACTGCGCCCACCACTGCACAGCGACGTAGATCAGGAACACCTGCACCGGCAGCCACGCCGCCTGTGCTCCGGGGAAAAAGGCGAGGACCTGATCGGCGTCGTAGTGCTGCGCGAGCGAGACCCGCAGCTCGCCCAGCCCGCCGACGCTGTCCACCGCGAACCATGCGAACGTGATGCTGCCGACCAGCGCGAGCACGAACTGCAGCAGGTCCGTCAGGATCACACCGCGGATACCGCCCAGGCTCGAGTACAGCGCAATCAGTCCGAAGAGCACGAGCACCGTCAGCGTGTCACCGGCTCCGCCGATCGTGAGCACGTCGGGCCATGTCCGCTCGAATGCCGCGAGCGCGTCCGCACCGATCCACGTTTCCCAGCGCGCGAACGGCGCGGCGATCTTGACCATCGCACGGATCACCCAGCCGAGCACGATGCCGTTGATCAGCAGGGCGAAGAACACCGCCTTGAAGCCGCGCAGCAGCGTCGCACTGCTGCCGCCATAGCGCAGCTCGACCAGCTCCGCATCCGTCATGACGCGCGCACGCCGCCACAGCGCGGCGAATACGACGGCCATCGACACGTGCGAGATCGCCCACGACCACCAGAACCAGTTGCCTGCAATCCCGTGCTCCGCGACCAGCCCTGCAACGACCAGCGGCGTATCGGCAGCGAACGTCGTCGCGGCCATCGACGTGCCGAGCCACCACCAGGGCAGCGTGCGGCCAGCTACGAAATACGATTCGAGCGACGTGCCGGCGCGCCGCGATACCAGCACACCCACCGCCAGTGCGAGCACGAGGTACAGGATGACGATCGCCCAGTCGAGCGGTGCGAGTGCGGCCATCAGCAGAGTTCGGAGTGCGCGTGCGGAGATTGCATCGGCCTAGGGTAAGGCGAAAGCGCGTGCAGGACAAATCGGGATGCGGCGGAATCCGGAGGCGGAATCCGGAGTGCGGAATCCGGAGTGCGGTACGCTCAGATCACGCCATGGAGGGACCCGCCCGGGGCGCCGAGACGATCCACGCGACGCTCGACGGCGGGATCGGCGGCGAGCACCGGGGCGTGATGCGGCTTGATGCGCGCGTCGATGATGAGCGGACCGCGGCAGCCCCAGTGCTTGTGCTCGATGAATGCATCCACGCCGTGTATGTCGTGTGACGGGTTGCTGCGCGTGAACGTCACCCAGAGGAAGTCGTTCAAGGAACGCGCTGTGAATGCCGCATCGTCACAGAGCACGAGTAGTGGCAGACCGGCGAGGTCATGACGGGAGAGCTCCGCCGTGAGTGCTGCGATCTCGCGTGCCGCCGCGTCGTACGTCGTGAATGGCGGCCCCTCGAGGGCGACGACGCCGGGCATCACCAGCGCGCTTCCATCGAACGGTCGCGGCAACCGCACGTGGTTGGGGACCTCGTCCCACAGCTCCCGGCGGCGCGGACCCGCCGCCGCGATCGCCACCTTCGAGCCCGCATTCAGCCCGGTGCCGCTGTAGTCGAGTGTGTCGATCGTCGTGTTCGTCTGGAAGTGCAGGTCCCTCGTCAGGTCGATCCGCTCCAGCATGTGTCGCAGGAACGCTGCGACGTTGTGAATGTCGAGCGTCGGATCATCCTCGTGCGCGCAGATCCACAGGTACTTCGCGAGGCTGAGCTGATTCTTGCCGAAGATGTGGTTCGCAATCGTCAGGATCTCCTGCGGCCGGCGCTCCCGCTCGTACGGCGTATAGCGCTCGCTGCCGATTGCGAGCAGCAGTGGGTGCACGCCCGCGGCGTCCACGGCATGCACGGCCTGCAGCCCGGGAATCTCCTGCGGGATCGCATCGCCCGTGAGCTCGTGGATGAGCGCGCCGAAGCTCGTGTCTTCCTGCGGCGGCCGACCGACCACGGTAAACGGCCAGATCGCGCCCGGACGGTGGTGCACCTGATGCACACGCATGACCGGGTAGTCGTGCACCAGGCTGTAGTAGCCGAGGTGATCACCGAACGGCCCCTCCGGCCTCGTATCGTGCGGCTGGACCGTGCCCGTGATCACGAAATCGGCATCGGAGGAGATGCAGAAGCCGGCATCGTCACGTGTGTAGCGAAAAGCACGGTTGCCGAGCACCCCCGCGAACACGAGCTCGGGCAGTCCTTCCGGCAGCGGCATGACGGCAGCCAGCGTATGAGCGGGCGGCCCGCCGACGAAGATGCTTACCCGCAGCGGCTGGCCTGCCGCATTCGCGCGGGCCTGGTGCACGCCGATACCACGGTGGATCTGGTAGTGGAGGCCGATCTCGCGATCCTGCTCGTAGGCGTTGCCACCGAGCTGCACACGGTACATCCCGAGGTTCGCGCCCATCACACCCGGCCTGGCGACGTCCTCCGTGTACACCTGCGGCAGCGTGATGAACGGACCACCGTCGTCCGGCCAGTGCACGATCTGCGGTAGATCGCTGATGCGCGCCGTGCCCTGCAGGACCGGCGGCGTGCGTCGCACGCGGCGCGGCAGCGCAGCCGTCGCCAGTGCCGCGGCGGATGCATGCTGAATCGGATGGCGCAGTGCGCGCATCGGATCGTACTTCAGCCCGACGAGCGTCTGTACACGCGCCAGTGTGTCGCGGAAGAGGAAGCGCGCCCGCTCGAGCGTGCCGAACAGGTTGGACACCGCAGGGAATCGGCAGCCTTTCACATTCTCGTAGAGCACGGCGGGACCGCCTGCGGCGAACACCCGCTGATGGATCGCCGCCATCTCGAGCCGCGGGTCGACCTCTTCCCGGACGCGCACGAGATGACCGTTCGCTTCCAGGTCGCGGACGCACGCTTCGAGGGTGGAGTAGCCCATCAGATTCGTCGCATCGCTGACGCTGTGCTCATGCCGGGTTCATCCTCCATGGGAGACGTCCGGTTTCCGGCGTTTGTCGAGTAACGCGGGTTCGTGGCGTCTGCAGGCTGCCGGTACAACATCTTCACCACGGAGCCCGCGGAGCGCACACAGTCATCATTCGCTGAAGACGAAGACTGCGCGGGCGTGCCCGGCGATACCGACGCCTGCTCGTGATCACCATCCGCATTTTTTTCTGTCAACATACGGCTGCGAACGTTCCGTGCGCGTCGTCGCCAGCCCGGCGGGTCACCAACCAGGAAGCCCGGTCCCTGCTCGACCCCGCAGATACGTCCTCCGCCGCGAACCCTCTGCGTGCTCCGCGCGCTCCGTGGTGAAAACGCTGTTCCGGCACGCTGACACGCCGAGCACGCCGAGCACGCCGACGCGCCCGCCAGGTGCGAGCCCGGCCTGACCGCGAGACCGGGCCCGCACTCTCACCCTCAGCTGCAGCAGTCCGGACCGCAGCACGCGGACGAAGAGGCTACAGGCAGCGCACCGGGTGTCGCAACCGCAGCCGTGGACCCACCGGCCATCGCATGCTCCGCCGACACCGGCTTGCGCGCCCGAACGAACGCGGACATGAAGCGCCCCTGCACCGCTTCCGCGACGGCGTCCACCTCCAACCCCGCCTCCTCGAGAAACGCACGCGCATCCTCGATGTCGTAGATGCGCGTCGGCTCCAGGCTCGCGGCCTCGAAGCCCGCCTCCTGCAGCAGCGCCTCGAACTGCCGCTCCTCCAGCGCACCCGCGACACACCCGACCCACAGCTCCAAGCTCCGCCGCACTTCCGCAGGTACTTCACCACGCACGACGACGTCGGAGACCGCGAACCGCCCGCCCGGCTTCAGCACCCGGAACGCCTCGCGCAGTACCTGCCGCTTGTCCGCCGACAGGTTGATCACGCAGTTCGAGATGATCACGTCCACGGACGCGTCCGGCAACGGAATCTGCTCGATCTCACCCTTCAGGAACTCGACGTTCTCCGCCCCCGCCGCCGCCGCATTGCGACGCGCCAGCGCCAACATGTCATCCGTCATGTCCAGGCCGTACGCCTTGCCCGTCGGTCCGACGCGCTTCGCCGAGAGCAGCACGTCGATGCCGCCCCCGCTTCCCAGGTCCAGCACCACCTCGCCCTCCTTCAGCTCCGCCAGCGCCGTCGGATTCCCGCACCCGAGCGACGCCAGCACGGCATCCGCCGGCAGCGTCGACGTCGTCACCGCATCGTACAGGTCCCGCGTGATCGGATCCGTCGAGCCACAGCCGCACGACGTGCCGCAGCAGCTTCCCTTCTCACCCTCGGCCACGCGCCGCGCTGCCTCCCCGTACTTCTCCCGTACCACTGCCTTCACATCCGCGCTCATCGTTCTCTCCTATCAATGAATGTTGATGGGTCTGCTGAAAAAAAACCGCCACCGCTAGCCGCAGCACGTCGGGCCCCGGGCCGCCTCACGCCATGCGGCCGCGTCGCCCGCGTTCACGTCACCCAGAAAGGCGCGCAGGTCCTCGAGCGCCCCTGGAACGAGGGAATAGTAGACCCAGCGCCCCTCGCGCCGGTCCGTGACGACTCCTGCGTCCTTCAGCTTCTTCAGGCGGAACGAAAGCCGTGACTGCCCTGCCCCGAGGTCCGCCTGGAGCTCGCACACGCACCGATCCCCGGCGGTGAGGAGCTGCACGATGCGCAGCCGGGTCTCCTCGGCAATCGCCTGGAAGCGCTGGAGCAGGACGTCGTTCGAAGGAATCGTCGTGGTCATGGGACGATGATATATCAACGCTTGTTGATTCGTCAAGGGGGGACGCCTGGCGTGGTGCGCGGACCGCGGCTGCAGCCGGGGGCGCCACGATGTGCCGCCTGGGCGGCTGCCGTTTGCGCGCGACCTACCGACGGGCGGCGTGACCGGCGAAATTGCAGGAGTCACCTGATTCTGCCGCAGCCCTGGCGCCGAGATCTCATGCTTCATCACCGCACCTATCTGCTCGATGACGAGGCGGACTGGGTCGTGCTCGTGCACGGTGCGGGCGGCAGCTCGTCGATCTGGTTCCGGCAGCTGCGCGCCTACCGGCAGGCGTTCAACGTCCTGCTGGTGGACCTGCGGGGGCATGGTGAATCGGCGAAGCTGCGCGACGGGCGGGAGCGGATGCCCTACACCTTCGACGCTCTCGCGCGCGAGGTGCTGGAGGTTCTGGACGAGGTTGGGATCGAGCGCGCCCATTTCGTCGGCATCTCGCTCGGTTGCCTGATCATCCGCACGATTGCCGAGCTGGCGCCCGGGCGAGTGCGCTCGATGGTGCTGGGAGGGGCGATCCTGCGGCTGAACCTGCGCTCGCGGGTCCTTGTCGTGCTGGGCAACCTGGTCAAGCGGTTCGTGCCGTTCATGTGGCTGTACCGCCTGTACGCGTGGATCCTGATGCCGCGGGTGGGTCACCGGGAGAGCCGCATGATCTTCGTGCGTGAGGCGCAGAAGCTCGCGCGCCAGGAGTTCCTCCGCTGGTTCCGCCTCACGATGCAGCTTACGCCGCTGCTGCGCCTCTTCGAGGAGCGTGCACCGGAGATTCCGACGCTGTACCTGATGGGTGACCAGGACCACATGTTCCTGCCTGCGGCGCGGCGCGCCGCGGAGCGCCACCCGCAGGCGGTGCTGCGCGTGATCCGCGAGTGCGGTCACGTCTGCAACATCGAGCGGCCGGGCGCATTCAACCGCCTTTCGATCGAGTTCATGCGCGACCCGCTCGCGGCTGGTGCGGCCGGCTGAAGCACTGCGCCCGCCTCTTCAGCGACGCGTCTCGTAATCAAGTGACCGGCCTACGCGGCGGCCGACGGCAGGGTGCGCCGCCGCAGCCCGTCCTCGACGCGCTCGAGCAGCTCCGTCGCCGCTGCCAGGTCCGCGCGGCTGCCGAGCCCCGCGTCCTTCAGGATGCGCAGACCGTCGCGCGACGCGTCGACGGCCTGCAGCCCGATCTCGCGGAAGTTCTCACGATCCTCGCGCGTGGGGCCGCGCGCCGGCGGCGGTGGCTGGTCCGCATGCGCCCCTACGATGCACATCGCCATCAGCATCGCGGCCCGGGTCAGCGGCTTCGCGAAGCGTCGCTGCGCGCGACGCGGCAGGCTGCCGAAGATGCGGCCGAGACAGCGGCTGTACTGCTGGGTAGCGATGTACTCCGGGAAGTGTTCCCACGCGTAGACGGTCGGACTCGATGCCATTGGCGCGCTCCGGCTGATGACGCGCGCAGAATCGCGCTCGCATGCGTGCGCGGACATAGCGGGATCGGCCGACTTTCGCGGCGTGCGACGACGCACCTCGGCACGTGCCGCTCGCGCCGCCCTTCGGGCGCACGACGCTCAGTGCGTACGACGCCGCTCATGACGTGCGACGGCGCGCGACGCCGATCAGGCGCAGCGCCTTCCCGCCCTCGCACGCGAGCCCCGGGGTCAGGGAGCGGAAAGGACCGGCAGCGGGGGCAGGATCACGTCCGGGTTGTAGTGCCGGAAGACCGCTCTCCCGATCCTCGCGATCAGCAGGTGGGCGGCATTGTCTACCGCATACGTCGTGTCCTCGTTCTCGCGCGTCATCACGCACAGTGCGATCGGCGCCGCGGGCGAGTAGATGATGCCGCAGTCGTTGCGCGTCTCATCGACGGACCCCGTCTTGTGCGCGACACGCGTACCAGCCGGCAGCCAGCGCGTCATCATGTTCGCGTCCTGATTCGCACGCAGCATCACGAGCGCGAGCGAGTCCAGCGCAGGCGAGACCGCACGCCCCTCGTGCAGCTGTGCGAAGAGCTGCGTCGTCTCGCTCGGCGTCATGACACCGAAGCCATACAGCACCGATGAATCCATCGCGATCGATGTCTGCCGCCGGAACGTCTTCGAGTGCACCTTGCTGTGCGGCAGCCCGAGCGCTTCCATCTTCTCGCCGACGGTCGCAATGTCGAGCTTGTCGAGCAGCACATTCGTCGCCGTGTTGTCCGACAGCGTGATCATGAGCCACGCGTAGTCTTCGAGTGTCAGGTTCAGACCGGAGGCCATGTGCTTCAGGATCCCCGACCCGCCGACGCGGTCGCGCGCGATCAGCGAGGCCCGCTCCTCCAGCCGCATGCGCCCCTGCTCGACCTCGTCCAGCAGCGTCACCAGGATCGGCACCTTCACGAGCGAAGCAGACGGAAACGTCTCATCCCCCCGCATCGAGATGCTCTCCCCCGTGCTCAGGTTGCGCACGCTGAGCCCGACGACACCCGCATGGCTCCCCGCAATCCGCTCCAGCTCACTCTGCAGCTGCGCGGATGCGGGCAAAGAGCCAGCGACCGACATGAGCGCCGCCGCGACGATGAGACCGGCCGACCTTTGACGTGTTCGCATGTTCAGTCCAGTTCGTTCATCTCGAGTAGAGCGGGCGTCGTCTCGGTTCAGGCTCCGGAACAACATCTCATCACAGTGCCCGCTGAGCGCGCAGAGGGCTTACCGCGTAGGACGCAGGTGCGGTCCACGGCGAAGCCCGACGATCGCCGTTATCATCCATGTACGTCTTTGATCAACACACGGCCGCCGAACGTTCGGTGCGCGACGTCGTCTGGCAGGCCGCGAACCAACGAACAGAAAGGGCCTGCTCCACCAGGCATCGGCGTCCTCCGCCACGAACCCTCCGTGCGCTCTGTGGGCTCTGTGGTAGAGCTGTTCCGGCACGCCGATGACACCAGCGACTCGACTCCGCCAAGGACGAGATTGCAGCGCACCATTCCCCAATTCACCAATTCGCAAGATGCCGCTCGAGAAAGTCTGCCGTCGCCTCGTTCACCCGCACCCAGTTCGCGTGGCGCAGGAAGTGATGCGTATCGTCGGGGATGATGAGCGTCTCGAAATGTACGTCGGTGTCCTCGAGCCGCCGGGCGAGGTCGACGGTTTCGGAGAAGCGGACATTACGGTCGTCGTCGCCGTGGATGAGCAGCACCGGCGAGCGCCAGCTGTCGATGTAGGCGATCGGCGACGACGTCCACCCGATCTCGGCCGCGCGTTCGCGGTCCGTCGGCTCGTAGCGCTCGGCCGGCCCGACGAAGCGATCCGCGTAGTTGTGCACGCCGTGGATGTCGACGCCGGCGGCGACCAGGTCGGACTCGCGCGCGAGTGCCATCGCGGTCAGGTACCCGCCATAGGACCCGCCCCACACGCCGATCCGCTCGTCATCGACCTGCGCCAGCGATTGCAGGTACTCGCCCGCTGCGACGATGTCGCGGTACTCCGATGCCCCGCGCGAGCCGGCACTGTCCGGGAAATGGAAGTCGTAGCCGTAGCCGATGCCGAGCCGGTAGTTCACCGACAGCGCCACGAAGCCGCGACTCGCGAAGTACTGCTGCGCTGCGTAGGCGTTCGCGTAGTAGTCGGAGTAATGCCAGCCGGCGAGCATCTGCCGCGGCGGCCCGCCATGGATGAAGATGACGGCCGGCCTGGGACCGTCCGAGCCGCCGCGCTCGAAGACCTGGCCGTAAACGGTGACGCCGTCGCTCGCCTCGAACGTCACGCTCCTCGGAACGACGAGCTGCTGCGTCGGAAAGTCGGCGGGGATGCGATCCTGCGCGAGCCAGGTCACGTCGCCGCCCGACGCAGGCATGACGGCCGGAAGGGGCGGGCGCTGCGCCGTCGCACCGATGAACGCGATCGACGCACCGTCACCCGTGACGACGGGCCCCCATTCCAGCCCCGTCCCGGGCGTGAGCACCTCCGGCGCCGCGCGATCCACCGGAACCTTCACGACGTGCCGGCGGTCGACGTCGCCGGGGGTCGTCCCCGCGTTCGCCGCGAACACGAGGAAGCGGCCGTCGCGCGACAGCGAAATCTGCTCCGCCATGTACTCGCCGGGCGTGAGCAGCAGCGGCTCGCCGCCCTGCTCCGTGATCGAGTACAGGTGCGGCCACCCGTCCACATACGAGACGAACACGATGCGGTCGCCTGCCGCATAGTGCAGGTTCGTGCCCCCCTGGGTGGAAGGCGACGACCCGCGCAGCGTTTCCGGTGCGCGCCACAGCTCCCGTGCCTCGCCAGTCCGCGCGTCCGCGCTCCACACGGCCCAGCGCTGGTGCGTGCGCTCGAGGATCGGATCCGGCGGCCCGCCGCGTCCCGCCCGGCGCACGAACGCGATGCGCTCACTGTCCGGTGACCAGCGCGGCGATGCGTCGCGATCCGTGCTCGGCGCAATCCACAGGATCGGCGTCGTGCCGTCCTGGTAGACCCCGATGAATGCATGATCGCCGCGGCTCGAGACGAACGCGACGCGCGCGCCGTCGGGGGAGAAGCGGGCGTCGCCGTTCACGCCACGCGCGAAGAAGAGCTGCGTCGCGTCCGCGGAGCCGTCGATCGGTACCGACCAGATCTGTCGATTGCGCTCGAAGAGCACGACGTCACTCGCCGGGGAGATCACCGGACCGTCGCCGCCCTCCGCCAGCGCGCGTGCGGTTCCCCCCTCGAACGGCGCCGCCCACAGCTCGATCTTCGGGCGCATCGGCAGGGACGCGGCGTTTACGCCGGCCAGGCCCCAGTTGTCCTCGTCCCAGTTCGCGTCGTCGCCGCCGCGCCGGAACACCACCCAGCGGCCGTCCGGCGAGAGCTGCACGCGTGAGAGCATCTGACCGTCGTCGCTATCGAACGACGTCAGCTTGCGCGCCTCCCAGTGCGGGCCTTCCGCGACGTAGATGTTGCGGCGGCCTTCCTCGTTGAATGCCCACGCGATTCGCTGACCCGTCGGCGCCGCCGCGAGCTCGTTCGGGAACGGGTAGCTCCTGACCTGCTCCATCGTGAAGGAGACGCTCTGGCCGGCGACCGGCAGCGCCATCGCCAGGCCGAGCACGAGCATGGAGAGCACGCGCGTCTTCGTCATCGCACACCTGCGTGAGGGGGACCTGCCGCGGAGATTGCGACGACGGAGCGAACCCCGCAAGCACAACCGGACCATGATTGATCTTTGCGCGTTGGCCGGTCTCGCCATTCCAGCGCCCCGGGAGGCCAGCCAGGTTCCGACCATGAGCCGCGTCATCCGCCATCAGCAGCCGGGGTGTGTATTTCACATCACGTCCCGAACCCAGGGCCACGAGCCATGGTTTACCGCTAATCTGCGCGGTCCGGTTGTCAGCATGATCGTGGACGGCGTAGCGTCAGCCGGCGCGGCACTCATCGCGTATGCCGTTATGCCCAACCATCTCCACATAATTCTGGCGCAGGGACATCAGACTCTCGGCTGGACGCTGCAGCCGATCCTTCGACGCATCGCGCTGCTCGTACAGCGCGCTCACGGCGTGACCGGGCATGTTTTCGAGCGACGGTTCCGCAGCAAACCCTGCCTGGATCAGGATTACGTCCGGACAGCGGTTCTTTATACGCACTTCAATCCTGTCAAGGCGGGAATCTGCTCGAGCATACACGACTACTCCTGGACGTCGCATCCGGCATACTGTTCGGAGGGAGAGGCGTTCCAGGGCATCATTCCGGATGACGCGCTCCGACTCTTCGCAGCCGACGGTCGATGCACCAGTCGTGACGAGCTGCGCAGAGATTATCTGGCGCACGTCGACGCCTGGCAGCGCGTGCTGCGCGTATCCAGCGCGCCCCCCTCGTTGCCACCTCCGAACGGCAGCTCATTCTTTGCCCAACGCTTCTGCACACAACTCGACCATCCCCACACGCTGGCAAGGATCGATCTGCGAGACCGTGCACAGCGAATTCTGCAGTCGATCGCACGCGACTGCGACCTCGACCTGCTGCGCGGCTCGTACGTCGGTCGACATGCAGCCGAAATACGACGCCAACTGATCGCCGCCCTTCTCACGGCGGACTATCCGGGCAGCGCTATCGCACACTTCTTCAAGATCAGCCCTTCCGTCGTATCGCGGATCAGCACGCAGATGCGCTGGCACCGGTCATAGATGAATAGGCCAAAACGCAAAGTTCAATCATGGTCCGGGTCCGCAACTTGCCCAGATCAGGCCGGGCCCACAAACGCCAGTCAGGAGCACGCATGTACCTGCAGGACCGCACTGCAATCGTTACGGGCGCAGCATCCGGTATCGGCCGCGCAATTGCCCTCGCCTATGCACGGGAAGGGGCGCACGTCATCGTCTCCGATATCGATGAGAAGGGCGGCCAGGAGACCGTCCGCCTGATCGACCAGGCGACGCCCGGCTCGAAGTCCCTGTTCGCCCGCGCCGACGCTGCCAGCCCCGAGGATCACGAGCGCCTGGTGCAGACCGCGCTCGACCAGTTCGGCGCACTGCACATTGCGTGTAACAACGCAGGCATCGGCGGTGAGCTGAAGCCGGTCGGTGAGCTCAGCATCGATGGCTGGCGTAAGGTCATCGAGATCAATCTGTCCGGTGTGTTCTACGCCATGCGCGCACAGATTCCGCGCATGCTCGACGCAGGCGGCGGTGTGATCGTGAACATGGCATCGGTGCTCGGACAGGTGGGATCGGCGACGGCATCCGGCTACGCCGCTGCGAAGCACGGAGTGGTGGGCCTCACGCAGACCGCTGCAATCGAGTACGCCGCGCAGGGTATCCGCATCAACACGGTCGGTCCGGGTTATATCGACACGCCCCTGCTCGAATCACTCCCGACGGACGCGCGCAATGCGCTGGTCGAGCTCCACCCGATCGGCCGGCTCGGCACTGCCGAGGAGGTCGCCGAGCTCGTCCTGTGGCTGAGCAGTGATGCGGCGAGCTTCGTGACCGGGGCCTACTATCGCGTCGATGGCGGCTACCTCGCGCGGTAGCCGAGCGGCGCGCGCCGTATCGAACTCTGCTACATCGCGCGCTGGCCGGCGACGTAGTCGCGCAGCACGCCGGTCTCGACTTCCAGCTCTTCCAGCCGCCGCTTCACGATGTCGCCGACGGAGATGATGCCGCGCAGCTCCTCGCCGTCGACGACCACGAAATGGCGCAACCGCTCGCCGGTCATGCGTGCCATCAGATCGCGTACGTCGTCATTTGCATTGCACGTCGGTGCCCGGCGCATGATGCGGGCGACTTCGATACCGCGGACGTCGCCATGTTCGCGCCCCAGCGTTTCCACCACATCACGCTCGGCAATGATGCCCAGGAGCCGGCCGCCCTTCATGACGGGCAGTGCACCGACATTGTGATCGAGCATCATCCGGATCGCTCCGGCAACGCGGGTGTCCGGCTCGACGGTCACGACCCGCGCGGGCCGCTGGCCCAACAGTTCTCCGACACGCATCTGATCACCTCCATCGTCGTGCAGGGGTCGCACGGGAGGGACGCAATCCACATACCCGGCGTCGGCTGCGGAACGGCCTGCGCTCAGTCGCTCGACGCATTCCGGACGTCATCGACCATCGCCTGCACTCGCGCGATCTCGTCCGCGTTCACGCTGTGCCCCATGCCCGGATACAGCCGCGATGCGACGCTGGCACCCAGCCGCTCCAGCACGCGTGCACTCGACGCCACCCGTTCCACCGGAATGTGCGGATCGGGATCGGAGCTGCCGATGAACACCGGCGTGCCCGCGAGCGAACCGGCGTAGTCGCGCGGTGTGTCATCGGGCCCGATGAGCCCGCCGGTCAGCGCGACGACACCGCCGTAGCGCCGGGCGTTGCGCGCCGCGAACTCGAGCGTCAGACATGCCCCCTGGGAGAAGCCGAGCAGGACCAGGCGCTCCGGCGGGATCCCACCGGCCGTGACCCGCTCGACCACCGTGCCGAGCAGCGCGAGCGCGGAGCTCAGGTACGGCTCGTTCTGCGCGATCGGCGCGAGAAAGCTGTAGGGATACCACGTATGGCCGGCCGCCTGCGGCGCGAGGTACGCGACGTCCGGGCTGTCGAGCTCGCCGGCCAGACCGAGGATGTCTTCCGCACTCGCTCCGCGGCCATGCACGAGAATCATTGCGACGTCCGCATCCGCCAGGGCGCGGCCAGCGCTGAGCACCGGCTGGCCGCTGTGTGGATCGTTGGAGTTCACTCGATGCATCTGCACTCCTGGAAGCGAAAACGGGCCCGACAGCGATCTGCTGCCGGGCCCGCTCGGTACTTTACCTCACGTCAGGCGGGGCACAGCCACACCTGGCCGGTCGGCGCGTTCGGGTTGAGGTTGCACTCGCTCGTGGGAATCGGCAGCCATGGATACTTCAACGGCTCGCCGAATCGACGCTGATCCTCGTAGTGCAGGCCCAACAGGTACAGCTCGTAGCGGCGCTGCCGGAAGATCTCGTCCAGCACTTCCTCCTGCGTGGAGTGCGTGACGATCGTGATCTCGTCGAGGCACGGCATCGGCTCCTCGGGATCATCACCCGCCGCGCACTGCGTGCGGACCTCGTTGATCAGGTCGATCGCCTCAGGCAGCTGATTGTTGCGCGCGAAGATCTCCGCCTGGATCAGCCGGATCTCGTCGTACGTGTACGCCGGAATCGGCGGATTCGCCGATGGCCCGTAACTCGCCAGCGAGTCCATCGGAGCCACGGCCCCTGGCACATCGTCCGCGACGACCCAGAAATCGACCCGCTCGTCACCTGCTTCGGCTTCGAGACGGAACGTCTGCTCGGGCCTCATCTGATACGCGTTCTGCGATCGGTACATGATGTTGAAGATCGGATTGCCATCGGAGCTGGAGAATCGGAACTCGGATGTTGCGGTCGGATCCACGCGCTGCGCCCCGGCCGCCGCCTGTGCCAGATCGCCTGCCGACAGCGCGTAGCGGGCAATCATCGCCTCGATCGTGTTCTCCAGGTCGAACCCGTCGGCAACTACATCCGCATTGAACTCGTCGGATGCCGGCGTGGCGGCCAGCTCCTGGCGCGCCTCGTTCAGCAGACGCAGTGCTTCCTCGAGCGCAGCCTGCCGGCTCACGAACGCAGCTTCCGGGTTGTCCAGCCCGGTCGAGATCGGCAGCTGCTCGTAAAGGTAGGCGAGGTTCCCGATCGCCATGGCCTTGTAGAGCTTCGCCAGCGCCGAGAGACCCGACGCCGTACCCGGCACGAAGTCGACGTTCGGAATCGCCGCAAGCAGCTCGTTCGCGAGCGTGACTACCCGGTACATCCCGATCCAGGGATCGTTCGCGATGCCAGTCGTGGGCAGATCCAGCACGTTGCCGGCATCCGCATTCTGGTAGTTCGCAAACGACGCCGAACCCGCGCCGATCTCGTCCGATACCAGACCCACGCTGGTGATGTACCAGCCGAGCTGATTGCTGTACTCGGCCTGCAGGCCGACGCCCAGCGATTTCACACCCGCCGGATTGTTGAGTGTCACCTCCGCAGACGGAAAGTTCGGATCGACCAGGTCCAGGTTGCACGCGGTCGTGGACCCGGCCAGGGCAATTGTCAGTGCGAGCGTTGCGCGTCGCATCTTCATGATTGGCATCCTCATGTCAGTAGCTCATCCGCACGCCGAAGGTGAACTGGCGCGGAATCGGATAGACGGCGAAGTCAGTCCCCCGCTCGACGGTGTTCGTGCCGAACATGTTGATCTCGGGATCGTAGCCCGTGTAGTCGGTCCACGTGTACAGGTTCCGGCCGCCGACTTCCACCTGCGCAGTGCTGACCCCGAGGCCACTCACCATGTCGGAGATGTCGTAGGTGACATTCAGCTGACGGAGCTTCACGTACGAGGCATCCTCGACGTACGGCTCGAACATGCCCTGGATACGCGTCTTCGTGTCATTCGAGATGTCGCCGCGGTCACGGGCCTCGGCGAGCGGGCCCGCCTGGAAGAGGTCCATGATGCGGACCGTCTGATTCCACATATCGTGACCGAACATGCCGTCGAGCAGGAAGTTCACGCGCAAATTGCGTCCAATCCGGAAGTCGTTCAGCAGGGAGCCCTGCCAGTCCGGGTTCGGATCACCGATGTACAGCGACGTCGGTGCGCGGACCGGCCCGATTTCATCGGTCACGATTCGGCCATTGTCGTCACGCAGGTAGCCGGAGTTGAAGAAGACACCCAGGGGCTTGCCTTCCGCCACTCGATTCAGGTACCCCACCGTGAAGTCGCCACCCGCAAGCGTCACGACTTCATTGCGGTTGCGCGAGTAGTTCGCGGTCGCGTTCCAGCCGAAGCTCTCCCCGTCCATGATGACGCCGGTGAGCTGCAGCTCCAGCCCCTTGTTCGTCATCTCGCCGACATTGTCCAGGATCGACGTGTAGCCGGTGCTGGGTGCGAACACGCGCGACAGCAGCAGGTCCTCGATGAACTGGTCGTAGTACGTGAACGCGATTCCAACGCGATCATCGAGCACCGACGCGTCAAAACCAGCCTCCCATTCGCGCTGGCGTTCCGGCTTCAGGTTCAGATTGCCGGGATTGCCGAGGTGCGTGAGCCCCGTGCGATCGATGTTGATCGTGTTCTGGTAGCGGGGGAATCGCGCATATGCCGACCCGGTTGGCGGCTGGTTGCCCGCGTAGCCGAGTGCGCCGCGAACCCGGAAGTTCGTGAACAGGTTGCCCAGCCCGCCATCAGCGAAGAAGGACTCCTCGGAGACCACCCAGGAGCCGCTCAGCTTCGGATACAGCTGCCAGCGCTCGTCGTCACCGAACGTGGACGACGCGTCCCAGCGAAGCGCACCCGTCAGGAAAAGGCGGTCGTTGAACGCGACCTGCTGCTGTCCGAAGAACCCGAGTGTGGCTGTCTCGAATCGACTCTGCGACACGAACTGGTTCGCACCGCGCGCCAGATCCACGAACAGCGGAAGGTCCGTGACGACCGCACTCACGTTCTCTTCGTGCGTGTACGTGTGATTCATCCCTGCGGTCGTCGTCAGGCCGATGCTCTCGCCGGCACCGAACCGATAATTGGCTATCAGGTCGTTGTTGACGAGATACTGGTTGCGCGCCACATCGTTCGACTCGCCCAGCGGCTGTGCGGGCGTACCGCGCGGTATGTAGAGCCGCGTCTGCATGTCGTATGTGTCGTAGCCGAACCGGTAGTCGAGACTGAGATTCGTGATCGGCGTCGCCCGCGCCTGGAACGAGCCCACGAAGCGGCTCACGTTCTGTGGCGTCAGCCAGTTCTCCACCACCTCGAGCGGATTCGGGAACGTCGTTGCACGCACCACGAACTCGCCCGTGACCGGGTCGCGCTCGGAAAAGTCAACCGTCGTCGGCGTGAACACGATCGCCGTCAGCAGACCGCCGCGCCCCTGCTCGCCGTTGATGACCAGGTCGCTCTCGGAGCGGATGTAGTTCGCACCACCCGATAGCGTCAGCCAGTCGCCCAGCCCCTGCTCCAGGTTCAGCCGCACACTCTTCCGCTCATTGTTCGAGCCGATCATGATCCCGTTGTCGACGGTGTAGCCGCCGGACAGGAAGTAGCGCGTCTGATCCGCACCGCCCGAAACAGACACGTACGTGTCGCTGCCCCAGCTGTCGTCGAAGATCAGGTCCTCGTGATTGAACCGCTCGACCGGCGTGCCCGTAGCGTCCGTCGGCGCCATGTTCCATGGCAGCTCGCTCGCGAGCTGGCCCAGTGTCGCGCGCGTCTCGACCGTGATCACCGGACGGCCGGCCGCCCCGCGCTTCGTGAAGATCTGAACCACGCCATTGTTCGCACGCGAGCCGTACAGCGCCGCAGCTGCCGCGCCCTTCAGCACTTCGATGCGTTCGATATCGTTGGGGTTCAGATCGGAGAGGCGGTTCGAAGGATTCGAGCGGTAACCGAAATTGATCTGCTGGTCCGATCCATTATCGACAATCACGCCGTCGATAATGTAGAGCGGCTCCGCGCCGCCCGTAATCGAGCTCGTGCCCCGAAGCCGAACCGACACACCGCCACCCGGTGTGCCGCTGTTCGTCATGACCTGCGCGCCGGCCACCTTGCCCGAGAGCGCCGCGTCGATCGTCACCGCGTTCGACCGGGTAAGCTCCGGACCGCCCACCACTGCGACGGAGTTTCCCAGCGCACGCCGCTGCGTCGGTGCACCCGTACCCGTCACGACGATGCCCTCCAGCGTCACCGCGGATTCGCGCAGCGCGATCTGCGGCACCTCTACCGTACGCTCCGTGCCAAGCGTCACTTCCTGCGTCGCCTCGCCCCGCCCGATCAGCGAATAGCTCAGCGAATACGTACCCGCAGGCAGCCGCGCCTGAAGTGAAAATCGGCCCGACTGGTCCGTCAGCGTGCCGAATTGCGTGCCTGACACCGTGACCGCCACGGATGCCAGCGGCCGCTCCGTCGCCTGGTCGACGACGGTGCCGTTGATGATGTAGGCCTGGCTCGCCTGTCCTGCTGCTGGCGCGGCTACAGCCGCACTGAGCAGCACGAGCAGCGCGAAGCTCGTTGATCGCCCGGCAAACATTGCCACCTCATGGTATGGGTAGTTGATGCGCATGATTCTCGAAGATGCTGCGCAGGAACATCTTATCGGGCTTTACGCTGTGCTCGATGACGCTCCCGCGCAAGAGTGACGTCCCGGCGCGCCTCGCCATTGCAGCGCCCCATGATGCCTTGCGCTCGACGATCGAGCAACAGGCCAGGCGCAGAATAACATGCGCGCGCGCGATATCGCGCAAGCGCCCTGTTGCCATCGCATCGCTGCGTGTGGCGTGCGTACTCGACGCGGACACGGCCGCCACGGTGATTCGGCGCACATCGCCGCCCTCAATGAACGTTTCAACAGCGGTTCGACGGACGATCGCAGCGGGCACCGTTCGACCGACCCGCCGATCCGGCCAGTCGCAGTCCACCAGCGTGTAAAGCACGCTTTACATTCGCGCAAGACTGTCCCCACCCACGGAACGCCGGGTTCGGTCTTTGCAGCACCCGCCGCGAATGTTTCCTGACCGTCTTTGAAAACGATGCAAGTCGAGACTGCGGATACACTGTTCATCGGTGCGGGCGAAATGTTCGAACGCTGTCGCGCGTTCGACTGGGCCGCCACGCCGCTCGGTCCAGTGGATCGGTGGTCGCAGAGCCTGCGCACGATGGCGTCTGCCGTGCTCGCCTCGCGGAATCCGATGCTGCTGTTCTGGGGCCCGCATCTCATCCAGATCTACAACGACGCGTTTCGTCCGAGTCTGGGGCCGTCCGAGGGCGCGGCATCACGCCATCCGCGTGCGCTGGGGATGCCTGCGGCTGAGTTCTGGAAGGATGTGTGGGAGACGGTGGGTCCGCAGATCGAGGGTGTGATGGAGCGGGGCGAGGCGGTGTGGTTCGAGGATCTGTACCTGCCGATCGAGCGTGGCCGCGGCGGTCTCGAGGATGCGTGGTGGACGTACAGTTACAGTCCTGTACGCGACGATGACGGCCGGATCAATGGGACGCTCGTCGTGTGTCTCGAGACGACGTCGTCCGTGCGAGCGCGCGCCGCAATCGAGTTCGAACGCACTCGCCTGGCCGATCTTTTCCGGCACGCGCCGGCGTTCATGGGTGTGCGGCGCGGTCCGGACCACATTTTCGATCTCACGAACGACAACTACCAGAGGCTGATCGGGTTTCGTGATGTGATCGGCCGGCCGGTGCGTGAGGCGCTTCCGGAGCTCGAGGGACAGGGGCTGTTCGGGCTGCTGGACCGCGTTCTCGACACCGGCGAGCCGTACGTCGGGGAAGCGGTTCCGATCGACGTTCCCATGACGGCGGATGGTCCGCCGGAGCGACGGCACCTGAGCTTCGTATACCAGGCGATCACCGAGCCGGACGGCTCGCGTTCCGGGGTGTTCGTGCATGGCGTCGACCTGACCGAGGCCATCCGGGCGCGCGCGGCGGCGGAAGCCGCGAGTCGTGCGAAGAGCGAGTTCCTCGCGATCATGAGTCATGAGTTGCGCACGCCGCTGAATGCGATCGAGGGGTATGCAGAGCTGCTCGAGCTGGGCGTGCACGGGCCGTTGACAGCCCAGCAGCGCGAGGACGTGGCGCGCATCCGCCGGAGCGAGCGGCACCTCCTGGGTCTGATCAATGAAGTCCTGAACTACTCACGACTGGAGGCCGGTGCTCTGCAGTACGACGTAGGCGACGTCATGCTGGACGATGTCGTCCGGACATGCGAGGCACTCATCGAGGCGCAGCTCCGCGCCCGTCGGCACGTATTCGAGTTTGGGGGCTGCCCGCCGGAGCTGCGTGTCCGGGCCGATCGGGCGCGGCTCCAGCAGATCCTGCTCAACCTGCTGTCGAACGCGATCAAGTTCACGGATCCGGGTGGTCGCATCGCGGTCACCTGCGAGGCCGACGAGCAGCTCGTGCGGATCTCCGTCACGGATACGGGCCGCGGCATCGCGCCGGAGGAGATCGCGCGGATCTTCGAGCCGTTCGTCCAGGTGGATGCCCGCTATGCACGGGAGCATGAAGGTGTCGGACTGGGGCTGACGATCAGTCGTGACCTGGCCGGCGGCCTGGGCGGCGAGCTTGGAGTCGAAAGCGTCCCCGGCGTTGGCAGCACCTTCACACTGACTCTGCCGCGCGCGCAGTAACCTGCCGGAGCACGGGCGCTCCGCCAGCCACCAACCGAATGGACGGATCGTGCGATCAGGTGCCCGGTCGCGTCAGCCGATAGATCAGTACTGCAGCGCGCTGCGCCGCTCGTTCGATGGAGTTCAGGTTCACGGTCTCCTCGACCGTGTGCGACCCCCTGCCATCGGGGCCGAGCCCGTCGATGCCGGCATCGATGACGGCTGCGACGAAGGAGATGTCGGCCGCCCCGCGGCGTCCGGGATCGAACGGTTCGACCGGACCCATGGCGAGAGCTTCACTGACGTTGCTGAGAACGCCGAGCAGCTCCCGATTCGCGGCAGTCGGGGGCATGGACGGGTAGCCATCGTAGAACGTGATGCGCGACGTCGCGCCCGGCAGCGGCCGCGCGACGATCGCGCGCATCTTCTCGCGCGTGCGCTCGAGCTGCTCATCCGTGAGCGTGCGGATGTCGCCAGTGATCACGGTGGTCGGAGGCACGACGTTCGTCTTGCCGAATGCACTGCCGCGCGCACGTTCATCGTCCCAGCTCGCCTCCGTGCCGCCGACGATCGTCGCGGCATTGAACGTCAGGTTCTCCTCACCGCGGATCTCTGCATAGAAGTCTTCCAGAATTCGCGCCGCCTCGTAGATCGCACCCGCACCGACGCGATCGTTGAACACGCCGGACGAGTGCGCCGTCGTCGCTTCGACGTCCACCCGCCATG
The DNA here is from genome assembly GCA_964430275.1 of uncultured Gemmatimonadaceae bacterium. Lineage (GTDB taxonomy): Bacteria > Gemmatimonadota > Gemmatimonadetes > Longimicrobiales > RSA9 > DASTYK01. The sequence goes on from CAYSGF010000027.1 coordinate 63,129, forward strand.
CGCTCGCACTGCGGCGCGCGATGACGCCAATGCCCTGCGTGCCGCCCTCGAAGCCGAGGGCGATGTCCGCCGCCGCGCCCGCTTCCACGAGCGCGCGCCGCGCTTCCTCGAGCGGATCGCCCGGCCGTTCCTCGTCGCCCGTCATGACGATCGTGATCGACGTGCCTTCCAGCGCGCCTTCGTCGTGCAGCGCTTCGAGTGCGGACCAGATCACGACGTCGCCGCCCTTCATGTCGGCCGCGCCCGGACCGTGTGCGACGCTGTCGTTCACGAGCTCCCACGCCTGGAACGGGCTGTCCTCCTCGAAGACCGTATCGAGGTGGCCGATCAGCAGCAGATGGCGGCCCTGTCCGCCGTTCCGCGTGGCGACGAGGTGACCGCCCCGGTTCGCGACCGCCGGATTCTCGACGTAGCGCACCGCGAAGCCGAGCGCCTCGAAGCGCGGGGCGAGCACGTCGTGCACACGGCGCACACCCGCCGCATTCAGCGTCCCGCTGTTGATGTTCACGATCTGCTCCAGCAGCGCGATGGCGTCCTGCTGGTTCGCGCTCACCGCGGCTGCGATGCGGCGTTCTTCGTCGCTCAGCTGCTGCGCCGTCAGAGGCGCCGCTGCCATGAGGAGTGCCGCAATGGTCGTAATCACATGGGAGGTCATGACTGTCCGGGTGCTGGTTCACGTGGAGCAGCGCCGCGCCTCTTGACGCGTCGCGTTTCAACCGCAATGCTCGACGCCCTATTCCTCTGCGACGGGCATTCCATGACGACGAACCGACGGGACTTCCTCAGGTCCGCCTCGATTGCCGGTGGACTCTCGCTGCTGCGCCCGCCTGCGCTGAGCGCATTCCCCGGTACACGCTCGGTCGAGCGCGCCGATGCGCCGCTGCGCATCCTGATCCTCGGCGGCACCGGCTTCATCGGCCCCCACCACGTGGCGTACGCGGTTGCACGCGGTCATCAGGTCGCGGTGTTCAACCGCGGCCGTCAATCGACGGTGCTTCCTGACGGTGTCGAAGAACTCATCGGCGACCGCAACAGCGACCTGCGCGCGCTGGAGGGCCGCGACTGGGACGCCGTGATCGACCTGCCCACCACGCTGCCGAAGTGGGTGCGCGATGCCGGCGCGGTGCTGCGAAAGCGCACGCCGCACTACACCTTCATCTCCACGCTCGGTGTCAACGCCGATTTCTCTGGCGACACGCTCACCGAGGACGGCCCGGTCCAGGAGTACAGTGGGGCCGAAGACCCGTTCTCGCTGACGCAGCTCGACCCGCAGTACTACGGGTCGCTCAAGGCGATCTCCGAGCAGGAGGCCGAGCGCCAGTTCCCAGGCAGAACGCTCATCGTGCGGCCCGGCCTGATCGTCGGGCCGCGCGATCCGACGGACCGCTTCACCTACTGGCCGGTCCGCATGGAGCGCGGCGGCGAGATCCTCGCACCCGGCGATCCGACCGATCCCGTGCAGCTGATCGACGCCCGCGACCTGGCCGGCTGGGTGATTCGCAATGCCGAGGCGCGCACGACCGGTGTGTACAACCTCGTGGGTCCGGCGCAGACGCTCACGATCGGCGAGATGCTCGGGGGAGTGCGTGCCGTATTCGGGGAGCCGATGCACCTCACCTGGGTTCCGTCCGACTTCCTGCTCGCACAGAACGTTGCGCCCTGGCACGGCGCCGCAGGACCGCTGCCGCTCTGGACACCGACGCCGCAGGTCCGTGCACTCATGCGCGCCGACAACAGCCGCGCGTTGGCGCAGGGACTGACCTTCCTGCCGCTGGCCGAGACGAGCCTGGATACGATTACCTGGCACAATACGCGACCGGCAGAGCGCCGTGCTGCGATGCAGTCCGGTATGAGCGCCGAGCGCGAGCGCGAGCTGCTCGACGCCTGGCACGCCGCGCGGCGGAGTGGTGGATGACCCTTCGCGGTACGCTCCGATCGACCGCGGACTGAGACGATCGCCACGTCGCACACGACGACGTGGCGATCGCTGATACTCCCGATCCCCGTTTCCGCTACCGCGACTCGTTCGCGAGGTCCCGCACCGCCGCGGCCATGGCGCGGACGCGCGTGCCGTCCGCCGCGTTCGCCACGTCCGCGTCGAGCGCGACCGCGAGCCGGTTGAGCTGATCCCGACGTGCTGCACCCGTGGCCGCTTCCGCTGCGCTGAGCGCTCGGTCGATGGCAGCCGTCCGCTCCGCGGACAGACCGTCGTTCCGCTCGAGCTGGTCGAGGTACGAACGGATCACCGGAAATGCGGCCGGCCATTCGAGCAGCGGCTGGCTCTGCGGATTGTACTGCTCCATCGTGACGAGCTTCGCGGCATCGATCTCGTTCTGCGACAGGAACTCGCTGGGCACGAGCTCGAGCACGTCGAGGCCGCGCGACAGCTCGGACGAGTAGATCTGACCGTTGTACCAGTATGCCCCCCACGATCCGCCCACGACGAGCTCCTCGTCATCGACGGGCCCGCGGTCGAAGTACGCAATCTCGATGGGGTTCTCCGGATCGGTGAAGTCGAACACGTTCACGCCGCCCTGATACCAGCCCTGCACCATGATGTCGCGCCCGGGCACCGGGATCAGCCCGCCATTGTGCGATACGCAGTTCTCCGTTTCCGTCTGGGCAGCCAGCATCTTGAAGTAGCCGTGCTGCGTCATCGCACCGTCGTCGATGGACAGAATCGTGTTGCCGCCCAGCCGCTGCGGATCCGTGATGCGGCAGCGCGGCGACGTCCCGCCGCCCCATTCGTCCGTGAACACGACCGACTCCGCGTCGTTGCTGAAGACTGCCGTGTGCCAGAGCGAGAAGTTCAGGTCGGACTTCGCGTCCAGGACCACCGGCTTCTCGGGGTCCGCAGCGTCGAGCAGGATGCCGAAGGTCCCGCACGAGCCGGCGACGAGGTTGAACGCCGGGTAGGCAGTCAGATCGTGGCACCCGCGCGGCCCGCTGGCGATGCGACCGGTCGCGGTGTCACTCAGTGCGACGCCCGCACGCCCCGGCGGCCGCGGCAGATCTTCGAAGATCCGCGTGAAGCCGACTACCGATGCCTGCGCGGGCTCGGACAGCGGCACGCGGATGATGTCTACGCGGTACTGCGCCGTGTTCGGGTTCTCCGCCACCGTGCCGTCCGAGCACTCGGCCATTTCCGCCGCGTCACGCACACCGGAGGATCCGCCGACATAGATGTAGACCACGTTCGCGTCCGAGGGATCCGGCACGAGCGTGTGCGTATGCGAACCGCGGCACGTCTGCACGTTCTTCACCAGCCGCGGACTGCGTGGATTGCTGACGTCGAAGATGCGCACACCACGCATCCGGTCCGCACCGTCCTCGACACCCTGTGTGCCGCAGTCGGTCCGCGAGCGCAGTGACTCGGCGGAGATGAACAGCAGGTCACCGTAGATCGTGGGGTCGCCCTGATCGGTGGCACACACGACCGTCGCCAGGAGCGCCGGCTGCGTCGCGTCGCTGACGTCCCAGACGGAGAAGCCGCTGAAGTTGCCCTGGTAGACGATGTCGCCGCGGAACGCGAGATCCGAGTTGATGTAGGCCAGCCCGCTGGCCGAGTCGAACTCCATCGGCTTCGATGAATACGAGACGAGCCGCATGTTCTCCAGCGCGATGCCCGCCGTATTCTCCGCCCCCGGACCCAGTCCCACGCGCGGATCCTCCATGGTCGCGATCGTGTCCTGCTGCGCGACCAGCGGCGCCGTCCATGCCGCCGTAAGGAGGATGGCGACCGCGCTGATGCACCGGCCGCGTCTGACGCTGCTTCCCTGCTCTCTCATCTGGATCGGCTCCCTCGATTGGTACCGAGCATGTCCAGCATGCTCTGCATGACATAGATCTCGTCGCGCTGATCGGCGTCGACGTCCGTGACGAAGCGGAAGATCTCGGAGTCCTGTCCCGCACCCGGGCTCGCGAAGAGATCCTCGACCATCTCCAGCGCCCCACGATGGTGCTGGATCATGAAGCTGAGGAACAGTCGCTCGAACTCGGTGCCGCGCGCCCGATCGAGCTGCACGAGCTGCTCGGGAGTCAGCATGCCCGGCATGCGCATGGCGCGCGCGTGGGCGTCGTCCGGCACCACCTGGTCCCGCTCCCGCAGCCATCGCTCCATGAATGCAATCTCGTCGCGCTGCGAGATGTCGATCTTCCCGGCCAGCGTGCGCAGTTGTTCCCCGGCCCCGTGCGTGGGGACCATCGCCGTCATCGTGAGCGCCTGTGCGTGGTGTCCGATCATGTGCTGCATGAAGCGAACATCGGCCGCCGTGTAGCCGGGACCGTCGCTCGCAGGCAGCGCCATCGCGTGGCCTTGCTCGTGCGCGTGTGCATCTGGCGACCGGGCGGCGTCCTGCGGCGGCGCGGCGGTTCCCCGCGCTGCACTGCGGGAACCACACGCCGCGAAAGCCAGACAGGCGACGAGAGACGTCGCTCGGAGGAATCGATTCAATTGCTGGACGCTCCTGCTCGATCCACTCGCCGGGGGGCCCGGAAAGCCCGTTCGGCAACGGATGCATCCTAAGCCCGCAGGGCGAACGGCGCTACTCGTGGCACGCACACCTCCCCTGTGCGTGCCAGCGCGCAGGCAGGGATCCTCAGTGTCGGATGTTGTTGCCGCGCCGTAGCCACTCCCCGAAATCGGCGGCACCCGGAATGTGACGCAGCTTGTCCGGATTCACGACCGAACGCACGGCGGCGACGCCGTCGTCCGTGACATCCAGCGCCCATACCCCGACGACCGCCCCTTCCGCGCTCAGGATGAGCGCACCAGGCTGTCCGTTCACGGTCGTGCGACGTACCTCGTAGCCGCCGGATCGTGCACCGGCGCGTGACCAGCCGCGCAGCACCCGCGCGACTGCGCGTCTGCCGTGCACCGACTGCGCGAGCGCCGGCACGCGGCCGCCACCGTCGCCGTGCAGGGATACGTCCTCCGTGAGCAGAGCCTCCAGCGAGGCCAGCTCCCCTTCGTCGATGGCGGCAAAGAACCGGTCGACGAGTGCCGCCTGCTGCTCTGGCCGTGCATCGAAGCGGGGACGTCGCTCCAGAACGCGCGCACGCGCGCGTACCGCGAGCTGTCGACATGCAGCCTCCGTTTTCCCGACGATGCGCGCGATCTCCGCAAACCCGTAGTCGAAGACGTCGCGCAGCAGGAACACGGCGCGCTGCTCCGGCGACAGCGTTTCCAGCAGTACGAGGAACGCCATGCCGAGCGAGTCGCCCAGCTCCGTGCGTTCGACAGCATCCGCGCCCGGTGTCTCGAGGAGCGGCTCGGGCAGCCACGAACCCACGTAGGTCTCGCGGCGCACCCGCGCCGAGCGCAGCTCATCGATGCACAACCGGGTCACGACCGTGGCGAGGTACGCCTGCGGCGATGCGATCGTTTCCCCCTGCTGCATCGTACGATGCAGTCTCAGCAGCCCTTCCTGGACGATGTCTTCCGCATCGCTCACACTGCCGAGCATCCGGTAGGCGATCCCGAACGCGTTCGGCCTCAGCTCCTCCAGCAGCGTGGCCATCTCATTCGAGTCCATGGACGAACCCCTCGCGCCAGCTGCGATACTGCGGCTCCCACGCCAGCTCCCGGCGGGCCTTCGCATTCGACGCGCCGCTCGATTCCGTCATCATCGTTACTGCCGCCGGACCCGCCGCGATCCGCGCGAGCCACTTCGGCACCCGCCGCGGCGGCTTCGCACCGAGCGCTGCGGCGAGAGCGGGCAGCCACTCGAACGCAGCGGCCGGTTCGTCGTCCGTCACGTGGTAGATGCCGCGCCGGCCCCGCTCGATCGCGAGCGCCGTGGCGCCCGCAACGTCGTCGATGTGGATGAAGGACATGATGCCGGCCCCATCGCCGATGATCGGGAACTGCCGCTTCCGCACCGCCTCGCTCTGCACGCCCGGCGGCCGCACGGACATCGAGGTGCCGGGGCCATAGAACGCACCGTAGCGCAATACGATGCCTTCCGTCCAGGACGCGCCCGTCACCGCGGTTTCCATGTGCCGGTGCACCGACATGATGCGACGAAACGGCTTCGGCGGATCAGGATCGAGCGCATCGTCTTCACTCAGGATGCCGCGCTCGCCTGCAGCGAGCAGAAAGCCCGCGTAACTCTGTGCAATGAAGCGACGCACGCCCGCAGCGCGACTCGCCGACAGCAGGATGTCCGTGCCCTCGCCGCGCAGGCGCGCCGTCTGTGCGAACGCGCGGTCGAAATTGCGCACACTGCTGAGGTCCGATAGCGCCGTGAGCTGCTGCACGACCACTTCCGGCGCCGCTTCACTGATGGCACGACCCACTGCATCGGGATCGAGTGCATCCGCCACGACCGGCCGCGCGCCCAGGCGCTGCAGCAGGTCGCGCTTCGACGGTGTCCGGGTCGTGCCCGTCACGTCGTGCCCGCCCTGCACGAGGAGAGGCACGAGGCGCGCACCTACAGCGCCCGTAGCTCCCGCAATGAAGACCCTCATCATGCACCTCCTGGCCTGCCGAAGAGCACGGCCGGCTCACCCTCGTGCCACACAGTGCGGATCACCATCGATGTGATCTGCCATCCTGCACCGGCGCGCGCGAGCGCAACGTCGTAGAAGTTCTTCAACAGCAGGCGGCGTTCCGGCGCTGCTCGTACGACGTGCTGCGCTTCGACCAGTGCGTGCAGCATCGCGTCGTCGCCGTCCACCGCCACGCGCGGGTTGCTCACCGTATGGGTCGTGTCGAGCGGTGCGAGCGTCGTCAGGATCCCGCTGATCGCATCACGGCCGCTCATCAGCGGGACCTCCGCGCCGAAGCGGCGGGCCGGCTGCGTGAAGTCCAGACGGGCATCAGGCGCGAATGCGGACAGGAAGAGCTCGGCCCGGCGCAGGTCCTGGCCCGCTGCGAAGCGGTAGAGCGCGTCTACGACCTGCTGCTCGTCGCGCAGCGCGCGGACCTCCGCAGCCAGGTTAGTGTCATGTATGGATGTCGTGGTCATGAATCGACTCCGTCAGGTTGTAGTGTCGCTGTCTACAACTCTAGACGGGAAGGCCTGCAGTCCTGTGACAGGAGAGCGGTCACAGAGGCTTGTAGATCGCGATGCCGGCAGCCAGCAGCGCGAGCAGCGGGGCCGCAACGACCACGGCGCGGGCGGCAGCAGTCGTGCGCAGGGCGAGGGTGAGTGCGAGCGAGAGCACCAGCCAGATCGTGAGCTTGACCAGGATCCAGCCCGGCAACCCGTCCTGCACGATGCCCAGCCGGGCGAGCATGCCGAAGCCACCGAGCAGGATCAGGAACGATGCGGCAGCGTGCGCGGTTACGAGCGTGCGCCGGCGTGGAAAGTCAGTGCGCGTGCCGCCGCGCAGCAGGTGCATGCAGGGCAGCGCGAGCGTCGTCAGAAGGACGAAGATGCCGAGCAGATGGACGAGCTTGTAGATGGAGTAGGGCATTCGATCGCCTCGCACCCGGTCCGTGAAACCTCAACGCGCAAGCGGTGCCGAGGTCTCCGCATACCCCCAGCGCCTTCCGGCCGGCGAGCAACGCTATTCCGCCCTCAGTGCCTGCGTCGGCTGCACCCGCAGTACGCGCAGCGTGGGCACGACACAGGCGAGCATACACACGCCGAGCATGAGGATCGCGTAGCCCATCAGCAGCGCGACCCCGCCGGACGTCAGCCCACCGGTCTCGGTCCCGCGGAACTGCTCTGTGTTCTGAATGGCAATCGCCGCCAGCGCAATCAAGCCGCTTCCCGCGAGCACGCCCAGCGTGACCTGGATCAGCGGGCGCTTGAAGATCGACGTGATCACTAGCCGCGCGCTGGCACCCAGCGCAACCCGCACTCCGATCTCGCGCGTACGGCGGGCGACGATGTACGACAGCACCGCGTAGATCCCGGCAAGTGAGAGCAGAAGGGCGACCGCCGTAAGACCGAGGATGATTCGCATCCACAGGCCGAGGAACCAGAGCAGGGGTGCCACCACCTGGTCGAGGCGCGTCATCTGCTCGATCCGTAGCGCCGGGTCGACGGCCGTCGCCAGTTCGCGGACACGTGGAGCGAGCGCTGCTGGGTCGCCGCGGCCGTGCACGATCATGTGGAGGGCGCCCTGGCTTCCAGGAACGGCCGGCAGGTACACGCCCGCCGGCCGCTGCGACTGTGCGGCGCTCCCCATGCCGAGGTCCGGGACCAGCCCGATGATCTCGTACCACGGCTGCTGTACGGCGTTCGAGTCGGGCATCTGCCCCGCGCTGAAGCGCACGCGATGTCCGACCGGATTCCGCCCGGGCATGACGAGGTCCGCGAAGCCCTGATCGACGATCACTACATGGGCGTCCGGAGAGAGGTCGCCGCTGGTGAACGCGCGACCCGAGATCATCGGTGCCTGCAGCACGGCAAAGTACGACGGATCGATCGATGCCGTTGTCACCCAGGATCCCGGGTTCCCCGGGAGGGACACCACTTCGAGGCGCCGGTGGACGTGACTGTCTCGCGGCAGCGCATCGACGAATGTCACGCCGGCAATACCCGGCTCCGCTTCCAGCCGTTGGCGCAGTGCTTCGAGCGAGGTGCTGACCCGCGCGTCCGGCGCGGCGCCGGTAACGGGGGTCAGCGCTTCCTCCGGCAGAGCGTCGATGCCAATGGTCACGCCAAGGTACTCCTCAATTGGAAAGCCGGGTTCGTACGAGGCGACGCGTTTGCTCTCACCGCGCACGATCATCGCGACCGACGGCAACATGACGGTGAGTGCAACCTGCGTGATGATGACCGCCGTCCATACGCCCCCGAAGCTCACGCCACCGCTGCCGGCGGTTCCCGCCCGAAGCCGCGTCCCGAGCTCACCTGTGATCTTCCGCGCCGGCATCACGCCAGCCACGACTGCGCCGATCACGGCGAGCGCGAGCCCGTACGCGATGGTGGTCGGCGACAGATTGAAGTCGTACCAGAAGGGCAGCAGCCCGTAGTTCATCTCGAGATACGGCTCGCCCCAGCGCGTCAGTGCCAGCTGGGCCGCCCCCAGCCCCACCACCGCCGCAACGCCGGCGAGCACCAGCGCTTCGGCGAAGAGCTGCGCCACGATGCGGCGCCGGCTCGCACCCAGCGCGCTGCGGACGAGAATCTCCGTCTCCCGCGAGGCCGCACGCGCGAAGAGCAGCAGTGCCACCGTGCTGCACACCACCACCACGAGGGCGACGACGAAGAAGTAGACCAGCGCCATCACCTCCATCATGTCGGCGTTGTTGATCGCGAGCTGCGTGTACGGCACCACGTGCGGCTGGATCTGCCCGTGCGTCGTCGGCTGTTCCGCTGCGAGCCGCTTGCCGAACGACGTCAGCTCCATCTGCGCGTTCTCGAGCGTCGCTCCGCTCGTGAGACGGCCGAAGACCTTGATGGCGGCGCCGCTCCGCGGCTCCACGTCGGCGACATCCGTGCGCAGCGGCAGCCACAGCTCGTGGGCGACCGGAAACGCATACCCTTCCGGCATCACACCGACGACCGTGGCGAAGCTGCTGCCGAGTTGTACGCTACGTCCGACGATCTCCCGGTCGCGATCGAAGCGCGTGATCCACACGTCGTAGCCGAGAAGCACCACGGGCGCTGCGCCCGCGCGTTCGTCCGACTCGTCGAGCACGCGGCCGAGCAGGGGCCGCTCAGGTGCGATCCGGAACGCGGACGCGGTGACCTCCGCCGCCACTGCCGGCTGCGCGGTGCCGTCCGCGCCCACCAGGTTGGCGCTCGCGTCGCGGTAGGCGCCAAGGTCCTTGATCGAGCGCGCGGAGCGCCAGAGCTGGTAGTCGTACAGCACGCGATCCTCCTCATCGAGGATCTTCGAATCCCAGTTCTGGATCTTCACGATGCGATCGCCGCCCGGAAGCGGCAGGTTCGTGCTCGTCAGGAAGCCGAACATCTGGAAGGTGACAGCGCCAAACCAGATGCCGAACGCCATCGCCAGGCCGCCGACGACGGTGAGCCCGGGATACTTCACGAGCATTCGGAAGCCCAGCTTCAGGTCGAGCGACAGTCCGCTGAGCAGGCTCCGGCGCCGCCGCACGGCGTGGGACCAGGTCATGGGATGCTCCGGGAAAGAGGACGCACGGAGCTGAGGCCGCGCGGTTGTTGTCCATGGGGGGTCTCTTCCGGTGACCATCCCCGTCCGTAATTAGCGCGCTCCACTCAACGCCTCCGTCGGCTGCACCTTCAACGCACGCCGCGCCGGAATGAAGCACGCC
>CAYSGF010000028.1:0-2292 GCA_964430275.1 uncultured Gemmatimonadaceae bacterium
CCACAGGTATCATGAGCCCTTACTTCACCGATCAGCATGAGGCGCTGCGCCGCGAAGTCCGCGATTTCGCGGATGCCGAGATCGCGCCCGTCGCCCGCGAGCACGACGCCGAGAGCCGTTTCCCGTGGGAGAACGTGCGCAGGATGGCGGATCGCGGATGGTTCGGCGTCAATGTGCCGGAGCAGTACGGTGGCCTGGGACTGGACTACATCAGCTATATCCTCGTCATCGAGGAGCTGGCGCGGGTGGATGCCAGCCATTCGATCACGATCAGCGCCCATTCCACACTCGGCATGTCGCCGATCATGGCGTTCGGCACGGAAGCGCAGAAGCAGCAGTTCGTGCCGCTGCTGGCCACGGGCCGCGTGCTGGGCGGGTTCGGCCTGACGGAGCCCGCGGCCGGCTCCGACGCCGGGTCCACCCGTACGGTCGCCGTCCGCGACGGCGACGGCTACCGCATCAACGGCAGCAAGATCTTCATCACGCACGCCGGCGTCGGCGAGATCTTCGTGGTGACCGCGGTGACGGACCGTGCCCGCGGCACGAAGGGGATCACGAGCTTCATCGTCACGAAGGAGACGACGGATCGCGAGGCCGCCGAGCGCGTCGGGGTCGGTCACGCGCCTGAGCTCGAGCCGTTCACGCCCGGTGTGCGCGCAGCGAAGAAGGAAGACAAGATGGGCTGGCGCGCCTCCGATACGCGCGAGCTCATCCTCGAGGACGCCCGCGTCGCGATGGACCGGCGCCTGGGCGACGAGGGGCAGGGGTTCATCAACTTCATGAAGACGCTCGACGCCGGCCGCATCGGCATCGGCTCGCTCTCGCTCGGCCTCGCACAGGGCGCCTATGAGCAGGCGCTGCTGTACGCGAGTCGCGAGGAGCAGAACGGTCGGAAGCTGGCCGACGTGCAGGGCGTCCAGTTCTCGCTCGCCGACATGGCGACCGAGATCGCCGCCGCGCGTCATCTCGTCTATCACGCCGCCTGGCTGAAACAGCACGAGCAGCCGTTCGGCCGTGAGGCGTCGTTTGCGAAACTGTACGCGTCCGAGCTGTGCATGCGCGCGACCACGCGCGCGGTCCAGCTCATGGGCGCTCGAGGCTACACCTCCGAGTACCCCGTCGAGCGCATGATGCGCGACGCGAAGATCTGCGAGATCGGCGAGGGCACGAGCGAGGTGCAACGATTGGTCATTGCCAGGAGCATTCTCCGCGACGCCGCCGCCTCGCTCGAGCCGGCCGTCGCGGAAGCAACCACATGAAACGCGAGATCCTCATCTCCGCGACGCTGCTCGAAACCCGCGTCGCCATTCTCGAAGACGACATCCTCGTTGAGCTCATGGTCGACCGGCCCGATGCCGAGCGCATGGTCGGCGACGTCTATCTGGGCGTCGTGCAGGCCGTGCTCCCGGGGATCCAGGCCGCATTCGTCGACATCGGCACCGAGAAGGCCGCCTTCCTCCACGTCTCCGACATCGCGAAGGACCCCGAGGACGACGACGAGGACGAGCGCGACGACCGCAACGATCGCAACCGCCGCTTCCCCCCGATCAACGAGCTGGTCACGAAGGGGGAGCGCGTGCTCGTACAGGCGTCCAAGGAGCCGATCGGCACGAAGGGCCCGCGCGTCACCACCCACATCTCGCTCCCCGGCCGCTTTCTCGTCTACATGCCCGGCAAGGGGCACATCGGCGTCAGCCGCAAGATCGAGGACCGCGAGGAACGCGCGCGGCTGCGCGCCATCGCCAAGGACGTCGTGCCGGATGATGCCGCCGTCATCATCCGCACTGCGGGCGAGGAACTGACACGCGAGGTGTTCGAGCGCGAGTTCAATACGCTGCACGATACCTGGAAGAAGATCCAGAAGAAGTCGAAGAGCGCCCGCCCGCCCGCGCTCATCCATCGCGAGGCGAAGCTGACGTCCGGCATCATCCGCGACCTGTTCACCGACCGCGTGGATGCGCTCATCATCGACTCGAAGGAGCTGCACAACGAGGTACTCCAGTACCTGCAGGGCGTTGCACCCGACCTGCTCGACCGCGTCAAGCTCTATGTAGACCCCGTCGCGCTCTTCGACAAGCACGGTATCGAGGACGCGATCCGCGAAGCGTTCCAGCGCCGCGTCGACCTGCCGTCCGGCGGCTACATCATCATCGAGCCGACGGAAGCACTCGTCTCGATCGACGTGAACACGGGCCGCTACACCGGCAAGAAGGACCCCGAGAAGACGATCCTGCGCACGAACATGGACGCAGCACGCGAGATCGCGCGCCAGCTCCGGCTGCGCGACGTCGG
>CAYSGF010000029.1:0-14407 GCA_964430275.1 uncultured Gemmatimonadaceae bacterium
GAGGCGGTCGCGGCCGAGCGGCGCGTGCACGACCGGCTCGAGGCGGAGTGGGGGCGCTCCTTCGATGAGCTGATGCAGGAAGGCGACATCGTCGACGGCGATCCTGACGTGCTGCGTGCAGAGCTGCAGGCGATCGGCGTCGACATCGAGCGGCTCGGCCCGATCAACATGCTCGCCGTCGAGGAGCATGCGGAGGAGAGTCAGCGCCTGGAGTTCCTGCAGACGCAGCGTGACGACCTGACGCGCGCCCGCGATGACCTGCAGTCGGCGATCCGCCAGATCAACCGCACGGCGAAGGACCTGTTCACGCAGACCTTCGAGCAGATCCGCATGAACTTCCGCACGACCTTCACGACGCTGTTCGAAGGCGGCGAATGCGACATCCGGCTCGAGGATCCGGAGGATCCGCTCGAGTCGCCGATCGACATCAGTGCCTCGCCGCGCGGCAAGCGCACGCAGCGCATTCACCTGCTGTCCGGCGGCGAGCGCGCACTCACCGCGCTCGCACTCCTGTTCGCGATTTACCTCGTGAAGCCGAGTCCCTTCTGTGTGCTCGACGAGGTGGATGCACCTCTGGACGAGGCGAACATCGGTCGCTTCATCGCCATGCTGCAGGAGTTCAAGCAGACGACCCAGTTCATCGTCATCACGCACAATCCGCGCACCATGGAGAGCGCCGACTGGCTGTACGGCGTGACCATGGAGGACCCGGGGATCAGCAGCGTCGTCGGCGTCCGGCTCGACGAGGTGCTGGCCGGCGCGGAGACCGCGGAGACCGCAGTATGATGTCACCGGCGCCCAGCGGCCCCGCCAGGAGACCAGACTGAACGATGGCCAATTACGTTCTTACCGGCGCCGCGGGCTTCATTGCGTCGCGGGTCGCGGACCAGCTGCTCGCGCGCGGTGACAGCGTCATCGGTGTCGACAACCTGAATGACGCGTACGATGTACGCCTGAAGCACTGGCGCCTCGAGCGGCTGCGCGGCCGTGAAGGATTCGACTTTCACGAGCTCGACATCGGAGACCGCGCGGGTCTCGAGCGGCTGTTTCGGGACGCGACAGCCGCAACGCGGGTCGACGGCGTGATCAATCTCGCTGCGCGCGCCGGGGTGCGGCAGTCGGTCGAGAATCCATGGGTCTATGTCGAGACGAACACCACGGGTACGCTCAACCTGCTCGAGCTGTGCGTGAAACACGAAATTGGCAAGTTCATGCTCGCATCGACGTCCAGCCTGTACGGTCAGGAGAATCCGCGGCCGTATCGCGAGGACGCGGACACGAACCGGCCGCTGTCGCCGTATGCCGCGTCGAAGAAGGCGGCCGAAGCGCTCTGCTATACCTACCACTACCTGTACGGGATCGACGTCTCCATCTGCCGGTATTTTACGGTATACGGGCCGGCCGGCCGGCCGGACATGAGCCTGTTCCGGTTCGTGCAGTGGATCCGCGAGGGGAACCCTGTAACCGTGTTCGGCGACGGGCGGCAGGAACGCGACTTTACGTACGTCGATGATGTCGCACGCGGCACGGTTGCTGCCATGCGGCCGCTCGGTTACGAGATCGTGAATCTCGGCTCCGACAAGCCTGTCGTCCTCGCGGATGCAATCGAGCTGGTCGAGCAGTACACCGGTCGCCGGGCGAACATCGTGAACGAGCCCAGGCACAAGGCGGATGTTCTGGCAACGTGGGCGGACATCGGCAAGTCGGAGCGACTGCTCGAATGGCGTCCACAGACGAGCTTCGAGCAGGGCGTTCAGAATCTGGTCGACTGGTACGAGGAGAACCGCGCTTGGGCGAGTCAGATCCGCACCGGCTGAGCGTGGTCGGTTGCGGCACGGCTGCGCCCGACGGCGAGCGTGCCTGCTCCGGCTACTGGCTCGCCGACGGCGAGACCCGCGTGCTGTTCGACTGCGGGCCCGGTGTGGTCTACAACCTCGCGCATTTTGGCCTGCCGTGGCCGTCGCTGTCCCATCTCGTGCTCTCCCATTTCCACAACGATCATACCGGTGATGTGCCCATGCTGCTGTTCGCGCTGCAGTACGGCACCCGGGTCGTGCGCACGGATGCGTTCACGGTGATCGGACCCGCCGGTACGCGTGCCCGGCTGAGCGCGATGGCCGCCGCCTTCGGTGATCATCTGAGTGATCCGACGTTTCCACTCGAGATCCTCGAGATCGCACAGGGGCAGACGCTTCGCGTCGGCAGTATCGAGCTCAGTGCCCTGCACACGCCGCACACGGCAGTGTCTCTTGCGTACCGTGCACGCTGCAGTGATTTCACGTTCGGCTTCACGGGTGATACCGGGCCGTCCGATGAAGTGGCGGATTTTCTGCAGGGCGTCGATGAGCTGATCGCCGAATGCGCCATGTCCGATGCCGAGGCGATCGACATCCACCTCTCTCCCCGGTCGCTCGCCAGGCTCGCGCAGCGCGCCGACCCGCGCAAGCTGGTCGTGACGCACGTCTACCCGCAGTTCGACCGGCAGGCGATACCGCGGCAGCTTGCCGCGCACGGTTGGTCGGGCGCATGCCGCGTGGCCGCGGACGGGATGCGCCTGCGCTGAGTCACGAAGGAGATGCGTCCATGACTGCCGGCGAGCAGACTGCCAGGAACCGGAGCGTGCCACTGCTCGATCTGCGCGCACAGTACGCCTCGATCCGCGAGGACGTCGAGGAGGCGGTGCGCCGTGTGATCGAGTCGCAGTACTTCATTCTCGGTCCGGAGGTCGAGGCACTGGAGCGTGAGCTCGCAGACTATGTTGGCTGTGATCACGCGGTCGGGGTTTCGTCCGGTACGGATGCGCTACTGGTCGCGCTCATGGCGCTCGGTGTCGGTCCGGGCGACGAGGTCGTGACCACGCCCTTCACGTTCTTCGCGACGGCGGGGGTGGTCGCTCGCCTGGGCGCACGCACCGTGTTCGCCGACATCGAGCCGAACTCGTTCAACATCGACCCTGCCGCGATCGAGGTCGCCCTGTCGCCACGGACCAGGGCGATCGTGCCGGTTCATCTCTTCGGTCGCGTGGCGGACATGCACGCGGTCGAACGGATCGCGCGTGCGGCGAGCGTGCCGGTCGTGGAAGACGCTGCACAGGCGATCGGCGCTGTGGACGAGCGAGGCCGGCAGGCGGGCACCATCGGCGACATCGGCTGCTTTTCGTTCTTCCCGAGCAAGAACCTCGGCGCCTTCGGTGATGCCGGCATGGTCACAACCTCCGACGGCGCGCTCGATGACCTGCTGCGACGGCTGCGCGTGCATGGCATGGAGCCGAAGTACTACCATGGCAGTGTAGGGGGCAACTTCCGTCTGGACGCACTGCAGGCCGCCGTGCTGCGGGTCAAGCTGCGCCACCTGGACGCGTGGCACGACGCGCGTCGCCGCAACGCCAGTCGCTATCGGACCCTGTTCGATGAGGCCGGTCTGCTCGAGCACGTCCGCCTGCCTGACGACGTTCCCGGCCACATCTACAACCAGTTCGTCATCCGCGTGCACGCACGTGATGCGCTGCGCAGCCACCTGCAGGCGACCGGCATCGGCACCGAGATCTACTACCCGCTCCCGCTGCACCTTCAGGAGTGTTTTGCCGGACTGGGCTATCGGGAAGGGGACTTTCCGCACAGCGAGCGTGCCGCGCGCGAGGTGCTCGCACTGCCGATCTTCCCCGAGCTGTCGGACGACGACCTGCAGCATGTCGTCGCGGCCGTGGCGCGCTTCTACGCCCAGGTATAGCGCCCCCCACGCTTTACGTCACCAGACCCGGGCGCTACCTTCCGGTTCGGCGCCGACTGGCGCCATTCCTTCATCCCGAGCGAAGCATGCTGGTCGTCATGAGTCACACCGCGGGGGATGCCGACGTTCGCCGCGTCATCGATGCGATCAGGGAGATGGGCTACGAGGCCCGTCCGATCCCGGGCCGGCAGCGCACCGCCATCGGTCTGATCGGTAATGACGGCAAGGTGGACAGCACGCGACTCGAGGGGCTGCCGGAAGTCCTGCAGGTCATCCACGTCACGCAGCCCTACAAACAGGTCTCGCGCGAGTGGCGCAGCGAAGGGACCATCATCGAGCTCGCCAACGGCACCCGCATCGGCGGCGATGAAGTCGTGCTGATGGCCGGACCCTGCTCCGTCGAGTCGACCGAGCAGATCGTCTCGATCGCGCGGCGCTTGCGCTCCAGCGGGGCCACGGTGCTGCGCGGCGGTGCGTTCAAGCCGCGCACGTCCCCCTACGCGTTCCAGGGTCTGGGTGTCGAGGCGCTGCGCATGCTCGCGATGGCGCGCGAGGAGACCGGGCTCGCAGTCGTGACGGAAGCACTCGAGACCGAGACCGTGGACGTCGTTGCGCGCTATGCCGACATCATTCAGATCGGCGCGCGCAACATGCAGAACTATCCGCTGCTGCGCCGCGCCGGTCGGACCGGCAAGCCGATCCTGCTGAAGCGCGGCCTGTCCGCGACGATCAAGGAGCTGCTGCTCAGTGCGGAGTACATCCTGGCGGAGGGCAACGAGCAGGTGATTTTGTGCGAGCGTGGCATCCGCTCCTTCGACGACCAGACACGCAACCTGCTCGATCTCACGGCGATTCCGGTCGTGAAGGCGCTGTCGCATCTGCCGATCATCGCGGACCCCAGCCACGGCACGGGGATTCGCGCCAAGGTGACGCCCATGGCGCGCGCGGCCGTTGCCGCAGGCGCCGACGGACTGCTCATCGAGGTCCATCCGGACCCCGACCATGCACTCTCCGACGGGGCGCAGTCCCTGTGGCCGGAGCAGTTCGACGAGCTGGTTCAGCAGGTTGCAGGGATCGCGGAGGCGATCGGCCGACGCGTCGCTCTCATGCCGGCGCGAGCCGCCGTCTGATTCAGTCCAGCTGCCGGTGCTCGACCATCGAGCAGCGGTCCTGCACCACACGGATCCCGGCGTCGGCCCACTGCCTGGCAGCCTCGTCGTTGCGGATTCCGAGCTGCAGCCAGACCGCATCCGGCCGCTTTTCGAGGATGTCGTCGATATGCTGCGCCACGTCGGAGGAGCGCCGGAACACGACTACCAGGTCGATCGGGCCGGGCACCTCCGCAAGCGAACGGTATACCGGTTCGCCCAGGATCTCGGTGACCTCGGGGTAATACACCGGGACCGGCACGATCTCGTAGCCCACCCGCTGCAGATAGCGCGGAACGTAATGCGCCGGCTGGGCCGCGTGAGACTCCGGCTTGATACCGATGATCGCGACCCGGCGCGCGTCCCGCAGCACCTGCAGCATCCCCTCGCTCGTGCGAACGAGATTGTCCTTTCCCGCTACCGTCACAGCGCCTCCTCGGGTTGACCCTCCTCCGTCCTGCCGCTACCTTTCATGCAAGAACTGTCGCCCCAGGAAACGTAGGGCGCGAGCTCACGAACCCCGTCAGGGCCCCGCAGGCAGCAGCGGTAAGTGACGTGAGCGTCGCTACTAACTTCCTGGGGCGATTTCTTTGCAGGGCGCGCATCCGGGAGTCCGTCACCTGCCGCCCTCGGGTTGCCCGCGCGCCGCCGGTCGCTGTAGCATCCCTCCATTCCCGTTTCACTCCGCCACGGTGCAGTCGATGTCCACCACCCGGTCCGCGCTCGCGCGAACCTATCGGCCCCGCCATTTCGCCGAGATGGCCACGCAGGAGCATGTCTCCGAGACGCTGCGCGCCGCGGTCGCGCGCGGGCGTGTCGCGCATGCATACCTGTTCTGCGGCCCGCGCGGCGTCGGCAAGACGACCGCCGCGCGCGTGCTCGCAATGGCCCTGAACTGCCCGAACCGGGTGGGCGTCGAGGGCGCCGCCGTCCCAGCCGGCACCGACGCGCTCGCGCCCGGCGAGCCGTGTGGCACCTGCGACTCCTGTGAACGGATCTGGGCGGGACGCACGTCGCTCGACGTCGTCGAGAT
This sequence comes from uncultured Gemmatimonadaceae bacterium, assembly GCA_964430275.1. Lineage (GTDB taxonomy): Bacteria > Gemmatimonadota > Gemmatimonadetes > Longimicrobiales > RSA9 > DASTYK01. Next base: position 5,911 of record CAYSGF010000029.1, read on the forward strand.
CGACGCCGCGTCGAACCGCGGCGTCGACGACGCGCGCGACCTGCGCGAGCGCGCGATGTACGCGCCCACCGACGAGCACCGCTTCAAGGTCTACATCATCGATGAAGCGCACATGCTCACGCGTGAGGCGTGGAACGCCCTGCTCAAGATCCTGGAGGAGCCGCCGCCGCGGGTGATCTTCGTGTTCGCTACCACCGAGCCGCAGAAGATCCAGCAGGCCGCAGCACCGATCCTCTCGCGCTGCCAGCGCTTTGATTTCCGGCGCATCGGCGTGGACGATATCGTTGCGCGCCTTCGCACGATCCTCGTCGAGGAAGGCATCGCCGGGGATGACGACGCGCTCCTGCCGATCGCGCGCCGCGCGGAAGGCGGCATGCGCGACGCGCTGTCCCTCCTCGACCAGGTGCTCTCCTTCGCCGAGCGGTCCATCACACCCGCAGACGTGACGCGCGTGCTCGGCCTGATCGGTGACGAGCTCTACCTGGAGCTCTTCGAGATCCTCGCCGATCGACGTGCCGGCGACGTGTTCCGCTTCGTACAGCGAATCCTCGACGACGGCTACGACCTGACGGAGTTCTACCGCGGCCTGACCGACGCGCTGCGCTCCCTGCTCATCTGGAAGTTCGACGACGGTGAGGGGACACACGTTCGTGACGACCTGCGCGAACGTCACGACGCCGTGGCCGCACGCTTCGACGCGCCCGATCTGCTGCGCATGCTCGCCCTCGCGGCCGAACTCGATTCGGAAGGTCGCTTCCGCAAGAGTGCGAACCCCAGGACCATGCTCGAGGTCCTGCTTCTCCGCTTCGCGTATATCGACCGCACCATCGCACTCGAGGACCTGCTGCGCGCTGCCGGGGGTGCCCCGGCACCCGACCAGGGTGGCCGGCCCCCGGCCCCAGAGCGCCCGGGGGCTGACGCCTCGACCGCGCCGCGCCGGGCGGAACGGGGCAGGGACACGACGGCGCACACGGCCACCTCGACAGCGGCAGAGGCAGCCGGACCCGTGGCCGTGGCTGCGCCCGGCGCCGCCGGCGGTGCGAGCGCCCGGACCGTCGAGGCCGCCGTCGCACCGGCAGCGCCCGCGCAGGTTGCTGGCACGGCCACGCGGCCTGCACCGGCGTCGCGCAGCCGCGCCGTTGACGCCGCCGGGGCGCTCCGCGTCCTTCTCCAGGACGGCAGCCGGATTCCGCACGGCCTGGCCATCTTCCTGAAGGCGGCGCGCGCGGAACAGGAGTCGGACCACCGCGTCCTCCTCCAGGTGCCCGCCGGGCCGGGTCTCGAGCGACTGAGCGGGGAGAGCCCGGCAGCACGGGCACTTCAGGACGCCTTCTCCGAGATGCTCGGCCACCCGGTCGAGCTCGTGGTCCAGCGCGCGGGGGCAAGCCCATCGTCAGCACCGCAGCGCCTGACGCCCGAACAGGTCCGCGCCGACCGCCTTGCCCGTGTTGCCCGCGAGCACCCGCTGCTGGCTCGCGCCGTCCAGGCGTGGGATCTCGAGCTGCTGGACGAGTGAGCCCGCTGGAATCGCTTCGAGCCGCCCGGGTCTGGCCCTGGGCGCCCATGGCCGGTCGACCCATGGCGCCGCCCCGGCTGCAGGCCGACCGTGCGCGCCATGGCAGCCTCGCATGAGCTCGGGCGCCGCGCCGAACGTGCGGTCGTGGACTACCTCCGGCAGCACGGCTGGAGCATCCTTGCCACGAACTGGCGCTTCCGACACCGCGAGATCGATGTAGTCGCGGCGGGCGGGGACGTCCTCGTCTTCATCGAAGTCAAATGCCGGTCCGGTAACCGGTTCGGATCCCCCGGGGAGGCCGTGACGGCCGCCAAGCGCCGTGACCTCGCGATCGCCGCGAGGGCCTGGATCGCGCGGTACGGGGCCGCCGACCGAGCCTGCCGGTTCGATGTCTGCTCCGTGGCTGCGGGACCCGGTGGGACCCTCGTCATCGAGCACATCGAGGACGCCTGGCGGGCTTGAGCGAGAGCAGGAACTCGCCCCAGCGCGCGGCAGGAACTCGCCCCTTTGCAGGGGTAGAAGGGGAGTGCGGACGCCGGGACCTGTCCTTGCGAATGGCCAGTCCGGTCGTCTATACTCGGGGATGCTTTTCAGACGGCGATGTCCGGATCTTCCATGACGAATTTCCAGCAGCTTTTTCAGATGGGCCAGCAGGTACAGGCCCGCCTGACACAACTCCAGACGGAACTCGGAAATCGCACGGTGACGTGCTCGAGCGGTGGCGGGATGGTGACTGTCACGGCCGATGGTCGTGGCCGTGTGCGTGAGGTCAAGATCGACCCGTCGGTCGTGGACCCGTCCGACATCGAGATGCTCGAGGACCTGGTGCAGGCTGCCGTCGCGGAAGCGCAGCAGCGTGCACAGCAGCTCTATGACGACGAACTGAAGAAGGTGGCGGGCGGCTTCCCGCTCCCGTTCAATCTGCCCCAGTTCCCGTGAGCGTGATCGATGATCTGACGGGCGAGCTGGCTCGCCTGCCGGGCATCGGGCGCAAGACCGCGCTTCGGTTGACGTACTACCTGCTGAAGCGACCAGCCGAGGAGTCCCGGCGGCTGGCCCGCGCGCTGGAGCGTGTGGCCGACCAGGTGCACCCGTGTACGCAGTGCGGGAACCTGACCGAGACGGATCCGTGCGCGCTGTGCGCGAATCCACGGCGCGACGCGGGCTTTATCTGCGTCGTCGAGGAGGCTTCCGACATCGGAGCGATCGAGCGGACCGGCGAGTACCGCGGGCTCTATCACGTCCTCGGGGGCAGCATCTCCCCCCTCGAGGGAATCGGACCGGACGAGCTGAACGTGCACGCGCTGATGGGACGGCTCGGCAACGGCAGTACGGTACGCGAGGTGATCGTCGCGACGAACCCCAGCGTGGAAGGGGAAGCGACCGCGCTGTACCTGCAGAAGATGATTCGACCGCTGGGCGTGCGCGTGACCCGTCTCGCCCGCGGACTGCCGGTCGGCGGCGACCTCGAGTACGCCGATGGTGTGACGATTGCGGAGGCCCTGTCCGGGCGCCGCGACCTGTGACCCTCGAGTCGGACGAGCTATGGACCGCTCTCGCATCCTGAAGACCACCGGGATCGTGCTTCTCGCCCTTGGCGCGGCCGCGACGGTCGGTACCCTCGTCGTGCGCGATCAGCTCGAGCGCCACCAGCGCGGACTCTTCAGTCCGCGCGCGCTGCGTCGCTTTGCAGCCCTCAGCCACATTGCCGGCGCGAATGCGTCCGTCGAGCTGGTCCAGCTCCTGCGCGATTTCGTCGCGTGGGAGTCGCGGCCCATGCTGCGACGCCGCGCTGCACACATCCTCGACCGTATGGAGCGAAGGCTCGGCGCCGGCGAAGTGCGCGCCGGATTCGCGGGATGAGCGACGGCATCGGCTTCCTCGGACAGCCAGAGGTCCAGCGCCTGGACGACCTGCTCGGTTCGTACCTCAGCGAAACCGGCGTTCGCACTGCGTTGCTGATCGACCGTGCCGGCCGCATGCTCACATCCGCCGGCGAGCACGCCGATTTCGACGGAACCACCTTCGCCTCGCTCGCGGCCGCCGACTTCGCGGCCAGCGACCAGCTTGCCGTGCTGCTCGGAGAGAGCGAATTTGCGTCCCTCTATCACCACGGCGATCACCGATCCATGTACCTGGCGGACGTCGGGGGACGGGCCATTCTGGCCGCGCTCTTCGATGGCCTCACGACTCTCGGGATGGTACGCATTACGACCAGGAAGTTCGTGCCGCAACTCGGCGCAGTTCTCGATGACCTCGCAGCGCGCGGCCCTCGCGGCGAGCGGATCCACATGGATGAGGCGTGGGTGGAGGAGGTCGAGGGAGAGATCGACCGCCTCTTCTCGGAGTGAGGGGAACGGCCGATGTCGATGATCAATTACGCGAGCCGCGAGATCAACTGCAAGCTCGTGTATTACGGACCCGGGCTCGGCGGCAAGACCACGAACCTGGAATACGTTTACGGGAAAGTCAGTCCGGAAACCCGCGGCAAGCTGATCTCGCTCGCCACGGAACAGGAGCGGACTCTGTTCTTCGACTTCCTGCCCGTGGACCTCGGCGCGATCCGCGGCTTCAAGACGCGCTTCCACCTGTATACCGTGCCGGGCCAGGTCTACTACAACGCGAGTCGCCGCCTGATCCTGAAGGGCGTCGATGGGATCGTGTTCGTGGCGGACTCCCAGGCGGAACGCATGGATGCGAATATCGCGGCCATGGAGAACCTGTACGAAAACCTCTCCGAGTACGGCTACGACGCACAGCAGATTCCTATCGTCCTGCAGTGGAACAAGCGTGACCTGCCGAGCGCAGTTCCGGTCCAGGAACTGAGCGCGCAGCTGAACCCCGGCAACCTGCCGGAGTTCGAGGCGGTCGCGGTTCGCGGAGAAGGCGTCTTCGACACGCTGCGCGCGGTGAGCAAGCTGGTCCTCAAGTCGCTCGGCTGACATGGCGCTGTTCGAGCGCAGCACTCTACCCAACGCGATCACCGTCGCGCGCATCGCGCTTACCCCGGTCGTGTACGTGCTGTTGTTCGTGCCGACCTTCACGGCCCGGTTCATCGCGTTCCTCGTCTTCCTGGCTGCTGCCTTCTCCGATCTGTGGGACGGCTACCTCGCGCGCAAACACGGCTGGATCTCGAACTTCGGGAAACTCGTCGACCCGATTGCGGACAAGCTGCTGCTGGTCGCCACGTTCGTCCCGTTCTATCTGATTTCGCGACGCGACGCGCCCGACGCGCCCCTGCCGGTGTTCGGCGAGCTGCCCGTCTGGGTGCTGCTCGTGATCTTCGGGCGTGAGCTGCTCGTGACTGCGATCCGCTCGTACGCTGCTCGCGGTGGTGTCGTGATCGCTGCCGGCAGTTCCGGCAAACTGAAGGCGGTGTTCCAGAACATCTTCATCGGAACCACGATCTTCTGGTACGCGCTCCAGAGCGCGGCACACGATCATGCCTGGCGCGGCGAGATGTGGGCACACTGGCAGGTATTTCACAGCACCGTGTTCCTGCTCACACTGGGGATAGCCCTGTGGCTCACGGTGTACTCCTTCGGCATCTACCTGTACGAATGGCGGCGCCTGCTGCGCGCCGCCGCACCCCCGTCATGAGCCGGCCGGTCGTCGAGATCCTCGCCATCGGTACGGAGCTGCTGCTCGGCGAGACCATCGACACGAATTCCGCGTGGCTCGGCGCACAGCTGGCCGCGGCGGGAATGCCGGTCGTGCGTCGATCGAGCGTCATCGATGACGACGTACTCATGACCAGCGCGTTGCATGATGCACTGGCGCGCGCCGATGTCGTCATCTGCACCGGCGGGCTCGGACCCACGCATGATGATTTCACCCGTGACGTCGTCGCTGCGGCGCTCGATCGACCGCTTGCACCCGACGCCGGCTGGATCGCCGTCCTCGAGGAGCGCTACGGCAGCCGCGGCCTCACCATGCCACCCACGAACCGGCGGCAGGCCATGGTACCCCGTGGTGGCGTGCTGCTGCCGAACCCGCGCGGGTCAGCGCCCGGCCTCTGGATCGAGCACGGCGACCGCATCGTCGTGCTGCTCCCTGGAGTACCCGTCGAGGTACAGGTGCTGACCGAAGGCGAGGTGCTCCCTCGGCTGCAGCAGCGCTATCGTGTTCTGAATCCCGTGCGCAGTGTCCGGCTGCGCACCACTGGTGTGGGTGAGTCGCGTCTCGCCGAGAGGCTTACCGACCTCATTGCCGACATTGCGCCTCTCGACGTCGCGTTCCTGCCGACTCTGGCGGGCGTCGACGTCCGGATCACGGCCGCGAACCTCGAGCCGGCAATCGCTGCGCAGGCACTCGCGAGCGCGGAGGCGCGGTTGAGCGAGCGCATCGGTGTCGCGCACTATGGCGGCGCGGGCGTCGTGCATGCTGCGGTCGTGGGGGCAGCACTGTGCGCGCGGGGGTGGCGCGTTGCGTTTGCGGAAAGCTGCACCGGCGGCCTCGCGGCCAAGCTGATGACGGACGTGCCCGGATCGTCCGCCTACGTGCAGGGCGGTGTCGTTGCCTACGACAATGACGTGAAGGTGAAGGTGCTCGGTGTCGAGCCGGCCACGATCGAGGAACACGGGGCCGTCAGCGAACCGGTCGTTCGTGCAATGGCAAGGGGTGTTCGTCAGCTCTGTCGCGCGGACTGCGGCGTCGCGATCAGCGGCGTGGCCGGCCCTGCGGGCGGTACACCCGACAAGCCAGTCGGCACCGTGTGGGTTGCGGTCGAAACGCCGGAACGTGCGAGTGCACGGCTCTTCCAGATTCCCGGCCAGCGTGACGACATCCGCGAGCGCGGCGCTGTAGCAGCACTCGAGTTACTTCGCCGCGCGAGCCTCACGGAAACGGAGGCGCCATGACGGGTGTCAGTGTGCGGCGGAGTGACGGTGCCTTCGAGGGCGTCGGCCGATTGCGGCTGCATTACCGCATGTACGAGGTGCAACAGCCGCGCGCGGCCGTGCTCGTCGTGCACGGGCTGGGCGAGCATGCCGGTCGGTATCACGGGTTCGCGGAGGCGCTGGCATCGTCGGGCGTGTCGACCTTCGCGTATGATCAGCGCGGCCACGGCACCTCGGAGGGCCGGCGCGGTCATGTCGGCAGCTTCGATGTCCTCCTCCAGGACCTCGACCGATTCCGCCGCGAGGTCAGCGGACTCGTGGATGCGCGCCTGCCGCTCTTTCTGCTCGGTCATTCGATGGGCGGCCTCGTCGCACTCCGTTACCTCGAAGAGTACGATGCACCGCTGAACGGCGGAATCCTCATCGCGCCATGGCTCGGCACTGCGGTCAGTGTCCCGCGCTGGAAGATTACGCTCGCGAGCGCGCTCACCCGCGTGCTGCCCGCCGTGCCGTTCCGCAATGCGATCGATCCGGACGCGCTCTCGCGCGACCCCGAGGTCGTGCGCGCCTATCGTGAGGACCCACTCGTCCATGACCGCATCACACCCAGGCTCTTCACCGAGGTCTCCTCGGCCATGGGAATGGTCCTGCAGCGCAGCGACCGGATTGTCACGCCGCTGCTCTTCCTGCTTCCGGCCGCGGACCAGCTCGTGGACACGCACCGGACGCTCGCGTTTGCGCGCTCGCTCTCGGCGCAGGATGTTTCCATCGAGGTGTATCCGGGCCACTATCATGAGCTCCTGAACGAGCCGGACCGGGTGGAGATTGTGAGGGACCTCCGCGACTGGTTGATTGCACGGGCGTAGTGGATGCCGATTCGGCAGGCACGGATGGTCTCTCGCTTGCACGAGCGGGCGACGCGTTGCAGCACCACTGACTCAGAGGACGAATCGTGAAGCATCGAAGGACCCGACCAGACGAGCCGCCGACGGACGCAGCGCCGGTGGAATTGCCGGACGCAGCAGCGGACGAGGGGGCGGAGCCCGCGCCGGACACAATGGACCCGCAGCTCGAGGAGCTACAGCGCGAGGTCTCGACGCTCACCGACCGGCACCTGCGTCTCGCAGCGGAGTTCGACAACTACCGCAAGCGGACAGATCGTGAGCGGGCGGATCTGTATGCGCGCGCGCAGGGCGATCTCGTGAAGCGTCTTCTCGAATCGATCGACGATCTCGAACGCGTTGCGGACTACGCGGAGACGTCGACGTCCAAGTCGCTGCTTGAAGGTGTCCAGCTCGTCGAGAAGAAGCTGCTGCAGAGCCTGCGGGCAGCCGGACTCGAGGCGATCGAGCCGGATGGCCAGCCGTTCGATCCGTCGAGCATGGAGGCCGTGGGCGTCGTGACCGCCGAGACTCCGGAGCAGGACGGCCTGGTCGCGGATGTATTCCAGAAGGGCTACCGGTTCGGCGGTACGTTGATCCGGGCCGCCCGCGTACGCGTGCTCCAGCACGAGGACTGACCGGATGCCGGCCACCGCCTCGAAGGACTATTACCAGATCCTGGGTGTTGCGGAGGGCGCGAGCGCCGATGACATCAAGAAGGCGTATCGCCGGCTCGCCAAGCAGAACCATCCCGACGCGAACCCGAATGATCCGCAGGCGGCAGAGCGCTTCAAGGAGGTCGGTGAAGCGTATTCGGTGCTGTCCGACGACACCCGACGCAAGCAGTACGATCAGATGCGCAAGATGGGACCGTACGGCGGCTTCGGCTTCGGCCGGGGCAGCGCCGCGCGCGGCCCTGGTGGAGGCGCAACGGGCGCTGGTACGCAGGAGGAGCGTTTCACGTTCGAGGACCTCGGCGATCTGGGCGGCCTCGGTGACCTCTTCAGCTCGTTCTTCGACCGCCGTCGTCAGCAGCAGCAACAGCAGCAGACCCGTCGCGGGCGGACGAGTGCACCGCTGCGGGGACGCGATGTCGAGTACGTCGTCGAGATCCCGTTCGGCACGGCCGCGCGCGGCGGGCGCATCAACATCAGCGTGCCCGTGACGGACGACTGCGCAACGTGCGCCGGCAGCGGCAATGCGCCGGGTTCGAAGCCGAAGACGTGTCCCGAGTGTGGGGGCTCGGGCTCGATCTCCTTCGG
>CAYSGF010000030.1:0-3870 GCA_964430275.1 uncultured Gemmatimonadaceae bacterium
CCTGCACGCCGGCCGCATTGTGTGCGACGTCGAAGAGCCAGGTCGCGCCGGCCTTGTGCACGAGCTGCGCACGACCTGGCCATTCTGCCGTGGCCGCGCCCCGGATCACGGCCTCGCGCGTCGGGCGCAGGGGCGGCGGCAGCAGCTCGAGCGCCGCGACCGCGAGCGCGACGTTCCGCGCCTGGTGCGCGCCGATCAGCGGTGAGTGCACCTCGAGCGAGCCCCAGGCGACGGTGTCGAGGGAGAAGCGGGTGCCGTCGGGCGCCACGGTCACATCCTGCGGCAGGTGTGCGGGCAGGATGTGGAGCGGCGCGCCGCTCTCGTCGGCGCGGGCCGCCAGGATGGCCAGTACGTCCGCATCGGTCTCCCCGGTGATCACAGGCACACCCGGTTTGATGATGCCGGCCTTCTCCGCAGCGACTTCGGGGATCGTCGCGCCCAGCAGCTGCATGTGGTCCAGCGACACGTTCGTCAGCACGCACAGCGCCGGAGTGATCACATTCGTCGCGTCGAGCCGGCCGCCGAGGCCGACCTCCACCACCGCCACATCGACTGCGGCATCGGCGAGCGCGAGGAACGCGATCGCGGTCGTCGCCTCGAAAAAGGACGGCGATGCTGCGCGGATGTCCGGCCAGAGCCGGTCCGCTGCTTCGACGAGTGCATGTTCCACGATGGGTCGGCCATCGATGCGGATGCGCTCGCGGAACGTTGTCAGGTGGGGAGACGAGTAGAGTCCGGTGCGCAGGCCTGCGCTCTGGAGTGCCTGCGCCATGGTGACGGCGACGCTGCCCTTCCCGTTCGTCCCGCCGATGTGGATCGTCGGATAGCGGCGGTGCGGGTCGCCCGCTGCGGCGAGCAGCGCGCGCGTGCGATCCAGCCCCCAGCGGATGCCGCCCGTGAGACGAGGAAAGAGCTCGCGAACGAGATCCGCGTAGCCGATCGCGCTCAAGCGCTGTCGCGTTCCTCCGCGCGGCCGTTCGCGGGCGCTGCCGGCGCCGGCAGGGAGAGCATGTGCCGCAGCAGTCGGGCGATCGTGGTCTTCATCTCGCGCCGGTCCACGATCGCGTCCAGCATGCCATGCTGCAGCAGAAACTCCGAGCGCTGGAAGCCGTCGGGCAGCTCCTGCTTGATCGTCTGCTCGATGACGCGCGGTCCTGCGAAGCCGACGAGCGCGCCCGGTTCGGCCAGTATCGCATCGCCCAGCATCGCGTAGGACGCAGTCACGCCCCCCGTCGTCGGATTCGTGAGAATCGAGATGAACGGCACGCCCTGCTCGTGGAGCTGCGCGAGCACGACGGACGTCTTCGCCATTTGCATGAGCGAGAGGATGCCCTCCATCATGCGCGCACCGCCCGACGCACTCAGGATCAGCAGTGGCCGACGCTCGCGCAGGGCAAGGTGGCCAAGGCGCGCGATCTTCTCGCCCACGACCGAGCCCATGCTCCCGCCAATGAACTGGAAGTCCATGACCGCGAGGGCGATGCCGATGCCGTCGAGCGTGCCGGTCGCGGTGCGCACGGCATCGCCCGGACCGTGCCGCCGCTCGGCCGCTTCGAGACGCTGCGGGTACGGCTTCAGGTCCACGAACTCGAGCGGATCCGCACTGCGCAGCTCGAGAAAATGCTCCTCGTATTCCTCATCATCGAAGAGCGCGCTCAGGTACTCGTCCGCGCTCATCCGCTGGTGATGGCCGCATTCCGGGCAGACGTTGAGGTTCTGCTCGAGCCGCGCGCGGTACACGATCGCTCCGCAGTTCGGACACTTGTCGAACACGTCCGACGGCAGATCACGACGATCCTCCGCACGCAGCTTCTGCTTCGGCTTCTTGAACCAGGCCACTCAGTACCGACCTTGCTCGAGAGCAACGCGCTGCGATATGCCGAGCGCGAGGTACGTCGCCAGCAGGAACGAGCCGCCGTAGCTCAGGAATGGCAGTGGAATCCCCGTGATCGGCATCACACCGAGCGTCATGCCGATGTTCACCAGCACGTGCGTGAACCACGCACCCAGGATACCGAGCACGACGATCCCCGAGAACGGGTCCGTCAATCGCTCCGCCAGCTTGGCCAGGCGCCACAGGATGAAGCCGAAGCCGAAGATCACGAGAATACTCCCGATGAACCCCAGCTCTTCACCGATCACCGCGTAGATGAAGTCGGTATGCTGCTCGGGGAGGAAGGAGAGCCGCTTCTGCGATCCCTCCGTAAAGCCCTTCCCGAAAACACCGCCGCTGCCAATCGCCACCCGTGACTGGATGACGTGATAGCCGGACCCCCGTGGATCGATGCTCGGATCCAGGAACACGAGCAGCCGGTTCTTCTGATAGGGCTCGAGCGAGTTCCACAGCGGCACGGCGATCGTGCCGGCGGCGAGGTTTGCGAACACCACCGCCACGCCCTCCCACAGCTCCATCCGGTAGAAGTAGACGAACGCGATCAGCGCGATCATGTAGACGCTGAAGATCCATCCGGTGAACGCCAGGAAGAGCGCCACCATCGGGCTGATCAGCATGAACAACAGCGCGACCGGCGTGCCCGCCCAGAACAGCGTTGCGATCAGGACGCCGCCGAACACCATTGCCGTACCCAGGTCAGGCTGCGCGAGGACGAGCAGCATCGGGACCGCGATGATGGCGATCGGCTTCCACAGCCGCTTCAGCGTCTCGGGCTGTTCGCGCCACGCGCCCATCACTCGACCCAGCATGAGCACCGTGGCGACGTTCGCGAACTGCGCCGGCTGGACCATCATCGGTCCGATGCGCAGCCAGCTCTTCGTGCTCGCCGCCGTGCCCTGCCCGGTGCCGATCACGAGCGTCGCAAGGAGCACCGCGATCATCAGGAAATAGGCGGGTGCCGCGAGCCACTCCAGCCACCGCACGGGCACACGCATGACGACGAGCAGTGCCACCAGCGAGATGACCAGCCAGGTCAGCTGTGCCCGCCACAGCCCCGCGAGGCCGCGGTCCGGCACGTCGAGCTGACCGGCCGAGTAGACCATCGCCACTCCGAGCAGCGACATCGTAAGCACCGCGAAGACGAGCGCGGGATCGCCGAACAGAGCGCGGATCCGCTGCTTCAGGCCCATGGCATCATCCTCCGGGCCGGCTCAACGCTCGCCGGTGACGGCGCGGTACACGCCCAGCGCGACGAGCCCTGCAAAGGCGGCGTACAGCGCCGCGAGCGGCGCGCCGGTGAGCAGCAGTCCCCACTCCGCATCCGTGAGCGCTACCTGGATGGTATCGCGCAGCCACTTCCCGAGAAACAGGTACAGCGCGATGAACAGGAGGCTATCGCCCTCGAAGAGATCGCGCGAGCGGGCACCGAGGAATGCGATGACCGCAAGCGCGAGTGCGGATGCACCGAAGAAGAGGAGCGACAGCGCGTCCTCGAGAATGCCGAGCCCGAGGCCGAGCAGTGCGGCGCCAGGTGCGCGCAGCCGGCGTGCGCCGAAAAGTGTCGCCACCGCGATCAGGTCCGGCGCCGCCTCTTCCAGCCCGAACCCGACGTGGAGCGTGAAGTGGAGGAACACGAGGATGCCGATGAAGACCCAGTACGCATAGGTCGAGCGCGCCATCAGCGTGATCCCACGGGTGCGTCGTCGGCCTCCGGCAGCGGCGGCAGCGTATCGGTCGCAAGCGGATCCGGCGGCGCGGATACGTACCAGAGCGCCGAGAGGTCCGCCTCGCTCGCACGCCCGCCGACGCCAACGAGCACCTGCGCCACCGCTTCGGGGCGGACCGCCGGCCGGAGCAGGTAGCTCTTGCGCCAGCCCGTGTCCGCCTCCTCGATGCCGAGCACGGTGCCAATCACGATCCCGCGCGGGAAGACACCGCCACGGCCCGACGTCACGATCCGCCGCCCGGGCACGATG
>CAYSGF010000031.1:0-3329 GCA_964430275.1 uncultured Gemmatimonadaceae bacterium
CGGATGCCGCCACGGCACTGGAGGTCATCGCGTCGCCCCTGGCGACGAGCACGGGCGCCGGCAGTGCGGCGTCCCTGCTGGAGGCACTGCTCCGGCGCGAGCAGGCGCACACCACGGCGCTGGACTGCGCAGTCGCCGCCCCGCACGCCACGCTGGACGCCGTCACGGAGCCGGTCGTCATGATCGCAACGGCCGCACAGCCGATCCCGTTCGGGCCCGAAGGCACACCGCCGGTGCGACTGCTCTTCGTGCTGCTCTCGCCGCCGGCTCAGGCCGGACTGCACATTCGCCTGCTCGCGCGCATTGCGCGACTGGTCCGGCGCCCGGGCTTCGTCGAGCAGCTCGCGGATGCCGCCACCGCGGACGAGCTGCTCGCACGGCTCGCCTCCGCCGAGCCACGGGTCGCGTGAGCGCCATGCAGCTACTCATCTGCGTGATCAACCAGGAGAACAAGCTGGATGACATCCTGTCCGGCTTTCTCGAGCTCGGCATTACCGGTGCAACCGTGATCAGCAGCGAGGGGATGGGGCGGGTACTCTCCCATGACATCCCGATCTTTGCCGGCCTGCAGACGCTGATGTCGCGCGCGCGTCCCCAGAACCAGACGATCTTCAGCGTCATGGAAGACGACAAGGTCGAAGGTGCGCTCGCTCTGCTGCAGGAGATCTGCGGCAACCTCGCCGATCCCGCCACCGGCATCGCGTTCACGATTCCGGTCGGCCGCGTGGTCGGCCTCGCGCCGGAGCTCGGGCAGGAAGGCCTCTGAGTGGACGCGCTGCTCGGCGCGCTCGTCCTGTTCCTGCTCGGAATCGCGGGCGCGCGCCTGTCCTTCACCACCGAAGGCATGCCGCTCGGGGCACGATTCCTCTTCGTGACCGGCACCCACTTTCTCGTAATTGGCTTCCTGCTCGGACCGGTCATCGGCCTGCTCTCGCGCGAAGTCATCGCCCAGTTCTTTCCGCTCCTCGCCCTCGGCCTCGCCTGGGTCGGCATGCTCTTCGGCATGCAGCTCGAGATGCGGCACATCCGGCGATTCCCGCCGCGCATCACGCTGGCGGCGCTGCTGCAGGCGGCGATCGCGTTCCTTGTTTTCTTCGGCCTCTGCATGCTCGCGCTCGAACCCTTCTTCGAGCTGGACCCGGGAACGCGCGCGATCCTTCTGGCCAGTGCCGCGACCGCGTGCGTGTCGAGCCCGCTCGGCGTCTCGGCCGTCGCCGCGAACGTGCGCGGCCGCACGAGCGAGGTGCTGCTCTACTTCGCGAGCCTCGACGGCTTCGTGGGCATTATCGCGATACAGGTCATCTTCGCGCTCTACCACCCGCTCGGCACCACAGGGCTCGGCATTCCCGCGGGCGCGGAGTGGGTGCTCGTGGCGATCGCTGTCGGCGTCGCATTCGCCATCTTCCTGCTGTGGCTCACCCGCCCCAAGCCCGACCGCGACGAGCTCGTGCTCTTCCTGCTCGGCACTGCGCTGTTTCTGGGCGGAGCGTCGCTCTATCTCGGACTCGCGACCCTGTTCGTCGCCATGATCGCAGGCATGGTCGTCGGCAACCTCGCACCCCTGCGACGGCGCGTGTTCGGCGTCCTGCAGGAGTGGGAGAAGCCCATCTACGTGATCCTGCTGCTGCTGCTCGGCGCGCTCGTCGGCGTGCGCACGGCCACAGTCATCCCCCTCGCGATCGGCTACGCGGTCCTGCGCGCCGTCGCGAAGATCGTTGGCGGCCTCGTCGCTGCGCGCATGATGCGCTCACAGGTACGCGTTCCGGATCTGCTCGGCCTCGGTCTGATTACACAGGGCGGGATGAGTCTGGCCATCGCGCTGGCGATCCTGCTCGCCTACGGCGCACTCGAGGGACCGTCCCCGGTGCTCACCGATTTCACAACAGCTGTCGTCATCGGTGTCGTGCTGAGTGAGCTCGTCGGTCCGTTCCTGACACGAAACCTGCTCCGCTCGGCCGGTGAGTTGCAGGGCACCGACGCAGCCGCCCGTGCGGTCGTCGCCAGCTCCGAATCATGAGCCCCGATGTCCTGACGCTGGCCGTCGAGCAGTTCACGCCGCGACTGCGCGATCCCGCGGCCAATCTCGCGCACATCGTTGGCGCGGCCGGCAACGCCGACGTGCTGCTGACGCCGGAGCTCTCGCTGACCGGCTACGACGTGGGCGACGCCGCGCACCATCTCGCCACGCCACTGCGCGTTGGCGAGCCGCTGCCACATGGATCCTGTGATGTGGCGACTGCACTCGTGCTCGGCCTCATCGAGCGCGGCCATGACGGCGTGCCCTACAACGCGGCGGCGCTCGTGCAGCAGAAGCGCGTACGCTTCCGCCACCGCAAGATCTATCTGCCGACATACGGCATGTTCGACGAGGCGCGGTTCTTCGGCCGGGGCAGCACCATCGCACCGACGGAGCTGAACGGCTGGAGCGTCGGAATCCTCGTGTGCGAGGATTTCTGGCATCCCGGCCTCATCTACACCCTCGCGGCAGCGGGCATCGACCTGCTTCTCGTGCAGGCGGCTGCACCCGGGCGTGGCGTCTGGGACGGCGGCGACGGCGACTCGCCGTTTGCGTCCGGTGCGACCTGGGAGGGGATCGCGCGCACGACGGCCCGCCTCTATGGCATCTACGTCGCGCTCGCGAACCGGACCGGCGTCGAGGGCGCCGTGACGTTCGCGGGCGGCTCCCTCGTCGCCGCGCCGACGGGTGACATCATCGCGCGAGCCGGTCCGACACCCACCCGCATCGAAGTCGAACTGCGACGCTCCGACCTGATGGCCGCAAGGCGGCCGTATGCCCACGCGCGCGACGACGACCCGCAACTCGTGCGGCGTGCGCTCGAACGCCTGGATCCGGGGTAGCATGCAGGACCGGATAGCGCGTATCGGCGGGGTCATCAGCGGCGTGCTTGCACAGGCGCTCGCGGATGCCCGGGCGGATCGCCTCGTGCTCGTTCTGGACGCCACGCCCGAGGCGACGCTCCTCGAGGGCCTGCTGGCGCCGCATCTGGCCGGGCGGCTTGCCACGGTCTCGGCGCGAGGGGCCGCGCCGCAGGATCTCCTGAGCGCCTGGGCGGAGGCGGTGCACCGGTACCCGGACGGGCTGGTCGCCATGTCCGCCAACAAGACCACCGCGCTGCTCGGTGGCGCGCTGCCCGGTCCGGTGCTGCCCCTGGCCGACCTGTGGGCGTCCCAGGTCGCCGAGCTGTGCGGTGACTGGTCGGCGAGCGCCCGCGTCCGCGGCCTGGCAGCGAAAGCTGGCGGAATCGACCGTCTCGACCGCACCCTTCGGGCATTCGTCGATGAGCGGCGCCAGCCCGCCGAGGCGGCCG
>CAYSGF010000032.1:0-21375 GCA_964430275.1 uncultured Gemmatimonadaceae bacterium
CCCTCGCTCGCACCGTACTTCGCATCCTCCTCCGCAATCACCCGCGCCACCCGCCAGAACATCTGCTCCGGCTCCTCCACCGGACGACCCCGCTCGTCCTTCTTCAGGTAGCGCCGCTTCAGCACGATGCGCGCATTGTCCGACAGGTCTGCAGGCGGCAGGTCGTCCGGCAGCAGATCCGCCGGCGTCAGGATGTTGCGGGCTACACTCATGAAGCCATCTCCAGCGGTAAAAAACG
Organism: uncultured Gemmatimonadaceae bacterium; assembly: GCA_964430275.1. Lineage (GTDB taxonomy): Bacteria > Gemmatimonadota > Gemmatimonadetes > Longimicrobiales > RSA9 > DASTYK01. The sequence continues at coordinate 239 of CAYSGF010000032.1, forward strand.
GACGAAAAAAGGGCGTCGTAAGCGCCCCGGGTCATCGGGTCAGCGCAGCATCGGGGTTCAGCGTCCGGCGGCGGGCGCGGCCACCACAATATGTCGTGGGGCGTCCACGATAGCACCCCACCTTGTGGGGGTCAAGCCGAAACTTTTGCACACTTGTGGATACCCGGAAAGGCGTTGGGAGTGCGCGCGAATTCCGGTTCTGCACGCGCCGTGTGGGAAATGCTGTGGAGAGGTAGCGGACCAGGGGTGGCGGGCGCGGCGTTTCTGGAGGGCGAGGAATTTTGGGCGCGTCTTCAGTTGCAATCGCTGATCGGCCTCGGCGACGGCTACGGCCTGACACGGAGACGAGCGGAGGGAGTCGAGGGAGCGGACGCGGATTCGAGGCGATCGCGTTGCTTCGCGCTCTGTGGCACGTCTTTGGGCTCTGGCGCTGTCGAACATCCTCCGTTCATCGAGCGTCGCACCGCGCTCGACGCGAGTCGTGCCGTGGTGCGGCTGCGGGGCGCGCAGCCGCACCGTGTTTCAGGATTGCTTTTCCTGCGCACGCCGCTCCGCGCGATTGCGTGGCTTGCGATCCTCGTTCTGCTCCTCCTCGCGCTTCTGCGTCTCGCGGTTGAATGCCGCTTCCCGCGGATTGTGCGGCTCCTCGCTCTGGATCGCGCGCTGCTTGTCGGGCGCGGCATCGGCCGGCTCGTTCGGCAGCGTCTTGTAGTCGGTCGCGCGCCCCTCGTCCGGCGCGATGCGATACTGGTCGGGTCGTTTGCCACCCATGTTAGACCTCCGATTGAACGTGTGCGGGCTCATTGGGGGATTGTTACATGTTCCGTGCCCGTACGAGACGAATTGGTGAATTGGTGAACTGGTGAATTGTCGCAGGGGACGTTCTGGTCCCGCGGCGTGATTCACCAATTCACCAATTCACCAATTTTCTAGAACGCCTGTCCGAACCGGAGATAGAACGCTGTCCCGGTGTCGGGTCCGCGGATCGGGAATGCGGCGCCGAGGCGAGTACGGAGGGAGCCGTAGCCGAGGAGGCCGAGGTCGAGGTGGAGTTCGGCGCCGGCGGCGAGGAGTGGAGTGCCGGGAGCGGTGCGCAGGCAGCGGAGGAAGCGGTCGGCGACGTCGCTGGCGCACCAGGCGTCGCCTGCATCGGCGAACGCGGCGGCGCTGATGCGATCGAGGAAGAGCGGCAGGATGCGGATGCCGCGGCCGACGGCAGCGAGGGGGAAGCGGTACTCGGCGCTGGCGCTCCAGGCGCGGGTGCCGGCGCGGACGCCGCGGGGGAAGCCGCGCACGGGCAGCAGCAGAGAGCCGGGGCCGAGGTCGAGCTCGACTGGGGCGTCGATCTGCAGACCGGCTGCGCCGCCGATGGATGAGGGGGTGGCGCCCGGTCCTGTGCGCAGGAGGCCGCTCGCGCGCAGGGCGAGCACGTGGCGTGCGAAGCCGGGCAGGTCGAGGGAGCGGTAGGCCGCGTTGCTCGTGGTGACCTCGCGGTAGCCGCCGTCGATGGCGTCGGGGCTGCGATCCCAGCGCTGGCGGCCCGTGATTGCGAGTGCGACGCCGTCTTCGCGCGAGATGGAGAGCGGCTGTGTGCGTGCGGTGCCGAGTGCGACGCTTCCGACCATGCCGACGAGGTCGTCAGCGGCGTCGACGAGGCGTGCGCCCACGCCGTCCTCGATGATGCGACGTCGGCGCACCAGCTCGGCGCCGACGCTTGCGCCCAGGGAGAGCCGGGCGCGCGGTCGTGCGAAGCCGAGGCGTGCGGACAGCACGTCCTCGCGCTCCGTGACGGGGCGGATCTGCGTGGTATCGGGCAGCCGGACGTAGCCGATGCGGTCCCAGTCCCGCCCTGCGCCGATAGTGAGCAGGGGATTGCCCCAGCCAGCGTACGCGTAGCCGATCTCGCCGCTGGTGCGGCCGTCGTCTGGCGCAACGGCGGCGGACGCGCTCCACGTGTGTCTGCCGATGACGTCCTGCCCGAAGCTCGACGCGCCGAGAAATGTGCCGACGTCCTGCTGCGTGTAGGCGAGCGGCAACCAGAACCAGGGACGAGCCGTCCGCCAGGCGCTGTAGCTGCCGCTTCGTCGGGCTGTCGTATCCGCCGTGACCGCGCCAGGGTCGTAGATCGTTCCGGATTCGGGCGCCGCGCGGCGCGCTGCGCCGGCGGTCGCGATGGCGGCCGGCGGCGGGGCCACGCGCCATGTTTCCGGACGGAAGGGCATGCGCACGACGTGGAAGCCGTCCGCGTCGTAGGCGCTGTAGACGATGCTGGTGCCGTCCCGCGCGAGGTCGGGCTCGTAGGCAGCGCCGAGCACGTTCGTGACCTGACGCAGTGGCGCGTCGGCATCGTGCAGGTCGGCGGCGTACAGGTTCGGAATGCCGCTCCGGTCCGAGGAGAAGACGAGCCAGCGGCCGTCGGCGGAGAACGTGGCACCCATGTCGAGTGCGGCGTCGTGCGTGATCGTGCGCAGCGTCGTGCCGAGCGTGTCGAGCAGCACGATCTGGTAGATGTCGCCCGTGCTGCGCGACACCGCGATGCGGCCGTCAGGTCCGAAGCGCGGGAGTGCCCAGTGCACCTGCGCGTTGCCGTCCGTGATCGTTCGCTGTGTCGTGATCCGCTCGCCGTCGAAGCCGAGCAGCACGACGTCCGTCGAGCCGGCGTCGTTGCGGATCGCGACGATGCGACGCCCGTCGTAGGCGACGTCCGGGTCCTGGAGCCGTGCGCCGCGCGTCACACGGTGCTCCCTGCCCTGTTGGTCGACGCGGTACAGATCGGCCAGGTAGCGGTAACGGTCGTTCCACTCGAGCTGCGACGTGACGAGGTCGCCGGATGGCGTCCACGCAATGGCCGCGAGGGAGGTGCGCCGCGCGGCCGCGAGCTCGCGCCCCGTGGTCGCATCGAGGATGCGCGTGCGCGCGACGTTCCGGCCGTCGGCAGCGGCGTAGGCGACCCTTTTCCCGTCCGGCGAGATCCGCGGGTGGCGGGCGTGGTAGCCGTGCTCCGTGAGGGGGGCCGCGTCCGTCAGGCCGATGGCAGCGAGCGAGTCCGCGAGCGCGGCGTAGCGGGACCGCAGGTGCACGAGCCACTCGTCGTAGAGCTCGGTGAAGGTGTGGCCGGAAGCACTGCGCGGGATGCGGTCGAAGAACAGACCAGGTGGCAGCCAGGAGCCTGCGACCCGTTGCACGAGTTGTCCGGGCAGCGAATCGCCATACGTGCGCGAGACCCAGTCGAGAAACAGCGAACCGTAGATGTAGACGCGCTCGTTGCCGGGCCAGATCGGCGTGGACCCGCTCACCCGGTCGATCAGGTCGGGCTCGCCGGCGAGCACGGCGCTCCGCACGACCGTCTCGTGCCAGCTCCCGTGAATGCGGCCGAGTCCGGTGCGTGCCGATTCGACCTGCACGGCGACGCCCTCGAGCGACCAGAGCGGCGTGCCGAGCGCGGGGAACACCGGCCAGGTGAATGGCAGGCGGCCGAAAACGGTGCGGAATGCGCTGCCCAACCTGCCGTGCGCGTCGAGGTGAAAGATGTGCGTGAGCTCGTGTGTGACGACAAGATCGATCCAGTCGCGGTTGTATGCGAGCGAGCGCACGTCGACCGGCGGCTTTGCGTAGATCCAGATCCGGTTCGACGGCAGGGGCGTAGCGGCACCGTTCGACACGTCGAAGTCATCGGCGATCACGATGTCGATCGTGCCGCGCGGCGGCTGCACGAGAGCCGCCGACAGCACGGCATGCACCGCTTCGGCACGTGTGGCGGCGTGGTGCGCCATCGTCTCCAGCTCCGGCTGGTAGCTGACCCGGAAATGGGTGGTGTGCAGCGTACGGTACTCGGCGGTGGGGTCGACCTGGGCGTGGAGTACGACGGGCGTGATCAACAGCACGGCGGCGATGGCCAGGCGGGAACGGAAGCGGAAGCGGAAGGGGAAGCGGTGCGGAAGCCGGAAGCGGGGCGGAAGCCGGAAGCGGGCAGCGGTGCGGAAGCGGCTCGTTGTGCTCCGGCTGTCGGTCGGCTGGGGGCGTGCTCGCATCGCGGTCGGGTTGTTGGCCTCGCTAGCGCGGGGCAGTGCGGGCGCGCGCGCGGAGGAACGCTTCGAGGCCGCGCAGGTGTGCGGCAGCGATGCGCTGGTGCACCTCCGGATTGCGCAGCGCGGCCTCCTGCTGCGGCAGCATCAGGAACATCGTCTCCGTGAGCACTGCCGGCATCCAGGTCTGCCGGACGAGGGCGAGGTCGGCGCGGCCGATGCCGATGTCGCGGAGCTGCAGCTCGGCGAGGAGCTCCCGCTGGAGGTGGCGCGCGAGATCGGCGGAGTGCGGGTGGAAGTAGTAGGCACTCGTGCCGTTGTTCTCGAACGGGTTCACGCCATCCGGGAACGCGTTGTTATGGATCGACACGAGCACGTGCGCGTTGGAGTCGGAAGCCATTTGCGGGCGCGCGCCGAGGTCCACCGGAGCGGCGTCCTGACGGATCATGATGACGTGGGCACCCGCCTGCTCGAGCATGGGCCGAAGTGCCCGCGCAATCGCGAGGTTGGCCTCGGCTTCCGTAAGTCCCGTCGGCCCCGTCGCGCCGCCGGGCGGATGTCCCGCGTCGATGGCGATCCGCAACCCGCGCAGGGGCCGCTCCACATCGATCGTTGGCGGGCGCCGCACACGCACGACCAGGTCGCCGTTGAACGCGCGGTACGTGGCGTACCCCCACACGCGCTCCGTGAGGTGCAGCGTAATGCGATAGATGTCGTCGTCCGGCTGGCTCCACTCCGCCCGATCGATGAGCGGATCGAGCTGACCGTACTGAAAGAAGTTGGACGTGCTCTTCGCACCATAGACGTCGATGGTCAACGTACGATCGTCCTCGTCCACGCGGAACGGGAGCGCTTCGGCGAGTGGCACGCGCACGTCGATCGCGTCGGCGTGATGGACCATGCGCACGCCACCGATGGTCGAAAACGGCACCGGCGTACGCGGCGGCATCAGGCGCACATCACTCGCGGGCACCCAGGCCGACAGCGTCTCCGTCAGGCGAGCGCGCAGCATCCCGTCGCGCTGCTCGACGAGCTGGAGTCTCGTGCCGTGCGGCCAGAACCAGTGGAACGGGCCCGAGGTGTGCGCGCGTCCGCGAATCTCCCACTCGGTGCCCGCGTCGACCGGTCCGGTGACGATGCCGACACGCGGCAGCGCAGGATCGAGCAGCCGCAGGTTGAGCAGGAGCGGCGTGCGCGCGGTGTCGCCACCGGCGACCAGCTCGAAGTACGCACTCGACTCGTCGAACGGCGTGCCGCTGCCGATGACCGGCTGCGCCACCGACGTGTCCGCAACATCGAGCGGGCGCGGCATCATCACACCCTCATACCGTGACCACGGGGCGGGCTGAGACCCCGCCGCCCCCGGATTCGCGACGAAGTTGCGATCGCCGCCCTCACGCACGCCGGGCACTTCCTGCAGAACGATGCGCTCGCCTCCCGGCAGAACGAGGTAGCCGTAGCCCCCGCGCGTACCACGGAACCCGATCTCGACCGGCTGGTCCGGCAGCACCGCCCACGCACCGCGCGGATACGCGCTCCCGTCCTGCACGGCGGCGCCGGCGGCAGGCGGCGCGGATTCGGGGACGTTCACATCGAGCCGTGCGTTCGTCGTGAGACCGTCCAGTGCCGCCTGCAGGCGATACACGCCGTCGCGCGGGACCGGCAAGAACGCGAGGAAGGAGCCGTTCGGCGCCACGTCGACGCGCAGGCCGTTGATCGCGAGCAGCGCCCGGCCACTGCCGATACTGCCGAACACGAAGGTCGAGTCCGTGGCGATCGTCTGGCCGCTGTCCGGATACACGACGTCGATCACGACCGGCCCGTCACGCGCCGGGATCGGCGGCAGCGCCGGAGCCGGTGCTGCTCCGGTCGGGAGGCCCCCCGGCTGGCCCGGCTGCGGCGCCGCCGGCTGCGTGGTGCGCGAGGGGGCGCACGCGGTGACGACGAGGGCGAGCAGCAGGAGTCGTGCGTTCACGGGTGGTGCTCCTTCAGGTCGATGCGACAGCGTGCGTCGAGTGCGGTTTTCTTCACGTTCGAGTTCCGGTCAGCTTCGGAACAACATCTTTACCACGGAGCCCGCGGAGCACCCAGAGAACGTCGTGTTTGGTTCTTCGCGATGCTGCATGCGGCTGCCGCATTTCGTGCCAGCGGAATAAACCGTCGTGATTCGGCCGGTATATCGTCCCCGGACCATGCCACCTCCGTGCGCTCCGAGGGCTCCGTGGTGAAAGACGTCGTTCATCAGCCCCGACATCGCTCCGAAGTCACACGGGATGCGTTGGCGCCTCCTCGCGGGGCGGCGCCATCTGCGGCGCTCCCAGCCTGCGCAGCCAGAGGACGCCGATCAGCAGCATGATGAGCATCGCGGTCGCGGTGGACCAGCGCAGCAGCAGCACACCGCCGACGGCGAACATCGCGCCGAACAGGATCAGGATGCCGGCGACCACGCGCTGGATGTCGGAGGCCAGGTCCTGGGCGGGTGCGATACCCGTGCGCTCGCGCTGGCGACGCCAGCCGGGGCCGCCCGGGCGGACGCGCGTGTAGAATGCGTCGAGCTTCGCGTCGTTCTCCGGCTTCGTGAACAGCATGATCGGCACCCAGATGAGCAGAGTGATGCCGGCCGTGACCATGAGGCGGAGGCCGAAGTCGTCGATGCGCAGCGAATAGATCGGATTGTCGATCGACGTCAGGAAGCCGATGATGAAGCCGCCGACCATTGCCGCGAGCTCCGCCCATGCATTGATGCGCCACCAGTACCAGCGCAGGATCAGAACGAGGCCGGGGCCGGTGCCGATCGCGAGGATCAGGCGGTACACCGTCGCGATGGAGTCGGACTGGAACGCGGCGAAGCCGGCGATCACGACGACGAGCACGGAGGCGAGGCGGGCTGCGAGCACGAGCTCCTTCTGCGACGCTTCGGGGCGGAGGAAGCGCGCATACAGGTCGTTCGTCATGTAGCTCGCGCTCCAGTTGATCAGCGTCGAGACCGTGCTCATGAACGCGGCCAGCAGCGAAGCGACGACCAGGCCGAGGATGCCGGAGGGAAGGAAATCGAGCATGAGCTGCGGGTAGCCGAGCTCCTTGTCCTCCAGATCGGGATAGAGCGCCAGCGCGACGAGCGCGACGAGGATCCAGGGCCACGTGCGCACGACGTAGTGCATGATGTTGAAGAACCACGCTGCCTTCTCCGCGTCCTTCTCCGTCTTCACGGCCGACAGTCGCTGGATGAACTCGCCACCGCCGTCGGAGCGACGGAACGCCCACCACAGCACCGTGACGTAAGCGAAGAACGTGGTCGCCGTGATGCCCGCGGTGCGGGACCAGCCTATGAGCGAGTCACCGCCCAGCGTGAACGGCGTGAAGGAGAGGGCGTCGAAGTTCGTGTTCGTCTGCGCGAGGCGTACGACGTCGTCCAGTCCGCCCACGTGCGCGACCGCGACCCACGCTACGGTGATGGCCCCGGCGAGCGCCAGGAAGAACTGGAAGAAGTCGGTCGCGACCACGCCCCACAGGCCGGCCGCACTCGCATACGCGAGGACGAGCACACTCACGGCGATGATCGCCCACAGCTTGCCGCTGTCGCCCAGCTCGAGGCCGAGCGACGGGAAGATCTGGAGTGCGTCCACGACCTTCACCATGGCGAGCATCGCGTAGCCGGCACCGATGGAGCCGATCACGACGGCGAACATGAAGCCCTTCACGGCTCGCAGGGTGGCCGCGGGACGGCCGCCGTAGCGCAGCTCGGTCAGCTCGTTGTCGGTGATGATCTCGGCGCGTCGCCACAACCGCGCGAACATGTAGATCAGGATGACGTGGGCGATCCCGTACGACCACCATTCCCAGTTCCCCGCGATGCCGCGCGTGCCGACGACGCCCGCCACGTAGAGCGGCGTATCGATGGAAAAGGTCGTCGCGGCCATGGAGGTACCCGCCAGCCACCAGGGCAGCGCACGGCCGCCGACGAAGAAGTCGACGAGTGACCCGGACGCCCGGCGACTCAGCCACACGCCCACGCCGAGTGTGCCGAGCATGTAGGCGATGACGATGCCCCAATCGAGTCCGCTCATTCCTCCCCCCTGGCAGTCACGGCCGGTCGCGGGCGCAAGGCGCATGCCTCGCCCGTCCGCACCGGCCCTTCACGACCGGCCCTTCACGACCGCCCCGCCCGTGGTGAATCGGGAAGGGGCACGGGGGTCGGGGTATGGGTCGGGTACGGGTCGGGGCACGGGCCCGGGCAGTCAGGTGTGGGCGGGCAGGACGTCGTCGACGGCGCGGAGGTCGTCGCTCGTCAGGCGCCAGCCGGCGGCGCTCGCGTTCGCGCGCACCTGCTCGGGCTTCGTGGCGCCGGCGATGACGGATGCGACCTGCGGGCGGGCCAGCAGCCAGGAGAAGGCGAGCTCGAGGATGGAGTGGCCGCGCTGCTCGGCGACGGTGATGAGCCGCTCGACGACGGTGAGCGCCTCGTCGGTCAGGCGATCGGCGCCCCAGCCGCCGGTGGTGAGGCGCGTGTCCGGGGGCGCCTCGCGGTCGAGCCGGTATTTGCCGGTGAGAAGACCGCTGGCCAGCGGGAAATACGGAATGAACGCGATGTGGAGCCGCTCGCACGCGGCGAGCACGCCGCTCTCCGGTTCGCGCTCGAGCAGGCTGTACTCGTTCTGCACACTGACGAAGCGCGCGCGCCGTTTCGCACGCGCCGCTTCATCCGCCTCCTCGAGCTGCTGCACGGAGAAGTTCGAGCAGCCGATCTCGCGCACCTTGCCGGCCTGCACGAGCTGATCGAGTGCGCCGAGCGTCTCGTCGAGCGGCACCTCGGGATGCGGCTCGTGGATCTGGTACAGGTCCAGATGGTCGGTGCCGAGACGGCGCAGGCTGCCGTCCACCGACGTGTGGATGTAGTCCGCGCTCGCACTGGCCGGCGCACCACCGACGGGCTTGCCGAACTTGCTGGCGATGACGGCCTCCTGGCGGCGCCCGCGCAGGGCACGGCCGAGGAACTCCTCGCTCCTGCCCTGACCGTACGTGTCGGACGTGTCGAAGAGGGTGATGCCGGCATCGAGCGCGGCATGGACCACGCGCTCGGACTCCGTCGCGTCGATCCGGCTGCCGAAATTGTTGCAGCCGAGCCCGACGACCGACACGTCGAGCTGGCCTATCCTGCGTACATCCATCATGCCTCCGGTGATCAGCGTCGATACGACGCGCTGCAGGTCGCGAAATCGATCGGGCCGCTCAGGGGCGGCGAGTCCGGCAGCGCGAGGCTGTTCTCCTGAATCCCGAACACGGCAGTGCCGCTCGGGCCGGCGGCCTCGAGCAGGCAGAACGCCGCGGGGCGCCGTGTCAGGACGGGCACGACGTAGCCCTGCGAGAGCCGGTCGAGCTCATCGAACAGCAGGTATCGTGCACCCACGGAGTCGGCGAAGGCGAGGAACTGTTGCGGCTCCGGGGTGAAGGGGTACGTCACGCTGTAGACGCGGCCGCCACTCATCGCATGCACGATGCGCGGCTTGCGACTCAGCACGACGGCGCGGTCCGGCAGCACGGCAGGCAGCCGCTCCGCCTGCTCCAGGAAGGCGCGCCACTGCGTCGGCAGGCAGGGATGGCGCAGCCCAGCGGCGTATGCACCCTGACAGTTGCGGCCGATGCGAACGGCAACCGCATCACCGGGGAGCTGCAGCAGGACGAGCAGTGCTACGGCAGCTGCACCGACCGTGAACGGCAGCTGCGGCCGCAGTCGCCGAGTCGCGCGGACGAGCGCGTCGCCTGCATAGAACAGGAGGAGTGCGAAGACTGGCAGCATGAAGCGGTCGCCGGCCCACACTGCCGGCCAGATCATGATCAGGCCGAGGTAGAGCGGCAGCAGCAGCTCTGCCGCAGTGAGTCGGTGCACGCGCGCCGTCCGCCACGCCCAGCCGATCAGCGCGAGCAGGGTCACGGCCACCGACGCGACGAGCGCAACGCCGCCCTGGCGGCCGACGAGCAGCGTCGGCACGTGCGTCGACACGTATGCGAGCAGGTTCTCGCCGATACGCGGCACGAGGTCGATCACGCCGATCGTGCCTGCGGACGGGTCGTACGGATTGCGCATCCACAACTCGCCCGTGTAGTCGACGCCACCGGCCGCGCGTGCGCGCAGCATCCACCACGCCGCGAGCGGCGTCACGACGGCCGCCAGCACGCCGAGCTGCAGCCAGCGGCGGCGCAGTGCGAGCCAAGCGAGCGCGGCGAGCACGAGGGGCAGTCCGGCGGAGCGGGTGAAGTAGGCGAGTACGATTGCCAGCACGGCGAGCGCAAGCCGGAGCGACAGGCGTCTGCGCGGCACGGAATCGAGTGCCCACAGCGCGAGCATCGTCAAACCCCAGAACGGCACGTCGGAGAGGACCCAGTGATTCTGCAACAGGATACCGGGCGAGAGTGCGACGAGCGTCGTCACGCCCGCGGCGAGCACCGGGCGTCCGCGCGCGCGCACCCACAGGTACGTGAACGCGACGCCCATGGCACTGAACGCGATCACGATCAGCTTGAGGCCGATCCAGGGCTGCACGCCCACTGCCATGGCAGCCGCGAGCAGGAGCGGGAACACGGGCGGGTACTTCGTGTGCATCGGCTCCGCCGGATCCCACAGCTCGAGGTACGCGCCACGCTCGAGGAGTGAGCGCGCGAGCGTGATGTAGCCGGCATTGTCGCCGCCACTGTGCGGCGTGGGATCGAGCGCGAGCATTGAGAGCACGACATGCACGACCACGAACGCGAGCAGGAACGCGATCGTATTGCCGTGCACGATGCGACGGAACCGTTCGGCAAGGCTCGCGCGCGCACCTTCGCGCCGCCCCGCCCGTGCCCCGGTCTGCCGGGCCTGCCGTGCCGTGCGCCGACTCATGCGCGGGTTCCGCTCACGGGCCGGCCAGCCGCTGCGCCGCCGCGCGCTGCATGCCCGCTTCGCCACCCCACGCGGCGAGCACGTTCGAGCCCGGCAGATCCTCCGCAAGACGCGGATGGGCGAAGAGCAGCACGAGCGCATCCGGCCGTACCGCGAGCGCGGCGTCGAGCCGGCGGCGGGCGTCTGCGCTCAGACCGACGCTCGCCTTCCACGCCCGGATGTCCGCGTAGACGGCGATCACGGCCGGTCGTGCGCCGGGCAGGTCCACCTCGGTGACCTCGATGCCCGCGGCGCGCAGTGACTCCACGAGCGGCGCGCGCGACGGCGGCTCGAACGGGCCACCGACATCGTCATCGATCGTGACGAGATCGAACGCACGGTCATTGCGGAGCACGCCGCGCACCATCGTGAGCGACCGCATCGCAATGTCGTTCGCCCAGCGGTGGTCGATGTCGCGCCCCCAGGCGCCACCACCCGGACCGGAGCGGCGGGTGAGCGCGTCCAGCCGCTCGTTCGCATCCTGCACGCGCTCCTCGTCGAGCTCGCGACCAACGGCATCCGCGAGTGCTGCGGCGACCGCATCGAGATCGTACGGGTAGAGCAACGCGTCGCAGCCGGCGGCCGCGGCCATCACCGCGGCCTGCCCTTCCTCGCGTCCGCCCTCGCGCACGCCCTGCATGATGAGGGCGTCCGTGACGACGGCACCGGCGAAGCCGAGCTCGTCCTTGAGCAGCTCCGTGACGATCGTGTGCGACAGCGTTGCCGGCACGCCGTGCGGCTCGAGCGACGGATACACCACGTGAGCTGTCATGATCGTGTCGACACCCGCGTCGATCGCAGTGCGGAACGGGGCGAGATCGACATCGAGCTCCGCGCGCGTCGCGCCAACGCGCGGCAGCGTGGCATGCGAGTCGTCGGTCGTGCGGCCGTGACCGGGGAAATGCTTCGCGCATGCAATTGCGCCGGCCATGTGGCAGCCACTGATCCAGGCGCGCACGTGACGCTGCACGTGCTCCGGATCGCTGCCGAAGGAGCGCGTACCGACGATCGGGTTCTGCGGCTCGAGATCGATGTCGGCGACCGGCGCGTAGATCCAGTTGACGCCGAGCGCCATGGCCTCGCGTGCCGTGATCTGGGCCGCCCGCTCGGTGAACGACTCGTCGTCGACGGCGCCGAGCGCGGCGAGCGGCGGCAGGGCGGTCGCACCGGTGAACTGCTGACCCGCGCCGCGCTCGAGGTCACTCCCGATCAGCAGCGGCCGCTGTGCACGGGCGCGCAGCTCCGCGGTCAGTGCCTCGACCATCGGCGCCGCACCGCCGAAGATCACGAAGCCCCCGACGCCCAGCTCGAGTGCGCGGTCGATGAGCCGCCGCTCGTCCTCGAAGCCGCGCTCCGCATGCCAGCGGAGTGCGGGAAAGAGCATGCGTGCGGTCGAGGCGTCAGCCATGCGACGTCCGTTCCCTCAGCGACGCAGCCGGTGCGCAGAGCCCGGCGTGAAGCTGCCGAGCACGCGCGGCCCGGCGGCGCCCGTCGCCTCCGGCACGTTGCCGGACACTCCATTCACATGGGCCCACGCGAGTGCGGCGAACGCGAGCGCCTCCTTCGCGTCGGGATCGATCCCGAGCACGGCGCCATCGTGCACGGGCAGCGGCGCGAGGGCCTCGCGCAGCAGCCGCATGAGCAGCGGGTTGCGCGCACCGCCACCGGTCACGACGACTTCTTCGACACCGAGCGGTGCCACCCACCGATCGATCGCGTCCGCGATCGTGCGCGCGGTGAATACGGTGAGCGTCGCGATCAGGTCGCACCAGTCCGCGCGCGACTGCGGCTGCCGCTCCTGCACCAGCCGCTCGACATACGGACGCCCGAACGTTTCCCTGCCCGTCGACTTCGGCGGTTCCGCGGCGAAGTAGGGGTGCGCGCACAGCTGCGTAACGAGTGCTTCGTCGATCGTGCCGCCATTCGCCAGCTCCGCATCGCGGTCGAAGGACTGCGCACCCTGCGTGGCGAGCTCCGTGGCCGCATCGATCAGGGCATTGCCGGGCCCCGTGTCGAACGCGAGGACCTGCTCGTCGCTGCCGCGCGCTGGCACGCGGGTCAGGTTCGCCATGCCGCCGATGTTCTGGAGCACGCGCGCGCGATCCGCGGCGGCAAAGAGCATGCGGTCGATCCATGGAACGAGGGGCGCGCCATGACCGCCTGCTGCCATGTCCCGCGCGCGGAAGTCGCTGACCACCGGGATGCCCGTGCGTTCGGCGATCGTTGCGGGACAGCCGAGCTGCAGCGTGGCACCGCGCTCGCCGCCCGTTGGCGGCTCGTGCCATACCGTCTGCCCGTGCGAGCCGATCACGTCTACGTCCTCCGGCGCAATGCCGGCCGCGCTGCACACCGCGAGCGCTGACTCCGCCAGCCATTCGCCGAGCTGCGCGTGCAGCGCGCAGATGCCTGCTGCGCCGCCGCTGCCGATCGCGTCATGGATCGCGGCACGCCGGACGCCCTCGTAGGGCAAACTCACGAACGCCTCGAGCTGCCACTGCAGGGCATCCGGCGGACCGTCGAAGCGGACGAGCGCCGCATCGACACCATCGAGCGAGGTACCGGACATGAGTCCGATTGCGCGCAGTCCGTCAGCCACCGAGGTCTCCGACGACGGCCGCGATCACGCCGTCCGCCTGCTGCAGGCGCGCCCGCGCCTCGTCCCGCTCGATGTCGAGCTTGCCCATGACGATCGCCGTCTTCACGTGGCCGCCCGCGCGCTCGAGCAGCGTCGCGGCGGCCTCGCGCTCCATGCCGATCGTCTCCATGAGAATGCGCTGGCCGCGATCGCGCAGCTTCTCGCAGGTGACCTGCAGGTCCACCATGAGATTACCGAACACCTTGCCGAGCCGGACCATGGAGGATGTCGTGATCGTGTTCAGCACCATCTTCGTCGCCGTGCCGGCCTTCATGCGCGTCGAGCCCGTGATGACTTCCGGTCCGACGAGCGGTGCGATCACGACATCGTGTGTGTCGATCAGCTCGGGTGTGGGATACGTACAGAGCAGGAAGCCGGTACGCGCACCGAGCTCGCGTGCGCGCCGCAGTGCGCCGTGCACGTACGGTGTGGTACCGGACGTCGCGATGCCGAGCAGGAAGTCGCGGTCGGTCAGGCCGCGCTCGTCGACGGCCGCCGCACCATCATCCGGATTGTCTTCCGCACCTTCCTGCGCACGCACGAGTGCGGCGTGACCACCCGCGATGATGCCCTGCACCATGGACGGATCCGTGCCGTACGTCGGCGGCATCTCCGAGGCGTCCAGCACACCCAGCCGGCCGGAGGTGCCGGCCCCGACGTAGAACAGGCGGCCGCCGTTCTGAAAGCATGCGACGACGATGTCCACTGCGCGCGCAATCGCCGCGCGCTCTTCGCCGACCGCTTCCGCGACCATGCGGTCCTCCGCATTGATCAGGTCGACGATCTCGATCGTGGAGAGCTGGTCGATCCGCGCACTCCGCGGGTTGCGCTGCTCCGTCAGTCGCGAGTCGAGCGGCTTCTTGTCACTCACACAGGTCCTTGCCCCTTCCCCGGATAACACCCAGATTGCGCGACCAATCTTACCGTGGACGCGCCGCCATGACCACCCTGCTCGAGCACGCCACTTCGCTCCAGGACACGCTCACCGAGCTGCGGCGCGACCTGCACCGTCATCCCGAGCTGAGCTTCCGCGAAACGCGGACCGCAGCGACCGCCGCACGCCACGTCGAGGCGCTCGGCTACCGGGTGCGGACCGGTGTCGGGCGGACCGGCGTGGTGGCCGAGCTGGAGAACGGTGCCGGCCCGACCGTCGCGCTGCGCGCCGACATGGACGCACTGCCGGTGCAGGAAGCGAACGACGTCGCCTACCGCTCCACCGTGCCCGGTGTCATGCACGCGTGCGGCCATGACGCACACGTCGCCATGCTGGTCGGCGCGGCCGAGCTGATCGCGCGCGCCAGGGAGCACGACACCCTGCCCGGCGGTACCGTGCGGCTGCTGTTCCAGCCGTCCGAGGAATCGTCCGACGCGGAGAACCGCAGTGGCGCCATGCGCATGGTCGAGGACGGTGCCATGGCCGGTGTCGACGCGGTGTTTGGCCTGCACATCGGCGCGCACCTGCCCTTGGGGAAGTGCTTTCTGCGCGCTGGTCCCTACATGGCCGGCTCCGTCGCGATCCATGCATGCGTGCACGGCAGGAGCGCGCATGCCGGTCGTCCGCATGAAGGCACGGACGCGATCGTGCTCGCGGCCCATGCGATCCTGGCGGTGCAGAACGCTGTCTCGCGACGCATCCCGCCGGACGCACAGGCGGTCGTACACCTCGGCACGATCCGTGGCGGCGAGGCGGAGAACATCCTGGCCGAGCGGGTCGAGCTGCGCGGAACGATGCGCTACTTCGATGCCGGCGTACGCGACGTCCTGAAGCACGAGGTCGGGCGCGCGCTGGGCGTCGTCGATGCACTCGGCGGTCGCTCCGAGCTGACATTCCGCGACGGCTACCCGCCCGTGCTCAATGACGCTGCCATGACCGCCCTCGCACAGGACGCGCTCGCACGGACACTCGGCGCCGACGAAGTCTGCGACATCGAGCCGTGGATGGGCGCGGAGGACTTCGCGGTGCTGCTGGACCATGCGCCCGGTACGTTCTTCTGGCTGGGTGCGGCCCTCGACCCACCGCGCGAACATCATCGCGCGGACTTCGACATCGACGAGCGCGCACTGCCGATCGGTGCAGCCGCGCTCGTCGCGTGCGCCGCGGAACGCATGCAGCGCGGCTAGCCGATTCCCATACCGCACTTTTCGGAGGCACTGCCGGTGATTCGTCTACGATCGACCCTGAAGGATGGCGTGCGCCTGCGCACGCTCACGCTCGCCTGCCTGCTCGTCACCGGCTGCGCACCGGTCGCGGAAGGACCGCCACCACCAAGTGCGGTCCTCGAGCAGGTGCCCGGCGACTGGCGGTTCGCACTCGATGCCGCACCGAGTGTGGCACCGAACGGGATGGTCGTGACGGACGCTCCGCTCGCGACCGACGCCGGCGTGCGCATCCTGCGCGCGGGCGGCAATGCGGTCGATGCCGCCGTTGCTACCGCCTTCGCCCTCGCCGTCGTATACCCGGAGGCGGGCAACCTCGGTGGCGGCGGCTTCATGGTCACGCGCATGGCCGACGGTACTCTGGCGTCGCTCGACTTCCGCGAGAAGGCGCCGCTCGCGGCAACGCGCGACATGTACCTGGACGCACAGGGCAACGTCACGGACGCGTCCGTCGTCGGCTACCGCGCCTCTGGCGTGCCCGGTGCCGTTGCCGGCCTGTACGCAGCGCACGAGCGCTTCGGTGAGATGAGCTGGAAGGACGTCGTCGCGCCTGCGATCCGGCTCGCGGAAGACGGCTTCATCGTCGACCGCGAGCTCGCCGAATCGATTGCCGGTGCGACCGACCGCCTCGGTGCCTTCGAAGGATCGCGCGCGCTGTTCCTGCCGAGCGGTCGGCCGATCGCGGAAGGCACGCGCTGGCGGATCCCTGCGCTCGCTGCGACGCTTCGCCGCATTGCGGAACAGGGACCGGCCGGTTTCTACGAAGGGGAGACGGCAGACCTGATCGTCGCCGAGATGCAGCGCGGTGGAGGCATCATCACGCACGAGGATCTGCGGCGTTACGAAGCGAAGTGGCGCGACCCGGTCGTCTTCCTGTACCGCGGTCACACGGTCGTGTCCATGCCGCCGCCCAGCTCCGGCGGCCTCACGCTCGCACTCATCGCGAATATCCTGGAGGGCTACAACCTGCGCGCGCTCGGCTGGCACTCCCCCGAAGCGCTGCACCTGACGGCGGAAGCAATGCGACGCGCCTTCGCCGACCGCAACCACTACTTGGGCGATCCGGACTTCGTCGAGATCCCGCGACCGCAGTTCCTCTCCGAGGAGTACGCCGCGCTGCGCCGCAGCGACATCCGCCCCGAACAGGCGACCCCGTCCAGTGAAGTGCGGCCCGGGTCGCTGCTGTCTACCGAGCCGAGCCACACGACGCACTTCTCGGTGGTCGATGAGGACGGCAATGCCGTCGCACTCACGACCACCATCAACGATCTGTACGGCTCCGGTGTCACGGTCAGCGGCGCGGGCTTCGTGCTGAACGACGAGATGGACGATTTCACGTCCAAGCCCGGCACACCGAACATGTATGGCCTCGTGCAGGGTGCTGCGAACGCGATCGAGCCCGAAAAGCGGATGCTGTCGGCCATGACGCCGACCATCGTGCTCGAGCCGGAAACTGCCCGCCCGATCATTGTCACGGGAGCACGCGGCGGACCGCGCATCATCACTGCGACGTGGCAGGTCATCTCCAACATCATCGACTACGACATGGACGTCGCCACCGCGATCGCCGCGCCGCGCATCCATCATCAGCACCTGCCCGACGTGCTGCGCTACGAGCGTGATGGTCTGACGGCCGCGACGATCACGCGGCTCGAGGAGTTCGGGCACACGACGGAAGGGTACGGCGGCATCGGCTCCGCACCTGCACTGCTCTTCGACGGCGGGAACTGGCGCGGCGCCTTCGATCCGCGCTCCGGCGGACGGGCCGCGGGCCACTAGGTTCGGGGGGCTGCGCAGGCAGGGGGAGGGGGACGTTCAGGGGGAGGGGGACGATGATGGGGATGGGCAGGGGCAGGGCCATGAGTACGGGAAGGGACGGCGTTCCGCCAGGTCGGCCGATTCTGCTAGTCTCGCGCCCGCGTCGCGCAGCACTGTGCGTGGTGTGTCAGCCTTCAAACCGGTACAGGAGAGCGGCAATGGGGCGCACGCGACTGCTCGATCACGAGAAGCTGGAAATCTATCAGCGCGCGCGGCAGTTCAACCGCGGCGTGTATGCACTGCTCTCGAGGGCTCGCACGAACCGTCGCGACCTGATCGATCAGCTGCAGCGCGCAGCAGCGTCCATGCTCCTCAACCTCGCCGAAGGCGCTGGCGAGCACGCGAAAAAGGAGAAAGCGCGCTTCTACAGGATGTCACGCCGGTCCGCAACCGAATCTGCTGGTGTGCTCGACCTGCTCGTCGACACCAGATCGTTACCGAGCGGGAGACGGAGCCGCTGCTCGAGGAAATTACGATCATCGTCTCCATGCTCGTCCGCCTCGCGAGCAATGCCCAGGCATCCCCCAGCCCATTGCCCCGCACCTGAGGCACCGCGACCCCTACCGTGCGTGCCCACACACCCACCCCTCCCCGCGGAGCGCAGCAACGCGCTCCCTCCCCCTAAACCTGGCCATGCCCCTGCCCTGCCACCCTCACCATCCCCCGGCCCCTGAACCTTCCCCTCCCCCTGCCCCGGGCCGCCCCGGCTCAAAAAAAGTGGTGCCCCCGAAACGATTCGAGAGCACCACCAACACCAACCTACGATAAACGGCGGCCCATCAAGTGGTACGAACCTCCACGGGCGCATCGAGCCGGATGACCATCCGCGACCCGGCCGGCAGCACGGCGTCCACATCGGCCGTGCCCATCGCGATCGCGGTACCTGCCGCAGCACCGATGACTGCGCCCTTGATCGTGGAGCTGGTGCTCTTGCCGAGCACGCGGCCGAGCACGGCACCGGCCGCAGCACCGCCGGCGGCCTTGGCCACCTGCTCGCTCGTCGGCGTGCGGTTGCGACGCTCGGGATTCGCCTCGATCACAGTCGCCTGCAGCCCGTAGCTGCGGCCATTGAAGCTGACCGACTCGAATGCCACGGTGATCACAGCGGTCTCGCCAACGCGTCCGGACTTCGCGGCCTTCGTGACACGGCCGCGCACGGTGGCGCCGGCCGGGATCGCGACGTTCCCGCTCGAGTCGAGAATCGGCTCGGACAGCGTCGCAGAAAACCCGTCACCCGGCTGATTCCGCTCCGTCGACAGCTCCTCGTTCAGTCGCAGCGCGAAGGTGGTTCCGGACGGCACGGACGCCGTGGTCGGCCGGGGTGTGGGACGCGGCGCAGGCGCCGGGTCGTTGCGCACGGGCGCGGGTCGCGGCGTGGCCACCGGCGGCGCGTTCTGGCGCGGCGCGGCAGGTGCCGGCGCGGCCTGCTCCGGCACGGTATCCATCGCCTGCGCGGTGTCCTGGAACGTGCCCGGCGTGGTGTCACCGCGGAGCGCGAGATCCAGCTCACGATCGAGCTCATCCTGCTCGAGTGCGGCCCGCTCGTCCGCGCCGTCGCCGCACGCCACCGGCAGCATCGCCAGCGGCAGGATCAGGGCCCACAGGACCCGGTGCTTGATTCGCGGCATGGTGCTTCTCCTGAAAAGAGATGGAGCGGCGCTTGATCGGCCTGACTCCTTTACATACGTTCGATTTCGTCGCACTGAACGCTCTCTGGAAGTGCAACCGATATGCCATGTCAGGGTCGCTCCCGAGGCCGGGGCCGACCCTGAATTTATCGCACTGTTACGCCACTTTTCGGGTCTACCGGTGACGCGCCCCGTTTCCGGGTGTGCACTCGGGTGGACCTTTGGGCGACCTTAATGAAGGACACTCGGAAAAAGGGCGCGATCCGGACCTTCGCCGCGATGCTGCCGTATGCGAAACCGTATACGAAGGGGATCATCGCCGGCATGGCGCTCATCCTCGTCGCGGACGGGTTCGGCGCGCTGCTGCCATGGATGATCGGCCGGGGTGTGGACGCGCTCGCGCGGCCGAACCTGAGCGCCGGTGACGTGGCCCTGAGCGCGCTCGCGCTGATCGGCGTGGCGACCCTCGGCGGCCTGGGTCGCTTCGGCATGCGGCAGCTGCTGAACGGGATCAGCCGCCGGATGGAGACGAACCTGCGCGACGACCTGTTCGATCACCTGCTGAAGCTGGACGCCGCCTTCTACGGCCGGGTACGCACCGGCGACCTGATGAGCCGCGCGACGAACGACACGAACGCGGTGCGCATGGCGATCGGTCCGGGCATCATGTACATGGTCAATACCGTCGTCGCGACCGGCTTTGCACTCGGGTTCATGCTACACTATGACGTGCGCCTCACGCTCGTCGCCCTCCTGCCCGTGCTCTTCCTCGGACCGGTAGTGTTGTACTTCTCGCGCCGGTTGCACGATGGCTGGGAGCAGGTGCAGGACCATTTCGGCGAGATGCAGACGATGGTGCAGGAGAACCTGAGCGGTGTGCGCATCGTGCGTGCATACGTGCAGGAGTCTGCACAGGAGGCGGAGTTCGACGTGCTGAACGCCGGCTATCTCGAGAAGAACATGGTGCTCGCCCGGCTGAGCGCCGTGTTCCATCCGCTGCTCGGCGTGCTCACGGGCATAGGCATGCTCGCCGTGTTCTGGTTCGGCGGCACGCTGGTGATGCAGGGGGCAATCTCGCCCGGCGACTTCATCGCCTTCGGCATCTACCTGGCCATGCTGATCTGGCCGATGATCGCGATCGGCTGGGTCACGAATTTGTTCCAGCGCGGTGCCGCTGCGCTCGAGCGCATCCAGTCGATCCGCACGCTGGTGCCAGACGTCGCCGAGCCGGCGCAGCCGACGGTACTGGGCGTGGTCCGGGGCGCGATCGAGTTCCGCAATGTCACGTTCCGCTATCCGGGCAGTGAGCGAAACGTCCTCGAGGACGTGAGCTTCCGCATCGAGGCGGGCGAGACCGCGGCAATCGTCGGACCGACCGGCTCGGGCAAGTCGACGATCGTCGCACTGCTTACGCGCCGCTACGATCCGACCTCGGGCGTGGTCCTGCTCGACGGTGTGCCGCTGCGCGAGCTGGGGCTCACGCAGCTGCGCCGGGCGATCGGCGTCGTGCCACAGGACGCATTCGTGTTCTCGGAGACGATCGCGCAGAATATCGCGCTCGGCCTGCCGCGTGACGAAGGACAGGATGATGCACCGCCCGCACCGCTGCTTGCCGATGCGGACGCGGAGCGGGTCGACCGGCGGATCGAGGAGGCCGCACGGATCGCGCGGCTGACCGAAACGATTGCGTCGTTTCCCCAGGGTTTCGAGACGCGGCTGGGCGAGCGCGGCGTGAACCTGTCGGGCGGGCAGCGGCAGCGTGCAACGCTGGCGCGCGCGCTCGCGCGTGATCCGGTCGTGCTCGCGCTCGACGATGCACTCTCCGCCGTCGACACCCAGACGGAGACGCAGATTCTCGACGCGCTGCGCGACGTCGTGCATACCCGTACGGCGCTCATCATCAGCCATCGCGTGAGCGCGGTCATGAACGCCGACCGGATCTTCGTGCTCGATGACGG
>CAYSGF010000033.1:0-11815 GCA_964430275.1 uncultured Gemmatimonadaceae bacterium
GTCGAGGAGCGCTGTGTCGCGATCGGCTGGTCGCGCGGGCAGGACGGGCGGAAGCTGTACGCCGGTGCCGCGCTGTACACCGACGGCGGAGAGCTGATCGGTAACAGTGAAGCGATCTGGATCGCGCCCAGGGCATAGCGGCCTGCCATGCTCTCCCATCACGGCGAGGCGAGACGCGTCCGGCGACGGAGCAGGGCAGTGCGCAGCGCGAACCACGCCAGTGCCGCCAGGCTGAAGACGACACCACCGGCGATCGTCGTCGTGAGCGCCACCCGCATGCCGGCCCACGCGAGCCCCGCTGATACCTCGCCCGCCAGCCCCACCGCCCGCGCCATCTGACTGATACCGACCACCGTGCCGAGCACACCCGTTACGAGTGCAAAGGCGCCCCAGAACAGGACTGCATCGATCGTCGACGCGATCGTCGGCGCCGCTTCCGTTTCGCGTCGCAGCGCCAGTACCGCGCGCACGGCCAGCACGCCGATACCCACGGCCATCAGGACGATCACCCACATCGCATACCCGCCATCTCGCAGAAACTCGAGCATCATGCCTCCAGGGGTAGGTCGGTGGAGCGCACGCGTCGCGCACGCAGGAGAAACCACAGGAGTGCAGCAGAGAGCAACACCACCAGCGCCACGGTGAAGAGTCCCGCCGCTCGCATGATCCAGCCGAGCAGTCGGGCAACGCTCGCCTCCGGCGCCGTGGCACCCCTCATGGCCGTCATGTAGAGGTCGACCACCGCGCCAGCCACGGCGAGCGCCGGTGCGGCGGCCGCGAATGCCGGCAATAGCCGCTCGGACGTGCGCGGTTCGTCCGCAAACGCCGCCAGCAGCACGAGGACGACCACGACCAGGCCGCACGCGTACACCGGCCAGGCGAGCGGTGACACGACGAGCATCCCGCCGGCTGCCAGCGGGAGCGTCGCTGCGAGGATCAACATCGGAAGCAGGACGAGCAGCAGCGCACGTTCCATCGCATGGCCGCCCCCGGGACCGAGTCGACCGAGCAGACGCACGTGCAGCGGCGCGTGCAGCGACTCGAGCTCACGGAGCGCTTGCGGCGATGCGACGAGCCGCTCCTCCACGCGTCGCAGCGCCGCCTCGCGATCTTCGCCCTGCCGCAGATAGTGCACGTACAGACCGTCCAGATCGAACGCCAGCTCCGCCAGCACCCGCGCCTTCGCGCGCGCCGGCAGATCCAGCGCCCCCGCCACCCGCTGCACCAGCTCCGCGACGTCGGAGCTTCGCTGCCCCTCACCTGCGTCCGCCCCAGCGCCGCCCGGAATCACATGGAGTCCGCTCATGACGTACCTCGTACCGCCTGCGGCTCGGGCGGCTCGATCGCGACGAGAACCCGCTCCAGTGCCTCGCGCGCCCAGCTCGCCTCCGCTGCCAGATGCCGCGCTCCGGCCGCCGTCAACGTGTAGTCCTTTCGCCCCTTCACTCCACGACCCGCCATCCACCTGCCACGCATCAGCCCCTGCTTCTCCAGCCGGTGAAGAATCGGGTACAGCGTGCCGTGCTGCAGTACGACCAGACCACTCGTGCGCGCCTCGATCTCGATCGCAATCTGGTACCCGTGCAGCGCGCCACTCCGCAGTGTCGCCAGCACCAGCAGCTCGTGCAGCCCCCGCACCAGGGCCTGCGCGTCGAATCCCCGCTCCATCTGCAGCCTCCTCGCGTCCGTATATAGAGCATCTATATATAGAGGGACCATGCATTGTCAAGGCGTCCGCGCGCGCGGTGCCGCCAGGACGCGCAGACGCAAACGGCCTTTTTCCTGCGCGGCTCAGCGAACGGCGAGCAACGAATCCCGGGAGGTGGCATGGACGAGGATCTGGAGCGCATGACGCGTGAGCAGCTCGTGGACGAGGCCCGCAGGCTGAGGCAGGGGATCCGCGCGCATCGAGACAGCAGTGAGCACGAGCTGTGCTGGCATCATCCGGCGCTGTGGGGGCTCCTGCCGGAGCGTCAGGATCCTCTTCCTGCGGTGCCGGAGTGGCCGGTGTTCATGCGCGGGTGCATCCGTTACCGGCAGTCTCTGGATGACCAGCTGCCGGGTGCGCCGCGCACGGAGCGGGAGGCGAGTGAGCGCAGAGGCGGTTGATTCACCTTGCGTCCAGCCGGTGGCGGGCCGATCGTAGGAACCCTGCGGCCTCACTCCGAGAATCGAAGCATGGCAATCGACCGCGGTACCATCGACAAGCAGCTCCAGGCGCTGGGCGACAGCGCACGCTGGTGGGATCAGCGCGAGCTGCGTGATCTTCCCTCGGTGATGAACGAGGGCGAGCGGATCCTTGCGATTGCGCGCGGCAAGCTGGCGCGGGTTCGGTGGCTGCGTCGATCCTGGCTGATCGTGGCGACGGACCGGCGGCTTCTCTGCCTGCGTTCGGGCGGTCCGACGAAGTGGCAGCAGGTGGAGGTGGATGCCGGGCAGATCACGCGGGTCGCGCTGCGCGTCGGCCCGCTGCGCGGCCGGGTCGTGGTGGTCGCCGGGGGCAACACGTATCGCCTGCTGGTGCCGCGTCCGGATTCGTACAAGCTGTCCGACGCACTCTCCCGTCTGTCCACGCACAGCCGCGACGCGCTGTCGGTTCCGGGTCCGACACTGGTCGTGCGGCGTGTTTTCGACCACGTGCTGTCCCTACCGGCTGCGGTCCTGAACCCGGCGCCTCCGCTGGCGCTCGTGAAGACACCTCCCCCGGAGACTGCGATGCTGGACGAACGGGTCGCACAGCTCGAGGAGCAGGTGCAGGAGCTGCAGCGGCAGGTCACGTTTCTCGAGGATCTGCTGCGTGAGCGCCATGCGGCCACCGGCGTGATGGACGACCTGCATTCCAGCTGAATCGCACATTCCAACGCGAGGTGCCCATGCTACGACTCTCCGCCGCGGTAGTACTGGGATACATCACGACCGTAGTGATCGTGTTCTCCGGCCTGTCGCTGCTCTACGGAGTGCTGGGCGCGGACGGCGCGTTCCGGCCGGGCGTGTACGAAGTCTCCATGCTGTGGATCGTGCTGAGCTGCGTCATCGGGTTTGCCGCGGCGCTGCTGGGCGGCTGGGTGGCGCGCCGGATCGGTCGCGACGTCAAGGCACCGCGTGCCCTGGCGGTTGTCGTCGTGATCCTGGGCGTGGGGCTCGCATTGCCGGCACTCCTGGGCGGTATGGATGCCGTGGCCGTGCGGGAGGGCGCCCCGCCCATGTTCGATGCGATGAGCAACGCGCGCACACCGGCCTGGGTGCTGCTGCTCAACCCGCTGCTGGGCGCGCTTGGCGTACTGCTCGGCGGTGGCGGGCTGCGCAGCGAGCCGTCGGTGCCGCGGGAGGTCGCGCGCGTCGCCTGATGCGCTGCGTGTTGCGCAAAGGACAGCAGGATGACTGAGGAGCGTCGGTACCAGGAAGAGGAGATCGCGGAGATCTTCGAGGTTGCCGCGACATCGGAGACGTCGCGGCGCAAGGCGTTATCGCCTGCGCACGGTCTGACGCTCGCCGAGCTGCAGGCGATCGCTCGTGATGTCGGCGTGGCGCCGGAGCGTATCGCCGAAGCGGCTGCCGCCCTCGAGCTGCGGCAGCGCGCGGAGCCGCGCCGTACCAATCTCGGACTGCCGATCTCGGTCGGCCGCAGCGTCGACCTTCCGCGCGCGCCATCCGATCGCGAATGGCAGCTCCTGCTCGGGGAACTGCGAGGGACGTTCCATGCACGGGGCCGGGACCGTTCGGAGGGCGGCGTGCGCGCGTGGACGAACGGCAACCTCCACGCGGACATCGAGCCGACCGAGAGCGGCTACCGCCTGCGGATCGGCAGCGTGAAGGGCGATGCCATTCCGTTGAACACGGTGGGCGTCCTCAGCATGCTGTTCGGCCTGATCCTGCTGGCGGATCTGCTGTTCGTCGGCGTGTTCGGCGAGGAGCTGTCGACGGCGCTGTTGCTGGGTGTGACGGGCGCGGCAATGTTCGCTGCGAATGCCGTCCGGCTGCCGCGCTGGGCGCTCGAACGCGAAGAACAGATGGACTACATCGTTGCGCGGGCACAGCGCATCATCACCGCGGCAGACGCAGGCGTTCCCGAGGGAGAGCCGTCGGAACGGGAATGACGTTCGCACTGCCGTGTCCACTCTGCTGCGCGAGCTGGTCCATGGCTCGCGCAGCATCAGCCGCGCGACGATCGCGTGGCATCCTCCGCTACGAGCACACGCAGCGCCGCGTCATGCACGGCGACCTCCAGAGAGCCTCTGCTGCGAATGACCTCGCCGTCGAGCGTCGTGCCGATACGACTGCTGTCTGACTGGAGCGTGAAACCGCGCGTGCGCAGGATCTCCACACCGGCATCCTGCGCCCGGGGCAGGAGCTCGATGATTCGGAGCATCGTGCGAAATCCCAGTGCGATCAGTCCCGCTCGCGTGTGTGCGCGCAGGATCCCGATCTCGAGTTCGGGGGCCCGCCGCTCCTCGGCCGTCGCGGAGGTGGTCGGAAAGCTGTCGCGGCCAATGCCGACACGAACGAGCGCGGTTGCACGGTGCAGCTCCATGCCGTCGAGCACCAGCGCAACATGGATGGGCCGGTAGCGGGCGATCGTCACGAGAAAGCTGACGAGCGCCGCTGGCCACTTCCCGAGGAACGGACGCAGCCGCTCACGGCGGCGCAGCACGTCCGCGTACAGTCCGAACGTCGCGGTGTTCAGGAACAGCGTTCCGTTGACGTTGCCGACGGCGATCGATGCGACGTGTCGGCGCACGACCGCGCGAGCGGCGGCCTCTACCGTGTCGATGCCGAGGCTGCGGCTGAAGTGGTTCAGGGTGCCGGTCGGGAAGATTGCCAGCACGGATTCGCTGCCTGCAAGCACCTGCGCCGCGGCGCGTGCCGAGCCATCGCCGCCTGCAATGCCCAGGACGGACGCGCCGGCTTCCAGCGCTTCGCGCGCGGCCTCCTCGATCGGCCGATTGCTCGGCTGCACGTCCGCAGGTACTGCCGCATCTGCCAGCGCTGCCCGGATTCGCTCCACACTCCGCTTCCCGGGCCGCCCCGCCGCGGTGTTGACGATCACGTGCAGGCGCTGCGACCCCGCCGCCGACGGCTCACCGTCCCGCATCATCAACCTGCATCTGCCTCCTGAATACACTCATGGTGCACGCGGTCGTTGCACGAATGGCGCCGGTGCTCGGTTGCCGGAACGCCGCTGTTCCGGTACCAGTAAGGCAGCGGGTGCAGTATCGGGGACGCGCCGGGCCGGCGGTGCCCGCAGGCCGCACCGACGCCAGCGGACCCCCGACAGCGGACCTCGTCACCGGAGACCCCATGAGCAACCGCCACGCCTCACGCCTCATCGCCGGATGCGCCCTCGCCGCGTGCGCACTCGCGCTTCCGCCGCTCCCGGCCGCCGCGCAGTCGCCCCTGCACGCGCGCATCGACGCGGCTGCCGCGCAGGTGAACGACCAGGTCGTTGCATGGCGGCGCGACATTCATGAGCACCCCGAGCTGGGCAACCGGGAGTTCCGCACGGCCGAGCTGGTGGCAGAGCACCTGAAGTCCCTCGGCATGGAGGTAAAAACCGGTGTCGCACACACCGGCGTGGTTGGCATCCTGCGGGGCGGTCAGGACGGTCCGCTGGTCGCATTGCGAGCCGACATGGACGCCCTTCCCGTTACCGAGATGGTGGATCTGCCGTTCGCATCGAAGGTGCGCACGGAGTACAACGGGCAGGAAGTCGGCGTCATGCACGCGTGCGGGCATGACAACCATGTCGCCATCCTGATGGGGGTCGCCGACGTGCTCGCGGGCATGCGTGCCGACCTGCCGGGCGATGTGATGTTCATCTTTCAGCCCGCGGAAGAGGGCGCGCCGGCGGGCGAGGAGGGCGGGGCGGCACTGATGCTGGAGGAGGGGCTGTTCGCGGCGGAGAAGCCCGCTGCCGTCTTCGGCCTGCACGTGACCACCCGTCCGG
Source organism: uncultured Gemmatimonadaceae bacterium (assembly GCA_964430275.1). Classification (GTDB taxonomy): domain Bacteria; phylum Gemmatimonadota; class Gemmatimonadetes; order Longimicrobiales; family RSA9; genus DASTYK01. The sequence continues at coordinate 5,945 of CAYSGF010000033.1, forward strand.
TCGGTACGATCGCCTATCGTGCCGGCGGCATCATGGCCGCGTCCGACACGTGGCGCATGGTCGTGCGCGGCAAGCAGACGCATGGTGCGTATCCGTGGCGCGGCACGGACCCGATCGTCACGGCCGCGCAGATCGTGCTCGGCCTGCAGACCATCGTCAGCCGCCAGTCGGATCTCACGAAGGCGCCAGCCGTCGTTACCGTTGGCCAGATCACCGGTGGGCTGCGCAGCAACATCATTCCGGACAGCGTCGTGATGGTCGGCACGATCCGCACGCTGGATCCGGACATGCGCACGGATGTACACGAGCGCGTGCGGCAGACGGCGGAGCACATTGCGGCGTCGCAGGGCGCAGCCGTGGACGTGCGCATCAACCTCGGCTACCCCGTGACGATGAACGACCCGACACTGACAGCCTGGGCGGTGCCGACACTCGAACGTGTAGCTCCCGGCAAGGCGATGCAGGCATCTCCCGTGCTGGGTGCTGAAGACTTCTCCTATTATGCGCAGGAGACGCCGGGCCTCTTCCTCTGGCTCGGAATCGTGCCGGACGGACAGGACGCGGCCGCAGCACCGGCGAACCATTCGCCGCTGTTCTATGCCGATGAAGGCGCACTGCCGGTAGGCGTGCGTGCGCTCTCGCACCTGGCGGTCGACTACATGTTGTCGCAGGGGACCTGATGGACGTATTCGATGCAATCGAGTCGCGCCGTTCGATCAAGCGCTTTGGCGACCGCCCGGTCAGCCGCGACGACGTGGTGCGCCTGCTCGATGCATTCACGCGCGCACCGAATCACCGTATGACGCAGCCGTGGCGCTTCTATGTGCTCGGCCCGGAGGCGCGCGCGGCCTATGGCCTGGCGGTGGGGGTGCGCAAGGCACGCAAGGTCGAGGATCCGACCGCGGCTGCCGCAGTGCGTGAGAAGGTCGCGCGCGAGCACGCTGCGCTGCCGGCCATGATCGCCGTCGCGATGGCGCAGGACGAGAACCCGGAGATCCGCGAGGAGGACTACGCAGCGATCTTCATGGGGCTGCAGAACCTTGCACTCGCCGCGGAGTCGATGGGGCTGGGCACGCATATCAAGACAGGCGCCGTGATGGACGATCCGGCGGCGCGCGAAGCCGCGGGTGTGCGTGCCGGTGAGCGCGTCGTCGCCATCGTGAACGTCGGTGTACCGGCGGAGGTGCCGGATGCGAAGCCACGCCTCAGTGCGGACGAGCTGACGACCTGGCTGCCGTGAACCGGCGCCGAAGAGTGTTGCACAACGTGGAGGGGATGACGTGACCGGAGACCTCTTGAAGCGCAGCAGCGCCCTCGCTGTCGCAAGCCTCGTGATCGGTGCGTGTGGCGCGGATGCACAGACGACCAGCCCTTTCCCTGCTTCGGTCCGGACCCGTGATGCTCTAGTCGTGGATGTCGCCGAGTTCGCGACCGTGCCGGCCGCGGGCAATGAGGCCGCGCGCATGATGCTGCTCGTCGAGGAGCCGGTCACCGGCCGACTGTTCGTGAACAGCATGCGCGGGCCGCTCTACACGATCCCGCGGGCCGGCGGTGCGGCCACGCTGTACGTCGACGTCGATGATGCGCGCTGGAACGTCGGCGTCGAGGCGGGCGGGCGCGAGCAGGGCTTCCAGAGCTTCGCACTGCATCCGCAGTTCGCGCAGCCGGGCACGCCCGGCTACGGCCGCTTCTACACGTGGACGGACGCGCGGCCCGCCGGCAGACCACACTTCGTGCCCGGCGGCGGTGAGGCCACACACCACACCGTGCTGCTCGAATGGCGCGCGCACGATCCGACCGCAGCGACCTACGACGGCGGCGCACCGCGTGAGCTGCTGCGTGTCGAGCAACCCTATCGCAACCACAACGCCGGCCACATCGCATTCCGCCCGGGCGTGGAGGACGGTCCGGAGTCCGGCCTGCTCTACGTCGGGCTGGCCGACGGCGGCAGCGGCGGCGACCCGCTCGACCTCGCGCAGAACCCGCAGTCCGCCTTCGGCAAGATCCTGCGCATCGATCCGCTCGGAACGAACGGACGCACCGGTGAATACGGCATACCGGGCGACAACCCGTTCGTCGGCGATGAAGGTGTACTGCCGGAGATCTTCGCGCTCGGCCTCCGCAACCCGCAGCGCTTCGGCTGGGACCCCGAGACCGGACGGATGTATGTCGCGGACATCGGCCAGAACGCCGTCGAGGAGATCAGTCCTGTCACACCCGGTGCGAACCTCGGGTGGAACGTGTGGGAAGGCAGCTTCCGCTTCGTCAGCCGCGACGGCGTGAACACGTCGAGCCCGCGCAGCGATCCGGCCATGACGTACCCGGTCGCCGAGTGGGGGCGTGGTGATCCGCTGTTGCAGGCGCGGCAGGCAGCGACCGGCGTCGTCGTCTACCGCTCCGACGCCGTGCCGCAGCTGCAGGACAAGGTGCTCTTCGGCGACTTTCCGAGCGGCGAGATCTTCTGGTTCGACGCGGATGATCCGCCGGACGGCGGCAACCAGGGATTTCGACGGGTGCTGCTGCGGCAGAACGGTGGCGAGCCAGCCACGCTGCTGGAGCTGATCCGCAGCACCAACGAGCGCCGCGGCCAACCGCTCGCAAACCGCACCGACCTTCGCTTCGGCGAAGCGTCCGGTGGCCGCGTCTTTCTGCTGAACAAGCATGACGGTACGATCCGGGTGATCGTACCGCCGTCCCGCTGAGCGCGATGCTGAGACTGCATTCCTACGCGTACGACCGGCCGCGCACCCTCGAGGAGGCGCTGCGCATCCTCGCCGAGCATCCCGGTGCCGCCATGCCGATCGCCGGCGGCACGGACCTCATGCCGAACATGAAGCATGCGCTGTTCACACCGAAACGCCTGGTCGCGCTCAAGCGGCTCGATGAGCTGCACGGCATCGAGGTGCACAACGGTGAGCTCATGATCGGCGCCGCCGAGACGCTCACGACGATCTCGCGACACCCGCTCGTCCAGCAGCACGCGCCATCGCTCGCACGCGCCGCCGGGCTCGTCGCGGGACCGCAGCTGCGCAATGCCGGCACCATCGGCGGCAACGTCTGTCTGGACACGCGCTGCACCTACTACAACCAGACCTACTTCTGGCGTGAGGCGCTCGGCTTCTGTCTCAAGAAGGATGGCGAGGTATGCCACGTCACGAAGGTGGGGAAGAAGTGCGTGGCCGCGCACTCCGCTGATACGCCGCCTGTACTCATGACGCTCGGGGGTACGGTCGATCTGGCCAGTGCCGACGGTGAGCGGTCCGTCGCGATCGCGGATTTCTTCGTGGCAGACGGCATCGCGAACACGGTACGGGGCTGGAACGAGCTCGTTACGCGGGTGCGCGTGCCACTGCCGAAGCCGGCCACGCGCACGGCGTACGTGAAACTGCGCCAGCGCGCGTCCATCGACTTTCCGCTCCTGTGCGTTGCCGTGGCCGGCGATTTCGATGGCGATCGTCTCACGGACCTGCGGATCGTCGTGAGCGCGCTGGGTGCGCGCCCGCGGCAGGTCACCGGACTCGAGAAGGTCGCCGCTGGTCAGCGGCTGAGTGCGGACGTCATGGATGCCGTGGCGGAGCGCGCCTTCGCTCAGTGTCACCCGCTCGAGAATATCATCGTCGACCCGGAGTGGCGGCGCGCGATGGTACCGGTGCATGTGCGCCGCGCGCTCGTCGAGCTCGGGGCCGAACGGCGCGAGGCGGCTGCGTGAGCACGCCGGCCGGCACGGCGGACCTAATGACGCGTGCTCCAGGATCGAAACGATGGCGCTGACGTTACGCCCCGCGCGCCCCGGCGACGAACCGCTCATCCTCCGCTTCATTCGCGGACTGGCCGAATACGAGAAGCTGGCGCACGAATGCATCGCCACGGAAGCAGACCTTGCCCGCTCTCTCTTCGGTGAGCGCCCTGAAGCCGAAGTCGTGCTCGCGTACGACGACGACGAGCCGGTCGGCTTCGCCCTCTTCTGTCACAGCTATTCCACCTTCCTCGCGCGCAAGGGACTCTACCTCGAGGATCTCTTCGTGCTCCCCGATCACCGCGGCCGCGGTGTCGGACAGGCGCTGCTATCGCATCTCGCGCGCGTGGCCGTGGAGCGCGAGTGCGGACGCATGGAGTGGGCGGTGCTGGACTGGAACGAGAGCGCGATCGGCTTCTACGAGAAGATCGGCGCCCGTGCGATGGACGGCTGGACGGTGTACCGGTTGACGGGTGAGGCGCTCGAACGCGTGGCCGCGCCTGCCGGGCAGTGAGCCGTGCCTGTCCCGGCGGGTTCGCTGAGCGGCGCCGGCGTCAGGTCTCGCGCAGCCGCTTCAATGCAGTGCGTGCGGTCTCGACGTACGGCTGCGCTTCCGCGTCGGCGCCGTTCCAGAGCGAGATGAAGCGGCTGTAGTAGTCGATCGCGAGCTGGTCTTCGCCCGCAGCGTCGAGCGCGCGCGCAACCGTGTAGTAGAGGCCGGCGAGCACACCCATCTCGCGTGCCTCGATCATTTTCAGACGCTTCAATCCCTCCGTGCGGAGCTCGGGCTCCATGATCTCCAGCAATGCCAGCTCGACACGCAGCGGCAGCGTGGCGACGCCGTACATCGGTGCGTACCCCGTGCTGTCCAGGGCAACGCGCAGCTGCCGGATGGCGGTCGCCGTGTCACCGCGCTGGCTGCTGAGAAGGCCGGCAGCACCGAGGAACAATCCGGTGCTCTCGGGAATCGTATCGTTCGCAGCAGCGTCCAGGAACCGTCGTGCGATCGCGGTATCGCCGCTCTCGAGTGCCACGATGGTGCGCCAGTAGGCCTGCACTGTGCTGCCCGGCGACACACTGTTCATGAGTGAATCGACGTCCGCCCTCCAGGCTGCGGGCGCGATGCCCTGCAGGAGTCCTGCTACCTGCACGTTCAGTGCGGCACCGATTCCGCCCTGGCGGCGCAGCTCGGCGACGATCGGCTCGGCGTCCTCGAAGCGGCCGTAGCCGATACGCATGACGGCGAAATCGGGTTGAGGCCCGGTCTGCGCCTCGAAGCTCTCGATCACTTCGAAGAAGCGCTCGACCCGCGGCTCCGGCCGATCCATCAGGTTCGCACCGACGAGCGACGCCATCAGGTGCCCGGCGTTCGGACCGGTGCCGGCCCACTCCGCAAAGACCGGGAGCAGCTCTTCGATGGTCATTGTCGCGTCGGTACGCAGGCGGCGCAGCGCTGCGTAGTACGACGCGTCGGGCACGACGGCGCTGTAGCGCTCCAGGTAGCGGTCGAAGCGCGTCGTATCGTTCTCTCCGACCGTGATCTCGAGCGGATGGGAGTACGTGTGCGCGAGCGCCGAGTCCCGTGCGATGGCGCTGTCGAACGCCATGAGCACCTCCTCCGACGAGATCGGCCGGATACTGCCTGCGTGGTGCAGCGCATCGCCCAGGAAGTACCAACCGGTAGCATCGTCCGGGAAGTCCCGCGTGTAGGCGCGCAGCGAATCGATGGCTGCGGGATCGCCGAGCTCGTGCAGCTGGTGCGCGTGGACGAGGCGTCGCTCGCGCGTCGGCAGCCGATCGGCGAAGCGCACGGCATTCGCGGCTGCACGTTGCGCGTCGGAGGAGCCGAGCGCCTCGCGCCAGCCGTACGTCTCGGCAAGCCGGAAATAGGCGAGGGCGAAGGTGGAGTCGTGCGCGAGCGCGCGCTGGTAGGCTGCGCCTGCGCTGTCGAAGGCGGAGCGCCGGAAGTACTGCTCACCCTGCAGGTACGCGCGCACTGCGGGCAGCGAATGGGTCGTGATACCGGCGACGCTCAGCTCCGGCAGCGACTCGCGGGTACGCCATATGTCCCGCAGCAGAGCAATGCTGATCGCATCGACGAGTGCGAGGACACTGTCCGCCGAGCCACTGACCGC
>CAYSGF010000034.1:0-8994 GCA_964430275.1 uncultured Gemmatimonadaceae bacterium
TCGTGCGCACCCGCGACGACACGGAGTTCGCGCGCACGATCATCCCCCGGCTGCTCGTCCAGTTCCAGCCGAGGCGCAGCTTCTTCCTGCGCGCGCTCGGCGAGTACCGCGCCGAGCGGCGTGCCGGGCTGCGCGACGCGCGCACCGGCCTGCCGCTCCGCTTCGACGGCGAGCCGGTCGGCGCGGAACAGCTGAATGGCATGCGTGTCGACCTGCTCGCCGCCTACGAGCCGCATCCGGGCACCGTCGCCTATCTCGGGTACGGCGCCACCCTGAACGACGCCGCCGCCTTCCGCTTCAGAGGCATCGAGCGCGACCGCGACGGCATCTTCCTCAAGCTCGCCTACCAGTTCCGCCGCTGAGCGAGGCCGGCCCCGGCCTTGCATACGGTGGGTCGAGGCGTGCGGCAAGAGACGCCCCGCCCTGGCCGGATCTCGTTCCAGCCTGTTCAACACCACGGAAGATGAGCTCCGATGGACGCCGCCGCGGTCAACGAAGTCCTACGCTTCGACCTGGGAGACGTGCGTTGTGCGGTCCCGCTGACGCACGTCCGAGAAGTGCAGCGCGCGGTCGCACTCGCGCCGCTGCCGGGCGGACCGGACGTGATCGAAGGCGTGATCGACGTGCGCGGCGACATCGTGCCCGTCATCGATCTCGGCGTTCGTCTCGGAATCGCGCGCAGACCGGTGCGCCCGTCGCAGCGACTCGTGCTGCTGTGGACCGGCGAGCGGGTCGTCGCCCTGCGCGTCGATCGCATCGAATGGATCGCGGCGCTGGAGGAGGCCGATATCGCGACGGCGGAGCGCCTCACCCGCGGTCCGCTGACGGTGGCCGGCATTGCGCGCACGCCGGACGGACTCGTGCTCCTCCAGGATCCCGAGGCACTGCTCCGGCAGGCCGAGGCTGAGGCGCTCGACGTCGCGCTCGCCGCACAGGGCACTGCCTGATGGGCTGGTCCCGTCCGGAGTATGCCGAGCTCGCGGCGCTGATCCGCGAGCGCACCGGCCTGACCTTCCCGGCGGCCCGGCAGGCCGACATGGAGGAGGCACTGCGGCGTGCCCTCGATGACCAGGCCGAGGATCCCGACCGCCTGCGCAGACTGCTCGCACACAACTCCGCCGCGCGCGACGAGCTCATCGCAAGTCTCACGATCGGTGAGTCCTACTTCTTCCGCGACCCGGGACAGTTCGCGATCCTGCGCGAGGAGGTGCTGCCTGCGCTTGCCGAGCGACGCGGCGACGCCACGCTGCGCCTCTGGAGTGCCGGCTGTGCGGCGGGCGAGGAGCCGTACTCGCTGGCAATCCTGTGCGAGGAGCTGGGACTGCACGGGCGCGCGAGCGTGCTCGGTACCGACATCTCGCGCGTCCGCCTGAGCGCCGCACAGCGCGGCATCTACACGAAATGGGCACTGCGCGGGATGACCGCCGAGACGATCGAGCGCTACTTCACCCGGCAAGGGAAGAGCTATACGCTGCGCGCGCCGTTCCGCGAGCACGTCGACTTCCGCTACCTGAACCTCGCCGAGGACCAGTACCCATCCCTCACGGCCGGCATCTGGGGACTCGACGTCATCCTCTGCCGCAACGTGCTGATCTACTTCGATCATGACACGGTCGTGCGCGTCGCGCAGCGGCTCATCGATTCGCTCTCCGAGGATGGCTGGCTGCTGATGGGCGCATCGGACCCCGCGCTCAGCGAGCTGGTCGACTGCGACGTCGTGCTCACCCGCAGCGGCCTCGCCTACCGTCGTCCGGGACGCAGCGACGAGCTGCAGATCAGTGTGCCGGCCGTGGAACCCGGCGAGCAGCCGTGGCTCGACACGCCCGCTGCCTGGAGTCCGGATGCCGCGCAGCCGAGCGCCGCCGACGAGGCCGCGAGCGTGGGCGCGGCCGAATGGTGGGAGCTGGCCGACGATGCCGAGGCCATGGGTGCCGCCGCGCGGCAGCCGGTGTCGGCTGCGACGATGCCGGTGGATCTGCCGGCCGCCCGCGAGGCGCCGGAGCCGGTGCGAGCGGCGTACGCGGCGCGCGACTACCCGCGTGCCGCTCGCCTGGCCGCGGAGCTGCTCACCGCCCACGACTCGCCGGCTCTGCGCGTGCTGCAGGTCCGTGCACTCGCGAACGTCGGCGACCTCGCCGCGGCAGGGGAGGCGAGCGCAGCGGCTCTCGAGCGCCACCGCGGGTCGGCCGAGCTGATGTACCTCCACGCTGTGCTGCTCTCGGAGGCGGGACGCTGGCGCGATGCGGCGGCGGCCGCGCGGCGCGCGCTCTACCTCGACCGGTCGATGGTCGTCGCGCACATTGCACTCGCGCTCGCACTCAAGCGACTGAACGATGATGCCGGCGCGCTGCGCGCGTTCCACAATGCGGACGCACTGCTGAACGGACTGGCCGCGGAGGAGCCCGTTGCAGCGGCGGACGGCGAAACCGCGGGCCGGCTGCGCGCGAGTGTCCGGGCACAACTCCGCGTCCTCGAGAGCGTCGCATGAGTGCGGACATGAATGACGCGAGCGACGCGCGTGTGGGCGAGCAGGAACTGCTGGAGCGCCGTGCGGCCGTGCTCGCGCGGCGTCCGCGCAGGACTGACACCGCCGAAACGGTCGACATGGCCGTGTTCCGGCTGGCGCGCGAGCGCTACGCGATCGAGCTCACGTACCTGCTGCAGATCTTTCCGCTGCGTGATCTCGCGACATTGCCGGGCGCGCGCGCACCGCTCGTGGGATTGACTCCGTGGCGAGGCGCGCTGCTGCGTGTAATCGACCTGGCCGCTGCGCTCGGCCGGCCGCAGGTCGGCATCGCCGATCGCGGTCGGGTGCTCGCCGTCGGTGAGGGCGAGCGCGCAGGCTTCGGCATCCTGATCGACGCGGTCGAGGACGTGCTCGCTGTGCCCGAATCCGCGATCCGCCCGCTTGCAGGCGCTGATGCGGGCGAGTCCGGTCTGCTGCGCGGTGTCACGACCGATGCCGTGCTCGTGCTCGATGGGCAGGAACTGCTCCGCAACTTTTCATGAGGTGAGACCGTGACCTGGACCGTCAGCAGACGCATCATCACCGGCTTCGCGATCGCCGTGCTGCTCATTGCAGCGGTGGCGGTGATCGGCATCTGGTCGCTCAGCCGCACGACCGCAGCGTACTCGACGGCAGTGGAGCAGGAGAGCGACGTGCTGCGTCATGCGAACGCGGCGCTGGGTGGCCTGCGCACCGCGAACGTCGAGTACCTGCGCATCCTGGTCGAGCGTGATCCCGCGTTCGGCCCGGAGCGCGAGAGCGCGATCACCACGGTGCGCACTGCGCTGTCGGAGCTCGAGACCGTGGACGAGCGCCAGGCGACCGAGTGGCGCGAAGCCGGACGGCTGTTCGAGGAGTGGGTCGCACAGACGCGCCTCTCGCTCGCAGCCGCGGTCGGCGACGACCCGGACGAGGCGCTCACACAGCGCAGGGCCGCGGCAGCCACGCGCGTCGAGGTCGAAGAGCGGGTCGCCGGCCTGGTGGAGGCGCTGCAGGAGCGCGTGAACGTCGTCATGGAGGATGCACAGGCCACGTCCGATGGTGCCCGCACGGCCATCGTGCTCGCGCTCGCGCTTGCTCTCGTGCTCATGATCGTCGCCGCGTACCTGCTCAACCGCGCGGTGTCGCGACCGCTGCAGGAGACGAGCAATGTGCTGGCGACGAGCGCGGCGGAGATCGTTGCGACGACCACGGAGCAGGCATCCGGCGCGACGGAATCGATGGCGGCGGTTACGCAGACTGCGGCGACGGTCGACGAAGTCGTGCAGACCGCGGAGCAGGCAGCGGAGCGCGCGCGGGCAGTCGCGAGCTCGGCGCAGCGCGCTGCCGACATCGGCCGGCAGGGCCGGCAGGCGGTCGAGCAGAGCGGCGCGGCAATGGAGCAGGTGCGTGCGCAGGTCAACTCGATCGGCACCAGCATCCTCGAGCTGGCCGAGCAGGCGCAGGCGATCGGCGAGATCATCACAACGGTGAACGACCTGGCCGAGCAGACGAACCTGCTGGCACTGAACGCGGCGATCGAGGCGGCGCGTGCGGGCGAGCAGGGCCGCGGCTTCAGCGTCGTCGCCTCCGAGATCCGTGGGCTGGCCGAGCAGTCGAAGAATTCGACCGTCCGCGTGCGCCAGATCCTGGGCGAGATCCAGCGCGCCACGAGCGCGGCCGTCATGGCGACGGAGCAGGGCAACAAGCAGGTGGAGGAGGGGTCGCGCCAGGTGCGCGAGGCGGGCGAGACGATCCGCCAGCTCGCGGACGCCGTGCAGAGCGCGTCGCAGGCCGCTGCGCAGATTTCCGCCTCCGCGAGTCAGCAGTCCACGGGCATGACGCAGATCAAGCAGGCGGTCGGCTCCATCCAGCAGGCGGCGCAGCAGAATCTCGCCGCGACGAAGCAGGCAGAGGCGGCGGCGCAGGAGCTGAACCGGCTCGGCAGACAGCTCACGGCGCTGGTGGGAACGCAGCAGACGCGTCCGATCGCCGCGTAGCGGATGTCTCCGGAAGACCTGAGCGCCCGCCTGCGCGCGACGTTCGTGCAGGAGCTGGAAGACCAGCTCCGCGCAATGGACACGTCACTGCTCGCACTGGAGTCGCGACCCGGCGACGGTGATGCGATCCGCACGCTGTTCCGGGCAGCGCATTCCGTGAAAGGTGCCGCGCGCGTTGCCGGCGTGCCGCTCGTGGAGGAGGCGTGTCACGCGCTCGAGACCGTGTTCGCGCAGGTGCGCGACGGGACGCGCGCTCTCGATGGCAGTGATTTCTCGCTGCTGTTCGCCATCACGGATGCCCTCGGGGATGCCGCCCGCCGCCTGCGTGCCGACGAGTCGCTCGACGACGGCTCGCTGCCGCAGCTCCTGCCGCGCGTGCGCGCGATGCACGGGGAGCCGGGGGAGGTGAGGAGGGAAACGGGTGGTGCCGCGCCGCGGGCGGATGCACCGTCACGCGACGAGCCGCGCCCCCACGCACCGCCACGCAACGAGGCACGCCGTGACGCTTCGTCGCGCGACCGGCCGCCATCCGCCGCCGCAGCGCCGGACGTGCCATCACCCGACGCCGAGCCTGTGGATTCCGAACGTGCGCCGGCCGACGTCGGCGGCGAGTCCGTCCGGGTGTCGGCCGATCGCCTGGACGCGCTGGCCGCGCACGCGACCGACCTCCTCACGACGAGCGGTGCGGTCGCCCGCCGACCCGTCGCGCTCGAGGACCTGTTTGCCGATCTCATGCAGTGGTCGGCGGCGTGGCGACGCGAGAGTACCCACGGGATGGACGAGCGGCTGCGCGGGCGTCATGCCGATCTCGACCGGCGGCTGCACCAGATCGCGGAGCGTGCGGCGCGCATCGCCCGGGCAGCGCAGGACGAGGTGCGCGTGCTCGTGCGCGCGACGAACGAGATCCTGACGGGTGTGCGCGACCTGCGCATGCGCCGTTTCGCGGATGCCGTGGAGGCGCTGCCACGGGCCGCGCGCGACGTCGCGGACGCGACGAACAAGACGGTCGAGCTCGTGATCGAGGGCGAGGACGTTGAAGCGGATCGCATCGTGATCGATACGCTGCGTGAGCCGCTGTTGCACCTGGTGCGCAATGCAGTCGATCACGGCATCGAGCCGGCTGCGGAGCGGCGCGCGCGCGGCAAGCCGGAACGCGGCACGGTGCGCGTCGCGGCAGTGCTCGAGCAGGGGCGCCTGCAGATCGTGGTCGAAGACGACGGCCGCGGCATCGACACAGATGCGGTGCAGCGACGGATTGCGGCGCAGGGGGAGGAAGCGCCGCAGGACCGTCGCTCGCTGGCGCGTCGCCTGCTGGCGGGCGGTGTGACCACGAAGCAGGAGGCGACGAGCATTTCCGGCCGCGGCGTGGGGCTCGATCTCGTGCGTGCGGCGCTCGACCGCATCGGCGGCTCCATCGACCTGCGCTGGCAGGAGGGCGAGTTCACCCGCTTCATTCTCGACTCGCCGCCGAGTCCGGCCACCCTGCGTGCCATTGTCGTGGATGCGGGCGGGCAGCTCTTTGCACTGCCGATCGGCCAGGTCGAGCGGGTCGTGCGTGTGCGTGCGGAGCGCGTCCGTGAAGTCGAGGGGCGACCGGCACTGATGCTGGGCGATGCGCCCGTGCCGATCGCGACGCTCGCCGGTGTCATGGGCCCGCCGCTGCGAGAGACGACGGATCATGCCGGCGCGCCCGCGCTCCTGCTGCGCTCCGGCACGGATGCACTTGCGCTCATTGTCGACTCGCTCGTCGATGAGCGAGAGGTCGTCGTGCGGCCGCTCGACCGGCGCGCGCATGTGCCGCACGTCTCGGGCGGCGCGCTCCTGCCCTCCGGCCGGATTGCACTCGTGCTGATCGCGCGTACACTGCTCGAAGCCGGCCTCGGCCGCGACATCGCCATGCCGCGCTTCCTCACAGAGGAGGAGTCAGCTCCCGCGCATCACCTGCTCGTCGTCGACGATTCGATCACGACCCGGACGCTGGAGGAGAGCGTGCTGGAAGCCGCCGGCTACCGCGTCACGACGGCTGTCGACGGACAGGACGCGTGGGAGAAGCTGCAGGCGCGCGATGTCGACCTGGTCGTCAGTGACGTGGAGATGCCGCGCATGAGCGGCTTCGAGCTGTGCCGCCGGATGCGCGAAGCGAAAGCGTTCGCCGGGCTGCCCGTCGTGCTGCTGACGGGTCTGGAAACTGCAGAAGACCGCTCGCTCGGTCTCGAGGTCGGCGCGGACGCTTACCTCCTGAAGTCGAGCTTCGACCAGTCCACGCTCCTCGAGACGATCCGCCAGCTGATCGGATGACATGCAGCCCACGCGCGTCCTGATTGCCGATGACTCGCCGACCGCGCGTATGCTGATGCGTGCGATCTTCAGCACCGAGCCCGGCCTTCAGGTCGTCGGTGAAGCAGCAAACGGCAGTGAGGCCGTGGAGCTGGTACAGCGGCTCAAGCCGGACATCGTCGTGATGGACGTGCACATGCCCGTCCTCGACGGCATCGAAGCGACGAAGGAGATCATGGCGCAGGCGCCGACACCGATCGTGATCGTCTCGGCCGTCACCCAGCGCGATGTCGATCTGTCGCTCAGTGCGACGCAGGCCGGCGCGCTCATCGCATTGCCCAAGCCGGACAGCCCCACGTCGGAGCGGTTTCCGGAACAGCGCGCCGAGCTGATCGCGATGGTGCGCGCAATGGCGCAGGTCAAGGTCGTGCGCCGCTGGTCGCCCGAGCGCACCGCCCGGCCGCAGCCCAGCCGCAGCCGCCCGTCCAGGCGCATACGCGTGATCGCCATCGCCGCGTCCACCGGTGGCCCGGCCGCACTGCGCGCCCTGCTCAGTGGCCTCCCCGCCGGGTTCCCGGCGCCCATCGTGGTCGTCCAGCACATCGCGCGCGACTTCACGGCCGGCTTCGCACGCTGGCTCGGCGGCGGCATGCCTCTCCCCGTCACGCTCGCCGAGGCGGATGCGCGGCTCCATCCCGGTGTCGTCTACATCGCGCCCGACAACGCCCACATCGGTGTCACGGCCGACGCGCGCGTGGTCCTCTCACATGCGCCGCCCATCGACGGATTCCGGCCGTCCGCGACATTTCTCTTCAGCTCCCTCGTGAATTCGTTCGGTGGGGGTGCCGTTGGCGTCATCCTGACCGGCATGGGCAGTGACGGCGCGGACGGACTCGTTGCCCTGCGCGCCGCCGGCGGCTACGTCATCGGACAGGACGAGGCGACATCGATCGTCTTCGGCATGGCGCAGGAGGCGTGGCGGCGCGACGCCGTCGATGAGCTGCTGCCGCTCGGCCAGATCGCGGAGCGCCTCGTCGATCTCGTGGACGGGAGGGAGGGAGCGTGAGTCAGGCGGTCCTGATCGTCGACGACAGCCCGACGCAGCTCGAAGCGCTGCGGGCACTCATCGCCGCGGCCGGCTTTACGGTGCAGACCGCTTCGAACGGCGAGGAAGCATTCGACGTCGCACGCACGGGCCGCCCCGATCTCGTGCTCTCCGACGTCCTCATGCCCGGCATGAGCGGCTTCGAACTGTGCCGCCAGATCAAGGACGCCCTGGGCGAAGAGGCGCCCGCCGTCGTCCTGCTCACTTCGCTCGCCGACCCGCGCGACATCGTGCGCGGCCTCGAGGTCGGCGCCGACAACTACATCACGAAGCCCTACGAGGCGGAGCACCTGATCCAGCGCGTGAGCTGGGTGCTCGAAAACCGGGCGCTGCGCCGCGAAGGCCAGCGGCGCGGCGGCCTGCGTGTCCGCTTCATGGGCGAGGACTTCACGCTCCAGGCTGCACCGGAGCAGATGCTCGAGATGCTGCTCGGCAGCTTCGAGGAGCTGGCGCGCGCGAATCGGGCGCTGCAGTCGAGCCAGCAGGCACTCGCGGCTGCGTCTGCACGCGAGCTCGAGCGCGAACAGCGCGCGCGCGGCGAGGCGGAACGCACCGCACAGAAGATGGAGCAGCTCGCGCGTGAGGCGGAGGCCGCCACCCGCGGCCGTGACGAGCTCCTCGCCACCGTCTCGCACGACCTGCGCAATCCCATCGGCACGATCTTCACGAGCGCATCGCTCCTGATCGACGTGCCGCTCAACGACGAGCAGCGCGCACGCCAGGTGCAGATCATCAAGCGCACCGCCGAGCGCATGAACCACCTGATCCAGGACCTGCTCGACGCCTCGCGCATGGAGGCCGGCCACTTCTCCGTCGACGCGCAGCCCGTCACCCTCGGCGCCCTGATCGACGACGCGCGCGAGATGCTCGGCCCCATCGCCGCGTCCCGTGGCATCGAGCTCGTCGACGAAGCCAGCTCCCGCGACATTCCCGTGCTCGCCGACGTCGAGCGCGTCCAGCGCGTCCTCTCGAACCTCGTCGGCAATGCCGTGAAGTTCACGCCCGCCAACGGCGCGATCACGATCCGCGCATCCTGTGACGCCGAGTTCTGCACCATCTCCGTCAAGGACCAGGGACCCGGCATCCCGCCCGACAGCCTCGAGCGCATCTTCGACCGCTACTGGCGC
>CAYSGF010000035.1:0-4305 GCA_964430275.1 uncultured Gemmatimonadaceae bacterium
GAGCCTGGACCGCGCCGGCTTCCGCGGCCGCCTCGATGTCGCGCCGCAGACGCATCCGCTCGAACCGTATGATGTGACTGCACTGCGGCGTGCTTCCGGGGAGGGAGAGCAGCTCGTGCTCCTGTAGGGTCCTCGCGCGTCTACCTTCCGACAACAACAATTTCACCACAGAGGCCTCAGAGCACGCGGAGTGCTCGAGGTGATCCGTCGCGTTTCACGTCAGCATCAGCCTTCTTTTCTTGTCAACACACGGCGCCGTCACCGTTCGTTGAGTGTGGCTTCGCCCCGGCGGCAGCCGGTGCGCCGCGAACAGCAAGGGCCGTGTGTTAACAAAGAATGCGGAATCCGGATGATGACCGCATACGCAGCGGCATCCGCACAGCACGCTCTGCGTTCTCCGCGCGCTCTGTGGTGAAAGGGGCTGTTCCCCTCCCCTTCCCCTCTCCGTGCCCTCAGATACCGAGTGCCCGCAGCACGTCATTGCCGATCGCCCACGCCATGATGAGCAGGATCATGACGAAGCCGACCTGGGTCAGCCGCATGCGCTGTTCGATCGAGAGTGGCCGGCCGCGCACACCCTCGAAGAGCAGGAACATGAGCTGACCACCGTCGAGCACGGGGATCGGCAGCAGGTTGAGCACGGCGAGGTTCACCGAGAAGAGTGCCATGAAGTTGAGGAACTGCTCGAGCCCGGCGCGCGCGACCTGGCCGCTGATGCGGCCGATCTCGATCGGGCCACCAATGTTGCGAGCGGAGTGTCGGCCGGTGAACATGCCGCCGAGGAAATCGACGGTCAGTACCACCACGTCCCACGTGCGCGTGAACCCATATGCCACTGCGGGCAGCGGCTGGAGCCGCGCGCGCGGCAGGCCGGCTTCAACGCCTGCTCCTTGTACGCCGATGCGGCCGTACACGCGACCATCCGCGAGCCGGTTCGCTTCGGGTACGACCGTCGTCTCGATCCGCGCACCGTCGCGCTCCACGGTGAGCCGCAGGTTCTGCCCTGCGCTTGCTTCGACCGCGGCGACGAACTCCTGCCACGATCCTACGCGTTGTGCGTCGACCTCCACGACCACATCGCCGGCCTCGAGTCCGGCAGCCGCAGCCGGGCCATCCGCTGCGATCTGCTGAAGGCGCGCTTCCGTCTGCGCGAGCGGCTGGAGCGAGAAGAAGAGCATCGCGCGCGCGGAGTCCGTGCTCTCGATGTCGACGCGCACTGGCGCGCGGTTCGCGAACGCGATCTCGTTCTCGCCCGCTGCCATCAGATTGATGCGCAGTCGCAGGTCGCCCCAGTCCTCGACCGTCTCACCGCCGACGGACGTGATGCGCGTTCCGCGCGGTATCGCCGACAGCGCTTCCGCACCTTCCGGCAGGATCTCCTCGGACACGTCGCCGAGCACCGGTGGCGGCTCGATCGGTACGCCATACGTGCCACCAACCGCACCGAACACGAGCACGGTGAACAGCAGGTTCATGATGACGCCCGCCGAGATGACGAGCACGCGCGCGGGCAGCGACTTCGCATCGAAATGGCGCGGTCCCGGCGTCCGACCCTCGGCCGCCGGCGAGTCCGCGGGACCCTCCACCATCTCCAGCTCTTCCATGCCGGCCATCTTTACGTAGCCGCCGAGCGGCAGCAGCGAGATGACGTACTCCGTCTCGCCACGCTTGAAGCCGATGACCTTGGGACCGAAGCCGATCGAGAAACGCGGTACCTCGATGTCCACGGCCTTTGCGGTCAGGAAGTGGCCGAGCTCGTGAACGAAGATCAGGACGCCGAGAACGACGACCGTTGCCAGAATGGTGATCAGCATGTTGTCTTCAGCGCCTGTTCCGCGGCTGCGCGCGCGGACTGATCCGCCGCGTGGATGGTTTCGATAGATTCGACCGCTTGCGGCACATGCCGGGCCATGACCTGGTCGACCGTGTCGGCAATGCCCGCGAACGGGATGCGTCCTCCCAGGAACGCCGCGACGGCGACCTCGTTGGCCGCGTTGAATACCGCCGGCGCGGTGCCGCCCGCCCGCCCGGCCTCGCAGCCCAGCCGGAACATCGGGAAACGGGCATCGTCGATCGCCTCGAACGTCAACGGTCCCGCGCCAATCGGATCGAAGCGTCGCACCGCAGTATCCGGCCGACGCGCCGGCCACGTCAGTGCATACAGGATCGGCAGCTCCATGGTCGGGAAGCCGATCTGCGCGAGGACCGACCCGTCCGTCGTCTCGACCATGGAATGCACGATCGACTGCGGGTGGACGATTGCATCGATCCGCTCGTACGGAACGCCGAAGAGGAAATGGGCTTCGATCACTTCGAGCGCTTTGTTCGCCAGCGTCGCGGAGTCGATGGAGATCTTCGCACCCATGTCCCACGTCGGATGCTGCAGTGCCTGTTCCGGCCGCACGTTCGCCAGCCGTGCAAGCGACCAGTCGCGGAACGGCCCGCCGGACGCTGTGAGCACGAGCCGCGCGACGGCATCGGGAGCAATGCCGGCGAGGCACTGCAGGATGGCGCTGTGCTCGCTGTCGATCGGGATCAGCTCGCCGCCGCCCTGCGCGAGGGCGTCCATGACGAGAGGTCCGCCGGCGACGAGCGACTCCTTGTTCGCGAGCGCGAGCCGCTTGCCGGCACGCAGCGCGGCGAGCGTCGCGTCGAGGCCCGCCGCACCAACCACTGCGTTGATCACGATCTCCGCGTCCGGGTGCGCTGCCGCCTCCAGCAGCGCGGATCGTCCGGTTGCGAGAGGAACGCCGTTGAACGACGTACCATTGACACAGTCCTCATCCACGAGCACGGCCAGCTCCGGCCGGTGCTGCGCACACAGGCTCGCCAGCTCCGGCGCACTGCGGTGCGCCGCCAGCGCAACGACACGGAACTCGTCCGCATGCCGACGCAGCACCGACAGCGCGCTTCGACCGATCGAGCCCGTGCAGCCGAGCAGTGCGACGCCGCGTGCCATCAGCCGGCCAGCACAACCGGCAGCGTCGCGCGCAGGTACCAGTACATGACCGGCAGCGTGAAGAGCAGTGCGTCGAAGCGGTCGAGCACACCGCCGTGACCCGGCAGCAGATGGCCTGAATCCTTTACACCCGCTTCGCGCTTGAGCAGCGACTCCGCGAGGTCGCCGATCTGGCCGGTCACGGAAACGAGCGCCCCCGCCATGGCACCGAACAGCAGCGGGTAGGGCACGCCGAGCCAGACGTCGAGGAACAGCCAGGCGTAGAGGACACCGACCAGAATACTGCCGCCGAGCGACGACAGCGCACCGGCGACGGTCTTGCCGGGACTCACCGACGGGATCAACTTGCGCTTGCCCCACGCGCGGCCGCCGAAGTACGCGAACGTGTCGCCGAACCAGGTCAGAGCGAAGGGCATTGCGAGCAGGACCGCACCGCCTGTCGCGGTTCCGAGAACACTGCCGGCGCCAGCCCATGTCGGATCGTTCCCCAGCCCTCGCAGGGCGACCGCGTAGCTCAGGCCGCCACCCACGAACACTGCTCCGAGCATGGTCACGGCGACCGCCATGAACGGACGCCCCTCGATGCCCCGCCGCCAGATCGCCAGGCCCGCCACCAGCAGCGTGGCAGCGACGAGGAGCGCCCACGACCACTCGCCGCGACGGATCGCGGATGCCTCGGCCAGCAGTACGAAGGTGCCGGCAAGCCCGGCGCCGACCGCGTCGAACGGAACGACCCCGCGCGCTTCCGCCATGCGGTACAGCTCGCGCGCGCCCATCGCCGCGACAAGGGCGATCACGAGGGCAAGCACCCAGCCACCGATGTACAGGAGGACGATGGCGAGCGGGATCCCGATCGCCGCGACGGCGAGGCGTTTCGCCAGCTCGCCCGTCATCTCAGATCGCGTTCACGCGGCCGAAGCGTCGCTCGCGTTTCTGATAGTCGTGGATTGCCTGGAACAGGTGTGCCCGGCTGAAATCCGGCCACAGCACCGGCGTGATGTAGAGTTCCGTGTAGGCGAGCTGCCAGAGCATGAAGTTGCTGATGCGCTGCTCGCCGGACGTGCGGATCAGCAGGTCGGGATCGGGCAGGCCGTGCGTGTAGAGTTCGCGCTCGAGCAGGTCCTCGTCGATGTCGGCCGCGCTCAGCTCCCCCGCCGCCACCCGCTCGGCGAGCCGCTGCGCCGCGCGCACGAGCTCGGCACGACCGCCGTAACTGATCATCAGGTTGAGCTGCAGCCGGTCACAGTGCGCGGTCAGTCGCTGGATCTCCGCGACCGCGCGCTGCGGCCCGGGCGGCAGCCGCTCTGTCTGGCCGAAGATCAGCACTCGCACGCCCTGCGCCTGCA
>CAYSGF010000036.1:0-35453 GCA_964430275.1 uncultured Gemmatimonadaceae bacterium
TGCGGCTTCCTCGGCCTGTTGCACATGGAGATCGTTCAGGAGCGGCTCGAGCGTGAGTTCAACCTCGATCTCGTGTCGACGGTCCCGAACGTGGAGTACCACATGGCGATGTCGGACGGTACGCGCGTCGAGATCGAGAACCCGAGTGCCATGCCGGATCGCACGAAGATCGATGAGATCCTCGAGCCGTACGTGCGCGCTCGCATCGTCGTGCCCGCCGAATACATCGGCAACGTGCAGAAGCTCTGTCACGAGCGGCGCGGCGAGTTCAAGGAGATGCACTACCTGGATCCGACGCGCGTCGAGTTCGTATACGAGCTGCCGCTCGCCGAGATCGTTCTCGACTTCTACGACAAGCTGAAGAGCAACACGCGCGGCTATGCGTCGCTCGACTGGGAGTTCGTCGAGTACCGGCCGAACGATCTGGTCAAGCTGGACATGATGATCAATGGGGATCCAATCGACGCCTTCAGTGTCATCATCCACCGCGACAAGGCATACGAGTACGGTCGCGCGATCGCCGAAAAGCTGCGTGAGCTGATCCCGCGTCAGATGTTCGAGGTCGCGATCCAGGCGTCGATCGGCGGACGCATCATCGCACGCGAGTCGATCCGCGCCATGCGCAAGAACGTCACCGCCAAGTGCTACGGTGGTGACATCACCCGCAAGCGCAAGCTGCTCGAGAAGCAGAAAGAAGGGAAGCGCCGCATGAAGCAGGTGGGCAGCGTCGAGATCCCACAGGAGGCGTTTCTCGCCGTGCTGAAGGTCGGCGACTGAGCACAGGTGCGCTCAGGCGATGCTCGGGTCGCGCCGCGCCTCGATCCCGAACTCGGTACGCGTGCGGCCGGTGCGCTGTGTGTCTGCGCGGATCACGCGGTTCGCCTCTTCGACCTCCGGCCTGCGGTACCCGCGCGCGTGATGCAGGTGTATGACGTGTGCACGATGCCGGATCTGGCGGCCGCGGATGCCGCCGTTCTCCAGACGCTCGCCCAGCTCGCGATCGAGGCCTCCCCAGCCCATGCGTTCGTCGAAGCCATTCGCATGCAGCAGGTCCTTGCGCCAGACCGTGGCGTTGTGGCCATTGAAGCTCGCGCGTGTGGGCGTGAGCGCATCGAGTGCGCGTGCCGCACCGCTCGGTAGCGCGAGACGCAGGAGGGCGCGCGTGAGCGGAGCGCCGTGCGCGCGCAACCAACGCAGAGAGGTGGCGCGACCGCCGCGTACGTCGTCGGGCGTGATCGCGGCACTGACGCGCTCGGGCAGCTTCGCATACCCGCCGGACAGGAACCGCCCGGGCGTCAGCTGCGCCGCATGCACGCCCAGCAGGTCGCGCCGGGGGATGCAGTCGCCGTCCGTGAAACACACGGCGTCCCCGCGCGCCGCCACGATCGCGCGGTTCAGGATCGTACACTTGCGGAAGCCGCGGTCCTCGTGCCAGACGTGCTGTAGCGGTACGCCAACCGCCGGACGCAGACGATCGATCACCGCGTGCGTACGCTCATCCGAGCCGTCGTCGGCCACGAGCAGCTCGAAATCGCGGAAGTCCTGGACGGCATAGCCCCAGAGCACCAGCTCGAGCCATGCCGGCTGATTGTAGGTGGTGATCACCACGGACAGGCGCATCCGGAAACGATAACAGGCATCGCCGGGTCGCGGCAGGTTGCCGTGCCTGGCCGGTGCCCGGTCGGGCCGCCAGTTGCGACACGGCGCTTTGTGGCGCATAGTCACACCCTCGGCATCCGTACCGCCGTGCGTATCACACGAATCCGCCCGCGCTCAGGTGTCGGGCACGTTCTGCCGGCTGCAGGGACGCCAATGTCTACCATCGACGGAAGTCCAGGAAGCAATCGAGTCGCTCGCGCAGACAGTGGAGATGGCGGCGCCGGCGGCGACAAGAAGTGGGTGCTCGGCGTGGACCTCGGAGGCACCAACATCGTGGTCGGCGCTTTGCCGATGAGCGGCGCCGATGGCGATGTCCTCGGACTGCGAACCGTGCAGACGGAAGCGAGCCGCGGCGCAAAGTTCGTGGTCGACCGGATTCTTGGTCTGATCAACGAATGCCGTACGGAGGTCGCCTCCCGCTACGGCGGGAGTGTCGACGACTTCGCCGGGGTGGGCATCGGCTCACCCGGCCCACTCGATCGCAGCACCGGCACCGTCATCAACACGCCGAACCTCGGCTGGCGCAACTTCCCGCTGCGCGACCTGATCGCGAATGCAGCCGGTCTGCCGGCGACGCTTGACAATGATGCAAACTGCGCGACATACGGCGAGTGGTGGCTTGGCGCGGGGCGGGAGGTAAACTCGCTGATCGGACTCACGCTCGGTACGGGAATCGGCGGCGGCATCGTTCTGAACGGCGACATCTTCCATGGGATCAGCGATGCGGCAGGCGAGATCGGGCACATGACGATCGACTCGACCGGGCGGCGCTGCAAGTGCGGCAACTACGGTTGTCTGGAGGCATACGCGTCCGGGCCGGCAATCGCACTGCGCGCGGTGGAGGGAATCGAAGCAGGCGCCGAGTCGCTGCTGCCCGCACTGGTGGACGGACGCCTCGAGGACATCACCGCCGCGACGGTGTACGAAGCGGTCGTTCTCGGTGATCCGTACGCGAACGACGTCATGCGCGAGACGGCGAAATTGCTCGGCGCCGGCATCGCGAACCTGATCAACATCCTGAACCCCGAGATGATCGTATTCGCGGGCGGTGTCACGCGCGCCGGCGACCACCTCTTCGTTCCGTTGCGGGCCGAGGTACGCAGGCGGGCGTTCCGCAGTGCGGAGGAACGATGCCAGATCGTGTCCGGTGTATTGCCCGGTACCGCTGGCGTGATCGGCGCCGCGGCGGTGTTCAAGAAGGAAACGTACGGCTGGGTCTGAGGCGCCGGCGGCATGCAGCGCCTCGGCGTGCTCGGGAGCATGGTTTGGGACCGCATCTACGCGCGGGACCGGCGCCGCGTGCCCGTCGACGAGTGGGGTGGGATCGCCTATGCCCTGGGCGGCGCGGTCGCAGCTGCGACGCCGGACTGGCAGATCGTGCCGATCGTGAAGCTGGGTACGGACCTGAGCGAGCCGGCCCTGCGCTTTCTCCAGACACTTGTCGGCCTCGACCTGGACGCCGGCGTCCGTATCGTGGATGCCCCGAACAATCGGGTCGAGCTGCGGTACCGCGACAACGAGCGCCGCTTCGAGCGCCTGACCGGCGGCGTGCCCGCATGGGCGTGGACGGAGCTGGAACCGATCGTACGCACAGTGGACGCGCTCTACATCAACCTGATCTCCGGCTTCGAGCTCGAGCTGGAGACCGCACAGCAGCTGCGCCGTGCGTTCCACGGGCCGATCTACGCCGACCTGCACTCGCTGTTTCTCGGCATCGGTCCCGACGGTGCGCGCGTGCCGCGACCGCTCGAGCACTGGCCCGAATGGCTGCGTTGCTTCGACATCGTTCAGGTCAATGAGGACGAGCTCGGCCTGCTCGCCGGCGCATGGCAGGGAGACCCGTGGCGTTTCGCCGCCGATGTCGTCGGAAATGAGCTGCGCCTCCTGCTCGTCACTCTCGGCGAGCGCGGCGCCGCCTACTTCGCCTCGCCTGCATATCGTTCGCATCCGCTGTCCTGGCACGCAAGCGGTCTGCTGCGGCCCGCGCTCGTCCACGCGGGCGGCGCCGTCCGCTCCGAGCGGATCCCCATCATCGATGGGCCGCGCGAAGGCGACCCGACCGGGTGCGGCGACGTCTGGGGCGCGACCTGCGCGCTCCATCTCTTTCGCGGCATCGGGCTCGAGGAAGCACTTCGGGCAGCGAACCGGGCCGCCGCGCGCAATGTCGAGCATCGCGGCGCGACCGGGCTGCATCACCATCTCTCCGGCAGAATCGGCACGTGAACGTCATTCCGCTACCGGCCTCGCTCGATGAACGCACCCTGGATCAGGTCGTGCGCGCCGTGGAGGCCGCGGCCGGTGCGCGCGTCCTGTTCGACGGCACACACGTGCGCTGGGTCGATCCGTATGGCATGGTCGGCCTCCTGTGCGTCGGGGAGCTGGCGCGCCGGAGTGGCGAAGCGGCCGTCCTGAAGCTGCCGGAGAATCCCGATGTCGTGAGCTATCTGACGCGCATGCGGTTCTTCCCGCATGCGGAGGCCATGTTCGAGCTGCCCGGCGGCGTCCGTCGCGCACCGGTTGATGCCGGCTCCGACGTGCTGCTCGAGGTCACGGCCGTGAACTCCCACGCTGACGTGCATACCGTGGTCGATCTGGTCAATGAGCGCGGTATCGCCATTCTCACGAAGCAGCTGCATTACCCCGTGCGGGAAGCCTTCCAGTTCAGCGTGATCCTCTCGGAGGTGTGTCAAAACATCATCGAGCATGCGGAGGCTCCAGGGTGGGTCGCCACGCAGACGTACACATGGACGAAAAAGCTGGGGGGACGGCGCGTCGTCGTCATTGCCGTGATGGATCTGGGCATCGGCTTCCGCAAGAGTCTCGCGTCGACGCACGCCACTCGTTATCCTGAAGGCGCCTGGAATGACGCCGCGGCGCTCGAGACCGCGTTCATGCACGGTCACACACGCCATCACGATCCCGGCCGCGGCCAGGGATTGCAGCAGATCCGGAAACTGGTTGCCCGCTGGGGCGGGCGCGTGTCGGTGCGTAGCGGGACCGCTCGGATCGCCGATGTGCCGCCATGGGATGAGGCCGGACACGCATTGGAAACCGGGCTTGCCCATCTGCCCGGTGCCCAGATCGGCATCATCCTTCCCGCTCGCGATGTCGAGGCATGACTGCTCCTGGAAGGATGATGAGCTACGCGCCGCAACCGCTGATACCGGTCTCGATCGACCTGCACTCTCTCGTGCAGCGTTCGGTGGCCAGCCTGTACTCGCATCTCGTCACCCGCCCGACCGGGCGGGCGCTGCGGCTCGGCATCGAAAGCCAGATCATCGAGCTGGGGGACCGCTGCCTCTCCGTGCTCGACTTCCGCCAGGTCGTCATCCTCGACTATTCCTGCGCCGATGAAGCCGTGGCGAAGCTGATCCAGCGCTATCTCACGGATGATCGACCTGCCGACGCGTACTTCCTTGCGCGCGGCGTGAGTGATCATCACCTGGATCCGATCGAGTCGGTGCTGGCGCGCTACCGTCTCACCCTGGTCGCCGAAGTGGAGCAGCTCGGGTTCACGCTGCTCGGCGAAGCCGATCCGCTCGAGCGAGACGCGTGGTTGGCGCTGGAAGAAGCGCGCGTCGCACCGGCGGCCGACCTCGCAGCCGCACTCGGCGTCAGCGAGTCGCGCGCTACGCAGGCGCTCTCCGCGCTTGCCCGGCGTCGGACCGCGCTCGAGAAGACCGGCACTCCGCTCTTCTGCGCACTCACCGCCCTGCTCCAGACCGCCTGACCGCTGGCGCACTTCCTGCGCTTGGCCACCGCGATCGATCGTCAAGCCGACGATCGGCAGCGGTCCGAACAGCGGCATCCATGAGTAGCACTGTCCACTGTCCTCTCGCAGAGTCGCTGGCGGCGAACATGCGCAAGGACAGCACCGAGCTGACACGACTGTGGATCGAGCGACTGCAGGCGCACGTCGGCGTCGATGTCGAACCCCTCATTCCTGCTGAAACGCTGCTCGAGCACGGCCCGTCGCTGCTGGACGGCATTGCCTCATTCGTGGAGCACCCGGTCGACACGATTGCACCGGACCTGCCGGTCGTGGTCGCCGCCGCGCCGCTTGCCGAGTTGCGTCCGCTGCACGGCGCCGGTGGCGATGCGATCCTCAAGGAGTACGAGCTGCTGGGAAGCATGCTCTACGAGTTTGCGTTGCAGGTGTCGCAGCAGGAGGGGGGTGCGTGCAGTCCGGACGAGCTGCTCATGTGTGCGCACCGCCTGTTTCGGGCGATCGCCGTAATCGAGCAGGCCATCACTACCCAGTACGTCCGCGTGCTCGAGGAGCGCATCGATGAGCGCGACGAGCAGCTCCGGCGCTTCCAGCGCATGGTCTCGCACGAACTGAAGAACCGGGTGGGCGCCGTCATTGGTGCTGGTCAGCTGCTACAGGAGGAGTGGGTGGGCACCGATGAGCGTGAGCGATTCGCGTCCATGGTCGTGACGAACGCGGAATCGATCCAGAAGGTGGTCGAGAAGATGACCGCGATTTCAGGCTCCGATGGCGCCGGCATCGCGGGCGCCGCCTGAGCGACTGGTCTCAGTGCCCCCGCGGGCGAAGCGGTGGCTCGCCGTTTCGCAGCAGCAGTGCCGTAATGCGATTCGCGGACTTGAGCGCGGCGTAAACCCCGGCTTCCACGGGATCGGGCTGGAGCGGATGCGCACCGAACATGGGCAGGGGACGACGGCCGAGCCGCCCCGCCGCAGCGTGCGTCACGACGAGGCCGTACTCGCGACCGAGCGCCTCCACGACGGATGAGCCCTCCAGCTCGAGCCTGCCCACGGTACCGAGCGCGAGCGTAACCCCGTGCACGGCCGCAGAAGCACCTGCGCGCAGGCGGCCCACATCGCTTTCCACTTCCGTGCCCCATCCCACGTGCTCGTCGGCGCCGAGTCCGAGACGCACCGCAACCGTGACACGGCCGTTGCCCGCCTCGATGTCGATGGCCAGCAGCCGCAGCCGCATGTCCATCGCCTCAGCGGCCGCGGCGGCTACCGCCGCCGTTTCCGGCAGCTCGGCGATGCGGTGCGGAGGCAGTGCATCAATCGGCGGTCGTGCCAGCTGCGCAATGCTGATGACACGCTGGTCGACGGGCACGCCCAGCCGCTCCTCGAGCAGGTCGCGCACGTCACGCGCCAGATCACGCGGTGTCGGCCCGGCAGTAACGAGGATATGAACTTCGCGGGGATGGCCGAAGATGTCTTCGCGGACGAATGCGCCCACGACAGACGGCAGCTCGCGAAGCGCCGCTTCCGCAGCGTCTTTCGTGTTCGTGCGCGTCATCACCAAACGGCATGAGAGAATGGCAGGGATGAGCAGAATGCACGTTCGCCGGGCGGCAGTCAAGGGCGAATTTGCCCGCCGGGCCGCGCGGCGCCTACCTTGGACGGCACGCCGATTGCGCTCGCTGCGCACGCGATTTCCGACTCCCCCAGGCGACTGACGGCACGCATGAAGGGCGTGATCATGGCAGGCGGTTTCGGTACCCGCCTCAAGCCGCTGACGATCAATCGACCGAAGCCGATGGTGCCGGTCGCCAATCGTCCGATGATGGAGCACATCGTCGACCTGCTGAAGGCACACGGGGTCACGGACCTGGTCTCCATCCTCTACTTCCAGCCCGACCACATCACCTCGTACTTCCGCGACGGCAGTGATTTCGGCGTGACCATGCAGTATGTCACGGCCGAGGCGGACTACGGCACGGCCGGCGCCGTGCGCAATGCTGCACACCTGCTCGGTGACGAACGGGTGCTCGTCATCAGCGGTGACGTCCTCACCGACTTCGACCTGACCGAGGCGGTGCGTGCACACGACGCGCGCGGCGCCGAGGCGTCGATCCTGCTCACATCGGTCGAGAATCCCCTCGCCTTCGGCATTGTCATCATCGACCAGGACACCGGCCGCATCGAACGCTTCCTCGAGAAACCGACCTGGGGCGAAGTCTTCAGCGACACGATCAACACGGGCATCTACATCCTCGAGCCGGAGGTGCTTCGGCGGATACCGGAGCAGACCAACGTTGACTTCTCCAAGGACCTGTATCCGCAGATGCTGCGCGAACGCGCCGCCCTCTTCGGCCACGTTTCCGAAGGCTACTGGCGAGACATCGGCAATATCGAGGAGTATCGCCGCGCCCATGACGACATTCTGCGCGGACGCGTTCGGCTGCGGTTGCGCGGGGAGCGTCGCGCCGTGGCACGCTGCACGATGTGGGGTGAGCGCGGCGCGACGATCGGGCGCGAGGTCCGTTGCCGCGGCACCGTGCTGCTCGGTCCGAACGTGGAAGTCGGCGAAGGTGCTTCGCTCGAGAACGTGGTGATCGGCGCGAACACGAAGATCGGGGCGGGCGCGGAGCTGCGCGGCGTCGTGTGCTGGGAAAACTGCCGCGTCGGCGCCACTGCGCGCATCTCCGAGGCCGTGTGTGGAGCCGGTGTGCGTGTCGGCTCGGCCGCGGCGATCCGGGAACGCACGATTCTGTCCGACAACGCGGACGTCGGCGCCCGCGCCGTCGTCGGTCCGAACGTAAAGGTGTGGCCCGACAAGGTGGTCGAGGAGCGGGCTGCGCTCACCCATTCGCTGATCTGGGGCGAGGCCTGGGAGCGCAGCCTCTTCGCCGGCGCGCGCGTCAGCGGCGTACCCAATTTCGAGCTCACCCCCGAGATCGCAGCACGGCTCGCCGGTGCCTACGGAGCCACGATCGGCCGCGATGCCTTCGTGGCGACGTCGCGCGACAGCGACCGCGCCTCGCGCATGATCAACCGCGCGCTCATGACCGGCTTCATGTCCGTCGGCTGCGCGGTCGAGGATCTCCAGGTCATGCCCATCCCCGTGGTGCGCCACGCTGTGCACCACGGCGGCGAAGCGGGCGGGATTCACGTGCGCCGCTCCCCCTTCGATACCAAGGTCGTCGACATCCTGTTCTTCGACGCCGACGGACGGGACCTGCCACCCGGCAAGACCCAGTCGATCGAGCGGCTCTTCGCCCGCGAGGACTTTCCGCGCGCAGGCCCTGACGGGACGGGCGACCTGAATTTCCCGACGCGCGTCGTCGATCGCTACCAGCAGGACTTCCTGAGTCAGGTTGCGCGCGAGCAGATCGGCGAACGACGCTTCAATCTCGTCATCGACTACGCGTACGGCACGACCGTGAACGTGCTGCCCGGTATCCTTGGTGCGCTGGGCGCTGACAGTGTCAGCCTGGACGCGTACGCGGCGCCCGGCAGACTCTCGCGTAGCGATGACGAGTTCGTCGGGGGGTTGCACCGGCTCGGGGGCATCGTGCGCTCGATCGGGGCCGACCTCGGTCTCTGGATCGATCCGGGCGGCGAGGTGATCCACCTCGTCGACGACACGGGTCGGCCGCTCTCCGCCGACATCACCCAGCTGCTCGTCGTCGAGCTCGCACTGCGCCATCTCGGCGTGACGAGAGTCGCCCTGCCAGTCACCGCGCCGGCCGTCGTCGCGGAGCGCGTGCGCGCCCTCGGCGGCGAAGTGGTCTGGACGAAGACAGAGCACCATGCGATGATGGCGTCCGCGACCGGCGTCGACATGGTCGCCGGTGCACGCGGCGAGTTCATCTTCTCCCATTTCCTGCCCGCCTATGACGGCATGTTCGCCGCCGTGAAGCTGCTCGAGGCGCTATCGCTCGCGGGCGCGTCGATCGCCGAGATCGCCGACGGCTATACGCCCATTCACAAGCGGCAGGAGCGGGTCGCCTGTCCCTGGGGTCGCAAGGGCGCTGTGATGCGGCGACTCATGGAAGCGACCGAGGACGAGGAGCGGCAGCTGGTGGACGGCGTGAAGATCTGGCGCGGGAAGCGTGCATGGGCCCTCGTGATTCCGCATTCCGACAAGCCCTACTTCGTCGTCACTGCCGAAGCACCTGATGAGGCGGGTGCGGAGACGCTGGTCGCGGAGTACGCCCGCAACGTCGAGCGCTGGCGTGATGAGCGATAAGGCGCGCCCGGAGGGCGCCTCGACGCGGGCCGTCCATGCCGGGGATCGCCCGCCAGAGCCGGACGCGCCGCTCGTGGGACCGATCTATCAGACGACCACGTTCTTCACGCGGTCCGTGCCGGACGGTGAGGTGCGCTACACCCGTTACGGCACGAATCCCAACCATGAGCGGCTCGGCGAGCGACTCGCCGCGCTCGAGGGTGCCGAGCACGCCCTGCCGCTTGCCAGCGGCAATGCCGCCATGGCGCTCGCCCTGCTTTCGTGCGTGCGCGCCGGCGATCACATCGTTGCACTCCGCAGCCTGTACGGCGGCACGCTCCGCCTGCTGACGCGCGAGCTGCCGCGCTTCGGCATTGAAACGACGTTCGTCGATATCGATGGCGACTGGGCGGGTGCACTGCGCACAGCGACCCGGGCACTCGTGGTGGAAGCCCCGGTGAATCCGACGCTCCGCATCCCGGACATCGCGGCGATCGCAGCACTCGGCCGTGCGTCGGGCGTGCGGCTCATTGTGGATGCGACCTTCGCGACACCGATCAACTTTCGGCCGCTCGAGCACGGTGCCGATGTGGTCGTGCACAGCGCGACGAAGTACTTGGGCGGCCACAGTGACGTGACCGCGGGCGTGCTCGCCGGCAGCGCCGCAGTCGTCGAGACGGCGCGCGAGCTGCTGATCAGCTTCGGCCCGGTACTCGATCCACATGCGACCTGGCTGCTCGAGCGAGGCATCAAGACCCTGGCGGTGCGTATGGCACGCCAGAACGACAACGGAATCGCGTTCGCGCAGCATTTCTCCCGTCACTCCGCGGTGCGCGCCGTTCTGTATCCCGGCCTGCCTGCACATCCTGACCACGAGCGCGCGCGGCGCCTGTTCGCCGGATTCGGCGGGATGGTGTCACTCGTGCTGCGCGGCGGCGATGACGCGGCGTTGCAGATGATGCAGCGGCTGCGCCTGGCATCCGCTGCGCCCAGCCTGGGCGGCGTCGAGACGCTCGTCTCCATGCCACGGTACACGTCTCATGCCGCGCTGAGCGCCGAGGAGCGCCGCGAGATCGGCATCGATGACGGCTTCGTTCGCTTCTCCCTCGGCATCGAGGACGCAGCCGACCTGATCGATGACGTGGAACAGGCGCTGGCGGCGATCGGATGAGCGACGGAGCGGCGGAAGGGGACCGTCGGCGAACGGACCGGCGAACCGATTTCGTCAGTCTGGCCGAGTACACGGTGCCGGAGCTGCGCAAGGCACTGGCAACCCTGGCATTGCTCGTCGCCATCTTCGGGCTCTTCCTCTACATGGTTCGCGACGTCCTGGTCGGCGTCATCGCGGGAGTGGTCGCGGCCGTGTACCTCATTCCCCTCCAGGGCTGGATGGAGCGGAGCTTCCGCAGCGGCCGCAGCGCTGCGATCGCAACCATCGTTCTGTTCACAGTGCCCCTGGTCGGCTTGCTCGTGTACAGCTGGATCGAGATCTCGGGCGCAGCAACCTACCTCGACCAACACACCGAGGAAGTCGCTGAAGGCCTGTACCGCGGGTTGCAGCGCATCCCGTTCGGCGAGCGTTTTGATATCCGTGATGAGCTGCCGATGTGGGTGGAGCGCATTGCGCAGAGTGGCGGCGAGATCGTCGACGAGCTGCGCGAGACCGTGGACGTCTTGCTCATCGGACTGGCCGTCTTCTTCTTTACGACGTTCTACGTGCTGACCGAGCACGAGCGCCTTCGTCCCTATATGCGCGAGCGCGTGCCCGGGCGCTATCGCGACCTGCTCGACCCGGTCGGCCACAACATTCGCGCGGTGGTGTACGGCGTGCTGTACGGCACGTTCCTTACACAGCTCATCAAGTCGGTGCTCATTCTCGCCATGAACCTGGTCTGGCAGGTGCCGCTCGCAGTCGTCCTGGCCATTGCATCCTTCTTCATCGGTCTGCTCCCGATCGTCGGCTCCTGGACCATCTACACGCCCGTAGCCATCTATCTCATGCTGTGGCGTGGTGATATCCTCGGGGGCGTGCTCATGCTCGTCATCGGCTTCCTGGGGAATACGATCTTCCTGTCCATGTACCTGCGACCGAAGATCGCAGCCGCGAAATCCCGCGTGCTCAACTTCTACTGGATGTTCATTGCGCTCGTGACCGGTGTCTACACGTTCGGACTCGTTGGCATCATCATCGGCCCCGTCTTGATTGCCGTGCTGAAAGCGATCCTCGATACACTCAGTCTGCCGATGGGAACGGCAGTTCCGCCGCCGGACGCGGAAGCGGCTACATGAAGGTCCACGGATGTACCAGGTCCTCGTGATCGGCGCCGGCCCCTGCGGCATCGGGGTGGGTGCGGCCGCGCGGCAGGCGGGCGTCTCCTGCCTGCTGCTGGACAAGGGTTGTGTCGCGTCTTCGATCGCGCGCTACCCCACATTCATGACATTCTTCAGTACCGCCGATCGGCTCGAGATCGGCGGCGTGCCGTTCCTGACCGCCGCCGAGAAGCCGACCCGTCGCGAAGCACTGCGCTACTACCAGCGGCTGGTGGACCACTTCGACCTCGACGTGAGACAGTACGAAGAAGTCACCGGTGTCGAGCCCGGGTCGAGCGGCTACCTCGTTCGCTCCCGGCGCGCCGACGGCAGCGAGCATGCACATCGGGCACAGAACGTTGTGTTCGCCACCGGGTACTTCGACCATCCCAACCTGCTGGGCGTACCCGGCGAGAACCTGGAGAAAGTCCAGCACAACTACCGTGAAGGGCATGCGTTCTTCCAGCAGGACGTGGTCATCGTCGGCGGGGGTAACTCCGCAGTCGATGCCGCACTCGAGCTCGCTCGCTGGAATGCACGCGTCACCCTCGTCCACTTCGCCGACGGCCTCGATCCGAACATCAAACCCTGGGTGCGCCCCGACATCGAGGCGCGCATACGCTCCGGCGTCATCGCTGCGCGCTGGGCCAGCCGCATCGAGCACATCGGGCCCGCCCACGTGCGCGTGCGCAGCGACGCTACCGGTGAGACGGACGATCTTCCGAACGACTTCGTGCTCGCGATGACCGGCTACACCCCCGATCCGCAACTGCTGCGCGCTCTCGGGGTCGGCATCGATCCGGCCACTGGCATCCCGCATCACGATCCCGAGTCAATGGAGACCAACGTAGCCGGCATCTTCATCGCGGGCGTCATCGTCGCCGGCAATGATGCGAACAAGGTATTCATCGAGAACGGCCGCGATCACGGCCGCCGCATCATCCAGCACATCGCGGAGGCACGATTCGCGTAAGTATCTTCGCCACACCGCGTTGTGTCGGTTTGACACGTTCGCTATCTTGCCCTGCAGGGAGCCTCGCGGCGCGGCCGCGAATGGACTACAGCCATGCGGCCCGAAAGCCGCCCGGAGAGAGTGATCATGGTACCGGAGTTCAGGAACGAGCCGTTCACCGATTTTTCGAAGCCGGAGAATCGGCGTGCAATGGAGCAGGCGCTGGAGCTCGTGCGTGGACAGCTGGGTCGTAGCTATCCGCTGATCATCGACGGTCGCGAGATCGCGGAGGGTTCTACGGATGCGTCGACGAGTCCGTCCGACCCGTCGCTCGTGATCGGCCACACGGTACAGGCGAGCGTGGAGCAGGCGCGCGAGGCGATCGAGGCGGCGGATCGCGCCTTCCAGAGCTGGCGCCGCACGGACCCGAATGAGCGTGCGCAGGGTCTGTTCCGGACGGCGGCGAAGCTGCGCGAGCGGAAGCTGGAGCTCTCGGCGTGGCTGGTTTACGAGGTGAGCAAGAGCTGGCCCGAGGCTGACGGTGACGTAGCAGAGCTGATCGACTTCGCCGAGTATTATGGCCGCGAGATGTTGCGGTTGGGCGAGCCTGCACCCACGGTCCCGTATCCGGGTGAGCACAACGAGATGCGTTACATCCCGCTGGGCGTCGGGGCGATCATTCCGCCGTGGAACTTCCCCGCGGCGATCATGGGCGGGATGACGATGGCGGCGGTCGTGACCGGCAACACGGCTGTGCTGAAGCCGGCGCACACGTCGCCGATCATTGCAGCGATCTTCTCGCGGATCTTCATCGAGGAGGCGCAGTTGCCGGCGGGCGTGCTGAACTTCGTGCCCGGTCCCGGTGCTGCGATCGGCGATACCATGGTGGATCATCCGAAGACGCGCTTCATTGCGTTCACCGGCTCGAAGGAGATCGGGCTGCGCATTTTCGATCGTGCGTCGAAGCGACAGCCGGGGCAGAAGTGGTTGAAGCGCACGATCCTCGAGATGGGCGGCAAGGACTCGATCGTAGTGGACGAGACGGCCGACCTCGATGCCGCGGCAGATGGCATCGTGGCGTCGGCATTCGGCTTCCAGGGTCAGAAGTGTTCGGCCTGCTCGCGCGCGATCGTCGTCGACAAGGTCTATGACGAGGTTCTGGACAAGGTGGTGGAGCGCACGAAGAAGCTGAAGGTGGGCGACCCCGCGGAGCCGGACACGTACATGGGTGCAGTGATCGACCGCAATGCGTTCGACAAGATCAGCAGCTACATCGAGATCGGCAGGCAGGAAGGGCGTGTGATGCTAGGCGGTGACGTCAGCGACAGCGATGGCGGCTACTTCATCGAGCCGACGATCGTAGCCGACGTCGCCCCCGATGCACGGCTGGCGCAGGAAGAGGTGTTCGGTCCCGTGCTCGCCTTCATTCGCGCGAGCGACTACGACGAGGCGCTCTCGATTGCGAACAACACGGAGTTCGGTCTGACGGGCGGCGTGTACTCGCAGGACCGCGAGCGGCTCGCACGTGCGCGCGAGGAGTTCCACGTCGGCAACCTGTACCTGAACCGCAAGTGCACAGGCGCGCTCGTCGGCGTCCAGCCGTTTGGCGGATTCAACATGTCCGGCACCGACTCGAAGGCGGGCGGACCCGACTACCTGCTGCTGTTCCTGCAGGGGAAATCGATCGCCGACCGGACGCCCGGCGCCGCCTGAACCGGACGGATTGACCGGGGTAGCAGACGCCGGGTAGATTCGGAGCATCACGACGGCTTCAGGAGTGGCGATGACTGCGCGCGACAAGATCGAGGAGGTGCTGGATTCGATCCGGCCGGCGCTGCGTTCCGACGGCGGTGACGTGGAGTTCATCGACTACGACGAGGACGATGGCATCGTTCAGCTGCGCCTCGTCGGCGCCTGCGGTTCCTGCCCCGTGTCGACCATGACACTGAAGCAGGGAATCGAGCGGCGCATCATGCTCGCAGTGCCGGAAGTCACGGGCATCACGGCGCTGTGAGGGTTTGCGGATACGGCTGCATACGGCCGGCGCCCCGGGGGTGCCGGCCGTTTTCACTGTAGGAGATAGCCATGGCAATCGATCGTGAGGCGCTGGTCGCGCGCATCCGCGCTGCACTGGCGGGCGTGCAGAATCCGCGCACCGGTCAGGACGTGCTCGCGGGCGAGCACGTGCAGGCGCTCGAGGCGGATCCGGATGGCAAGGTCCGGATCCAGTTCCTGCTGAAGCCGGAGGATCCCGGCTCGCTCGTGCGCGACGTACGCGCCACCGCCGAGGGGGTGGCGGGGGTTACCAAGGTCAAGATCGATGTGAAGCTGCCGAACGCACCCGGTGCGCAGCAGCCGCGCAGTCGCCAGCCTCACTCGGTGCCGGCGCCACAGCCGGACGTCGCGCTCGCCAAGGATATCGCCCACGTCGTCGCGGTCAGTTCCGGCAAGGGTGGCGTCGGCAAGTCGACGGTGGCGGTGAACCTTGCCGCTGCGCTCGCGCAGCGCGGCCTGACCGTCGGTCTGCTGGACGCCGACGTGTACGGCCCTGACATCCCGCTCATGTTCGGCGAGACCGGGCGTCCGCGCGTGACGGGTGAGAAGGGCCACGAGAAGATCGTTCCGCTCGAGCGCCACGGTGTGAAGCTGATGAGCCTCGGCTTCCTGCTCGAGCCCGAGCAGCCGGCGATCATGCGTGGACCGTTGATTTCCGGCATCCTGCGCCAGTTCCTCGAGCAGGTCGAATGGGGCCGGCTGGACTACCTGATCGTCGACATGCCGCCGGGTACCGGGGATGCCCAGCTGTCGCTCGTGCAGACCGTGCAGGTCCAGGGCGCCATCCTCGTCACCACACCGCAGGACGTGTCGACCGGGGATGTTCGGCGCGCGATCCGCATGTTCGAGCGAGTGCGGACGCCGCTGCTCGGCCTGGTCGAAAACATGGCCGGCATGGAGTGTCCGCACTGCGGGCAGCACATCGACGTCTTCGGTCACGGCGGCGGAGGCGTCCTCGCGGAGGACATGCACCTGCCGCTGCTCGGCTCCGTGCCTCTGGATCCGGAGGTCCGCATTGCGGGAGACGAGGGGCAGCCGACGACGCTCTCCGCCCCGGGATCCGAAGCGGCACGCGCATTCTTCGCCATAGCGGAGCAGGTGGTCGCGGCTCTCGAAGGCGCCGTAGCCGTCCGGTAGGCATGATGCGACGTCCAGCTCCGGAACCTGCGCGTCGCATTACACTGCTCACCGATTTCGGTACGGCGGATGGCTACGTCGCGGCGATGCGAGGCGTCATCGCCGGCATCGCCGCTGCTGCTGTCGTCGAGGATGCCACCCACGAGGTGCCCCCCGGCGACGTGCAGTCCGCTGCCTTTGTCCTGCTGCGGTACGCGCGCTTCTTTCCCCCGGGCACCGTGCATCTCGTCGTGATCGACCCCGGCGTCGGCACGACGCGACGTGCGCTCGCTGCATCGCTCGACGAACATCTGTACGTTGCGCCCGACAACGGCGTATTGTCCTGCGTCCTGCAGAGGGCTGAGCGGGTGCGTATGGTCGAGCTGCGCGAGCCGCTATACCGGCGGCCGGAGCCTGCGCCCACCTTCCACGGCCGCGATATCTTCGCCCCCGCCGCGGCGCATCTCGCCAGTGGCGTTGCGCTGGATGCGCTCGGTCCTGAGATCGACGATCCGGTGCGGCTGAGGTTGCCCAGACCCTCGCGCGAGGGCACGCGCGTGAATGGTGTGGTGCTCCACGTCGACCGGTTCGGCAACCTGATCAGCAACATCCCGCATTCGTGGATCGATGTGGGCGCACGCGTGTCGGTGGGGAGCTGCGAGATTGCCGCGGTCCACGGTACGTACGGTGACGTTCGGCCGGGCGCAGCCATCGCGCTCATCGGATCCGACGGGACGCTGGAGATTGCCGTGCGTGACGGCAGTGCAGCGCAGGTTCTCGGGCTCGAGCGCGGTGCGCCCGTGAGCGTGCAGCTGCAATGACGAAGGGCGGCACCCTGCGCGGGTGCCGCCCTTGTCATGTCGCGCTTCACCGAGGAGGTCAGCTCTCGAGCCACCGGCGATCCGCGTCGCTCAGACGCTTCTGTCGGGGCGCGAGGAAGCGGATGACGACGTAGCCGATGAGCATGATCGGCGCCACCTTGAAGAGCAGGAAGCCGGCCAGCCCGAACGCGATGCCGAACACGGCACCGACGATCGACAGCACGACACCCAGCAGCACGAGTGCGACGATCCCCACCACGAAGAAGGTGAGCAGTGACGTGAGCATTGCGATCCTCCTTTATCTCTCGTTGGTCTGCAGGCTTCCGTCCCAGATGATCTCGATTGCATTGAACGCCGCATCGATATCGAGCGTCAGCTTGCGTTCTGCTTTTTCGAAATCCTGGGTGTAATACACGTTCCCGCGCTTGATGAGCCCGTCGTCATCGAGAGTGGCGAGCAGACCGTCCTTCTCGATGCGGACGCCGAGTCCGCGCGGCAGACGCAGCGTCAGTTTGCCCAGGCCCATCTCGACCGACGCGTCCATGTCGGCGGCCCATTCACCGGAGAAGTCCAGGTCGACCTCACCCACGCCGCCTTGCAGGGACAGGCGGCGCGCGCGCGCGTTCCCCAGCCCGGTCGCGTGGAACTGAGCCGCACCGACTTCGAACATCAGGGTCTCCGCCGTGATCGCATTCGGAACGGAGAACGAAAGGGCAGTGCGGCTGGCCCCTGTCGAAATTTCCAGCGAGCTCACCTGCAGTCCACCGAGCTCGAGCTCGGCCTCCGCGGCACCGAAGGCGAGGTCGAGATCGAGCGGCACGCGTGGGCTGAGCTCCAGTGTGAGGCTGCCGCCTTCGACGCGACGGCCCCGTACGTCGTTGCCGTCGACGCCGATGCGGAGTCGGCCGTTCTCGTAGCTCGTCACCGGCTCGAATGCGTCGGCATCGAAGCGCATGGCCGCACGATACAGGGACGTCGGTTGCCCGGGCGCGATCGTCAGGGTACCGGCGCCATACTCGACCTCCACGGCCAGCGCGGCTTCGCCGCTGAAGGCACGGCTCAGAGACAGGGATTCCCAATCCTGTGCCGACGCTGATGCGGGAACCGCCACCGCGAGCAGGCCGCTCAGCAGGAGGCGCGTCGTATCAAACACG
Source organism: uncultured Gemmatimonadaceae bacterium (assembly GCA_964430275.1). Classification (GTDB taxonomy): domain Bacteria; phylum Gemmatimonadota; class Gemmatimonadetes; order Longimicrobiales; family RSA9; genus DASTYK01. The sequence goes on from CAYSGF010000036.1 coordinate 18,001, forward strand.
GGTTTCCTCCGCAAACGGTTCCTGCGCGAATCCGCTCGACGCGAGCGGGCGCGTGCCGCCCCGCGAGATGAGCACCGCACCGAACCCGATCGTGAGTGCGGCCCAGGTGAGGACGACGCCCAGGAACGTCAGGATTCCGCGTACGAAGCCGAGGAACGGCCCCGTGAGCTCCAGCACCTGCGCGCCGAGGAACAGGGCGAACAACAGGCCCAGTCCCGCCAGCAGGAAGTAGTACGAGTTGCCGCGCCGATACCATTCCTCGCCCGAGTAGCGGCGCTCGGAAAACGCTTCACCCGCGGCGTGCGCGACGCCCAGGTAGCCGAGCAAGAGTGCGACCACCACGGCCAGCGGGAAGAGTGGCACGAACACAAGCAGTGCCGGAATCCCGATGATGGAGACCGCGAGGGCGATGCAACCGAGCACGAAGGCGGGCACGATCAGAAACGACGCCGCAAGTCCGACGAGGCCGGAGCGAACCGTTGCATTGCGCGCGGTGTCCCCGACGCCCTCGATGAACTTTCTGCCGCCGAGGACGATCGTCGCGAAGCCGATCCCGAACAGGACCGCGTACGTGACCAGCAGCGAGATGATGCCGGCAATCCCGCGTCCGATGTGGCCGAACGTGCGCGTGAACACATTGCCATCGTCGCGCATGTAGGCGCGCGAATCCTCCATCTCCGCGACCTGCTGCTGGAGCACCGTGATCCTCTCCACGAGACGTGTCACGCTGTCATCGGAGAATCCGGGCGCCCCGGGTGCCGACGGCGCCTGCGGCGCGTCCGCCGCGACTGTGATGCTCGCATCCACATTTGCGAGCGCTTCCTCGAGCGATGCGTCGAGCGCCCGCCCGACGTCGCTGTCGGCCGGCGCTTCCCAGCCGATCAGCAGAGCCGGCAGCTCGGTGCTGCGTGCCTCCATCGCGCGTCCGAGCAGCTCGCGCCACGATGCGTCCAGTGCGGCACCGCGCGGCGCGGAGCCGACCACAGCGTCGCCGATGACCGCCTGATTGTCGCGCAGGACGTACGTCAGCTGCTGCCCATCGCTGAGCTCCAGCCGCAGCACGGCCTCGCCGCGCGAGACGGAGACCTCACTCGAAAGCAACCGAACTCCGTCGGCAGCTTCCGCTGTCTGTGCCCCGACGACCGCCGGGGCGGCAAGGGCAATGATCGTGGCGAGCCCGCCAAGCAGGCGCTGCATCAGCCGGTCAGAACGAATACGTGGCATACGATGATCCCCGCGTGGGTGTGCGGATCAGGTTCCGGTAAAGGACATAGATGGACAGCATGGTCAGTACGGCGCTGACGGCGATTGCGGTGCCGAGGCCACGCATGCCGGCGGTTGCGAGGAACGTCCCGACGTTCGTGCTCAGCCAGGCTGCAACATCGGTTTGTAGCGCACCGTTCACGATCGCGGAACCGAGGCGCTCGGCGCCGTTGTTCACCGTGCCTACGGCAGCGATCCAGAGCGCATCAGAGCTGACATAGGAGCGCGTCAGCAGCCAGGTGATGACGCCGCCGCCGAGCAGGGCCGGCAGCGCCAGCAGCGCAACCAGCCAGGCCCACCCGCGCGTGGTCTGCGGAGCCCACTGACCGACGCGCCGTGAGGCTGCGGACACCTGCGCGAGCACGCGGCTCTGCCAGGCAGCCGCAGGATCCGGGATCCGGACCCGCGCCATCACACGGTCGGCGAAGCCGGGCGCGGGCGCCATGCGCGGCAGGCCCTCGAGCGCCGCGAACAGTGCCCGCCATTCATCGACGGCGCCCTGACAGCGCACACAGCCGAGAAGGTGCGATTCGAGGACGGCGCGATCGCCGTTCTCCATCGTCCCCTCGGCATACCCCTCGAGCGCTTCCGTTTCCGGGTGCAGCTGGTCGTGACTCACAATCCCTCGACTCCTGGGTGTCTGGCCACATTACGGCCGGTGTCCATCACTGGTTTCAGCACCGCAAGTGCTCGAGCTCACGCATCAACTCCTTGCGGGCTCGATGGATAAAGGTCTTCACCGTGCCGAGCGGCACGTCCATGATCCGCGCGATCTCGTCGTAGGGCCGGCCCTCCACGTGGCACATCACGATGGCCGTCCGGTATTCGGGCCGGAGCAGCCCGATCGCTCGCTCAATTTCCGCGCCCAGCTCCTTGCTGGCGGTGTACGCCTCGGGTGACTCGTCGCTGGAGGCGGGTGTCAGGGTCGTCGCCTCGATCTCGGCCGCGGTTCGGGCATGGGGCGAGCCGTCCAGCGACAGGGTTTCCGGGCGCTTCTTGCGCAGATGATCGAGCGCGGTGTTGTGCGCGATCTTGAAGATCCAGGAGCTCAGCTTGTAGGACGGATCGTAGCGCTCGAGGTGATTGAGCACCTTGATGAAGGTGTCCTGGGAGAGGTCTTCAGCCCGCTCGCGGTCGCGAACCAGACGATAAATCAGCGAGAACACCGGCCGTTCGTAGCGGCCGATGAGCTCGCGAAACGCCGTCTCGCGCCCCTGCAGGGCGTGAGCGACGACATCCTGGTCCGTGAGAGCAGTATAATCCACTTGCTTCGAGGCGGGCTCGCCGTCGCGGCGACCGGCCTCGCGAATAGTTCCCTGGTGCGCGATGACGTCTACGTTCGCCTACGTCGCTGGCACGGGGGAGGTTTCATGAGACGGTAGGTTGATCGCGATGCAGGGGGCGGCTAGCTTGCCCCGCACGAGTACGTAATCTAAAGCCGGGGAGCAGCTTGCGCGATGGCGAGTCGAGTGGAGGAGGGAGCCGGCGTCCTGCCCGAGCCTGCTGAGAAAGCTGCCGCCGTCCGGCGTATGTTCGGCGCGATCGCGCCGCGCTACGACCTGCTGAACCACCTCCTGAGCCTCAACATGGATCGCCGCTGGCGGCGCCGGGCGGTGGACGTGCTCATGGAGGGGTCACCGGCGTCAGGCACCTACCTGGACGCCTGTGCCGGTACCCTCGACCTGGGGCATGAGCTCGCACGCCGGCGGACGTTCACCGGCCGGGTCGTCGCGAGCGACTTCACGCCCGAAATGCTCGAGCGAGGCAGGGCAAAGGCACGCGGGATCCGCCTTCACCCGACGGCCGGTGACACCCTGGCGCTGCCGCTGCGCGACGCCCGATGCGACGGTGTCATGGTCGGCTTCGGGGTGCGCAACCTGGCGGATCTCGATGCCGGTCTGCGCGAGATGCACCGTGTGCTGCGACCCGGGGCCAGGCTCGTCATTCTCGAGTTCACCACGCCTGCATGGCAGCCGTTCCGCAGCCTGTACCTCTTCTACTTCCGTTCTGTGCTGCCGCGGATCGGCAGAATGGTGTCCAGCCACGACACGGCGTACACGTATCTGCCAGCATCCGTGCTCCAGTTCCCGGAACCGCCGAAGCTCGCTGAGCGGATGGGTGCTGCGGGCTTCACGAACGTGGACTGGGAGACCATGAGCGGCGGCATCGTAGCAATTCATTCGGGCCGTCGGACCTGACCGCAGCCTACGCACCTTCCAGCAGCGCCAGTGGGAGTACCGCCAGCGCCTCGGCGAGGCGGATTCTGCCGTTCACCGGCGCGAGCCGCGCCCCTGTGAGTGCGCAGGTCCAGGCGCGGTCCCGGGCGCCGATCTCGATCGCCGTGTCTCCCCAAAGCGAACCGACGGGTAGCTGGTCGGGTTGCACCAGCCGCGCCGGCCAGCGGGTTACGATCGAAATTACCTGCGAGCCCGGAGCGCTCCTCCGGAAAGCAAGCACCGACGAGGCGTGCCGCCCGACCACCGGAAGCGCCTCATAGCCGCTGCCCAGCGCCGGCTGCCGGGCGCGGCATGCGAGCGCCGCCATCAGGACGTACTGCTTGATCCGGCCATCGCGCCAGGCATGCAGGAGCACCCTGACGTGCTCGCTGGCCGGGTGCGCGACCATCTCCGTCAGCGCACGCGACACGCCCTCCAGGCGCGCGAAATCCACGGGCCTGCGGTTGTCGGGATCAACCAGGTCGAAGCGCCAGACTTCCGTTCCCTGATACACGTCTGGGACGCCCGGCGCTGTACACTTGAGCAGCATCTGGGCGAGAGAGTTTGCGGCGCCGTGCAGGGCGATGCGATCGACCAGCGCCTGCACCTCGCGGCGGAACGGGTCGAGAACCGGGGATCGCAGTGCGTGGTCGACCGTGCGCTCCAGCGCCTGTTCGTACCCCGTGTTCGGCGTGAGCCAGCCGGTTTCCTGCTTGGCTTCACGCGCGGCCTTCAACATGAAACGTTGTATGCGCGCGATGAAGTCGTCATCAACGGCACGGTCGAGCGGCCATGCGCCGATGAGCGTCTGTAGCAGCACGAACTCGTCGCGCGGCGCGATCCGCGCGTGCGCAGAGCGCAGCATCGGCAGCCAGCGCGCCACTGCGTCCTCCCATTCGTCGGGGCGCTCACTGAGAACGAGCAGCCGTGCACGGACGTCCTCACTGCGCTTCGTATCGTGCGTGGATGTGGCATTGAGAGCGCCAGCCGTACTGCCCGCGCGCTGTGCGAAGAACGCGTGTACGTCATCTGCGTCGAGGGTGCGCTCCGGCTCACCGCCGACTTCGTTCAGGGCGAGCAGCGCAGGCCAGGCGTAGAGCGCAGTATCCTCGAAGCCCTTTGCCATTACCGGTCCGCTCAGCTGTTGCCAGCGTGCGATCACATCGAGAGTCCGCGCGCGCTCCTCGTCTGACGCGTCAGTCCTGCCGAGCTGCAGCACCTGACAGATCCTGGCGAGCACGTCGACCTGATCGGAGGCGAGGTTCGGAAGCGCACGCATCCGCGCCTCGCTGATTCTACGCCGGTCGGTCGTAGCCACACTCGCATCGCTGATGTACGTCCGATAGACATCGAGTGCGGCCGTCAGGTGGCGTAACGCCTCCTGGACCGCAGCTGGCGGGTCGAACGTCAGAGCGGCCCACCGCTGCGCCACGTCAGTGAGCTCCGCCGGGAACAGGGTGTCGAGCGCGTACAGCTTGCAGTCGCGCACGAACTCGCTGAACTGCCGCGTCTCACCCGTCGTGCCACGCCGCCCTGCATCGAGCCGTGCATAGCCTTCAGGATCGACGAGGAACGCATTCGCGATGCGCGTAAACTCGTAGCCGGTTGCGCCGTCGCACGCCCAGTCGGCAGGCAGGATCTCGTCCGCAGCCAGGATCTTCTCGACAACCGTGTAGCAGCGGTCCCTGCCGTTTCGTGCATCGGCGGTTGCGCGCGCCAGCGTGGCGAGGTAAGCCGCGGGGTCGCGCAAACCGTCGACGTGGTCGATGCGCAGCCCGTCGATCCAGCCCCTGCGGATCCAGTCCAGGATCCCCGCGTGCGTGCGTGCAAAAACACGCGCGTCCTCGACACGAATGCCGACCAGGTCCGTGATGTCGAAGAAGCGGCGGTAGCACAAGGATTCACGGACGGTTTGCCAGTCACACAGCCGGTACTCCAGTGCTTCGAGCAGGGCCTCGAGGGGCGCAGAGCCTCGACGCACGTCGTCGATCAGGGGTGCAACGGCCTGCGGCAGTGGAAACCAGCGATCGTGGTATTGAAGGACGGGCCGACCGTCGCGCTCGCCGATGGTCAGCTCCCCGCGCTCGATCGTGGCGTCAAGCGAAGCACCGAGGACGGGCAGGCAGAGGCGATCGGTGCCGGCATCCTGAAGGGGCGTGTCGAAGGTGGCTGCGTGCGTCGAGGCGCGACCGTTCTCGAGGAGGTCCGCCCACCATGCATTCTCGGTGGAGGCGGCCATGTGATTCGGCACGATATCGAGCAGGATCGCCATGTCGGCCGCGTGCACGATTGTCGCCAGATCGCGCAGCGCCGCCTCACCACCCAGCGCGTCGCCGACGGTGGTTGGATCTGTCACGTCATAGCCGTGCGCGCTTCCGGCAGTTGCTCTCGTGATCGGTGAGAGGTAGAGGTGCGTTACGCCGAGGCGCGCGAGGTACGGCACAAGTCGGGCGGCGTCGCGAAGTGTAAACTGCTCATGTAGCTGAAGCCGGTACGTTGCCGCAGCCCGCGTCACGGTACTGCCACACTGAGAAGCTCACCCAGCGTCCGGAACAGGGGCAGCATCCGCTGCGCGTGCTGGTCTCCAGCTTCTGCGCGCGCGAGGACCTCGCCCAGGGCGTCGCGTACCGTCGCATAGAACAGGTTCTGGGTCTTCCACAGGTCGACGGCGAACGGCAGCGTGCGCGCGACGGCGGCGACATCCACGAGCTGCTCGAGGCCGGCCGTGTCGTCCGGCTGGTGCCGGTGGGCCGCGGCGAGTCGCTCGAGCGTGCGTTCCACCGCGAACGAAAGACCGCTCGCGTCCAGCGTGACACGCAGCTCACCGGCTTCGGCGAGCAGGGTACGCGCACGCTCCAGGTCCGGCATCTCGGATTCGAAGATGCGGCGCAGCTCCCGATTGATGACGAACTCGGCGGCCATGGTGAACGCGCGCGGAAGTGGCAGGCCCATGTCGACCAGAAACCGGATGAGTGCGGCATTCTCGCGGTACAGCCGTCGATAAGTGCTCTCGGCCTGCCGCACCGGCGTCCGCAGCAGGTTGTAGAGAATCTCGCGCTGGCGGTCGGCGAACAGGGACTTGAGAGAGAAGCTGTACTCCGGGAATTCGGCGAGCAGCCGGATGACGCCGGTCAGATCGCCGCTTTCGAAGGACCGCAGCATGTGCCCGGCGAGCGCATCATACTCGTCCTCACCGAGGTAGCGCCGAATGCCGCCCGACAGACTGTGGCTGCCGAAGTGGAGCAACGCATACGTCACGACATCGGACTCCCGCGTGATCTCGGCGGTGACGCGAGCGCGACCGACGGCAAGCGTGGAGTCTCCAGAGCGCTTCTGCTCGTGTCGTTCGAGGTCCACGCTGTAGGAGTAGATACGGCCTGTGCCCGCGCCACCATCGAACAGAGAGCTGACGGCGTGGTGTGCGGCCACGGACAGCAGGTCGACGCGGCGGGCCCGTGCCTCCTCCTCGTAGATCGTGCGGGCACTGCCGCGCTCCGGACGATTGCTGCGCGCCTCCTCGAGCAGCTCGAGGAACTGTGGCTCGAGGGACGTGTCGAACAGCTCTTCGGCGAGCTGCACGACCCGCGCCGCATACAGCAGCACCTGGACTGTCTCGATGCCGGATACCTCGTTGAAGAACCAGCCGCAGCTCGTATACATGAGCATGGCGTGCCGCTGGAGCTCCATGAGCTTGAGCACACGCGTCTCGTCGGTGGTCTCGAGCCGGCGAGTGGCGTGACGCGCCAGGAACGCGTTCACATTGCGGGCATTGCGATCGAGCATGACGGTGATGTAGTCGTCGCGGGCAGCCCACGGGTCGCGCAGGAGCTGGATCGCGTGCTGCTCGAAGGCAGGATCGACGATTCCTCGCAACCAGTCGAGTGCGGCACGCAGTGGCCCGCGCCAGCCCTGATGCCACTCGGGATCACCGCCCGTGTGACAGCCGCAGTCGGAGCGCCAGCGCTCGATGCCATGCGCGCAGCTCCAGGAGCTGTTCTCGACGATACGAGCCTCGTAGCGCGGCGGGTGGAGCGCGAGAAACTCGCCGTAGTTCGTCAGTCGAAGGTCACTGTCTCCATCGATGATGCGGAGCGCGTAGGCGAGCGCCATGTCCCCATGGCGATGGTGATGACCGTATGTCTCGCCGTCGGTAGCGATGTGCGCGAGCTGGGGCTCATCGCCCGCGCGCAGTAGCTCCCGCAAGCGAGTGGCGAGCCGTTCGCCGCTCCGAAGCAGTCCCTCGAAGGCGACTGCGCGGGACGCGGGTCCGTCATAGAAGTACAGCACGATGTCACTGCCGTTCGGCAGTCTGCAGAGGTATGGATGGCGCGGGTCGACGCGGCCGCCGGACACGTCCTGCCAGTTTCCACCCGAGAGCGGGCGCACGGCCGCTGCCTGGTGCGGTGCGAGCACGGTGAACCGGACGCCGTGCGCGGCGAGCGCCTCGAGCGTTGCCGTGTCGGCGGCTGTTTCCGGCAGCCACATGCCTTCGGGCGCGCGGCGGAAGCGCGCTCGGAAGTCCTCGATCCCCCACAACACCTGGGTGTGCTTGTCGCGCTCACTGGCGAGCGGCAGGATGAGATGATTGTAGGCCTGGGCGAGCGCCGAGCCGTGCCCGTTGAAGCGCTCGGCACTCTCCGCGTCCGCGGCGATGACCGCGGCATACGTATCCGGCGCATGCTGCTGGAGCCACGCGAGCAGCGTTGGTCCGAAGTTATAGCTGATGCGCGCGTAGTTGTTGACGATGCGGACGATGCGCCCGGCGCCATCGAGCATCCGGGAATCGGCGTTGGGCGCATAGCACTCGGCCGTGATTCTCTCGTTCCAGTCGTGATACGGATACGCCGAGTCCTGCAGCTCGATTGCTTCGAGCCAGGGATTCTCACGGGGCGGCTGGTAGAAATGACCGTGGACGCAGACGTAACGGTGCATTCAGTCCTCGCGCACGAGAAGGAGCGCGGTATGCGGAGCCATCTCGACTCCACTGCCGCCACGCAGCAGTGCGGGCTCGACCCGGCCCGGGCCGTTCCATTCGAGGGCGGCCGTATCCATGCGGATCCGCCACTGTCCTTCCGGCGGAGCAGTCGTCCGGTGCGGCGCGGTGCCGAAGTGGAGCAGCAGCAGGGATTCGTGCTCGGCGCGCGTGTAGCGGATGCGCAGCAGCGCACTGGCGGCGTCCGCGTGCGTCGTGACGCCGGCGAACGATGACTGCGGGAGCGACCGCAACCCGCGCCGTACGCGCAACAGCTCGCGATACAGCTCCAGCAGACGGGCGTGCTGTCCGCCATCACGCAGGCTCCAGTCGAGGACTGCCGACCGGAACGTGGACTCAGCCTGCGGGTCGGGCGGCTCGCCTGCCCAGGCGAAGGAAGCGAACTCCTCGGCCCGGCCGCGTCGCACGGCTTCGACGAGGTGCGCGTCGGAATGGGAGACAAAATACGGAAACGGCGCCACTTCGCCGTACTCTTCGCCCATGAAGATCAGCGGTGTGAAGGGCGCGAGCAGGACCGCGGCGGCGCACAGCTTGAGCTGCTCGAACGAGAGGGTGCTGGTCAGGCGCTCACCGAGCATGCGGTTGCCGATCTGGTCATGGTTCTGTGCGAATACGACGAGCTGTCGTGGTGCGGCCGCACGCAGCGGCGCGCCATGCCTGCGGTGTCGGGATGCCGAGTACTGCCCGGCGTACACGAACCCGGCGCGGTAGGCGTCGGCAAGGTGATCGAGCCGTCCGAAATCTTGATAGTATCCCGTGCGCTCTCCCGTCAGCAGCGCGTGCAGTGAATGATGGAAGTCATCGAGCCACTGCGCGTCCATGCCCATCCCGCCCGTGTCGGCGGAGCCGATGATGCGCGGATCACCCAGATCGCTTTCCGCGATCAGCACGACCGTCCGACCCAGCGCTGTGGCGCGCGCGTGCACACGGTCGGCGAGCTCGCGCAGGAAGGGGTATGCGGACTGATCCAGGATGGCGTGCACGGCGTCGAGCCGGAGCGCGTCGATGTGGAACTCGTCGATCCACTGAAGCGCATTGCCGATGAAGTACTCGCGCACGTGGTCGGAGTGGGGTCCATCGAAGTTGAGCGCTGCGCCCCATGGTGTGTGATACGTTTCGGTAAAGTACGGACCGAAGCGGGCCAGATGGTTTCCCTCCGGCCCGAGATGGTTGTAAACGACGTCGAGGCAGACTGCCATCCCTTCGGCATGGGCGCAGTCGACGAAGCGTTTGAGGCCGTGCGGTCCGCCGTAGCTGTTCTGTGTGGCATAGGGGAGAACCCCATCGTAGCCCCAGTTGCGACTGCCCGGAAACTGGGCGACGGGCATCAGCTCGATCGCGGTGACGCCGAGATCTCGCAGCGCGGGGAGCCGCTCGGCGGCGGCAGCGAACGTGCCGCTGGCGGTGAAGGTCCCCACATGAAGCTCGTAAAGAACGTATTCGTCGAGCGTCGGGCCGAGCCAGCCGGCATCCGTCCACGCGAAGTCGGTTTCGACCACGGCGGAGCGGCCGTGCACGCCGTCCGGCTGCAGGCGCGACGCCGGGTCCGCCAGCGGTGCGGTGTCGTCGAGCTGAAACCCGTACCGCTGTCCGCTGTCTATGCCGTCGATGACCGCGGTATGGTAGCCGTCGGTCCGGTCCATCTCGATCGTGCGCTGCTGCGGCTGTTCGAGCACGAGCTGGGCGGAGCTTGCGTGGGGGGCCCAGACGCAGAAGCTCACACGGCCGCCCTCGAGCCGGGCGCCGAGTGGAAAGGGCGGCTGTGCCCGCGTCATGCCCCCTCCGGCTCCCGCTTCAGAACGAGTGTCGCGAGCGGCGGCAGCGTGAGCGTCAGCGAGCGCAGACGACCGTGGGACGGCATCGGCGTTGCTTCGCAACCGCCCAGGTTGCCGGCCCCACTGCCGCCATATTCGCGAGCGTCCGAGTTCAGGATCTCTTTCCAGAATCCGGCCTCGGGAATGCCAACCCGATAATTCTGGCGGAGCACGGGCGTGAGGTTGCAGGCGACGAGCAGCGTATCGTCAGGATCGGGCCCCCGTCGCAGGTAGCTGAGCACGCTGTTGGCGCTGTCATGCATGTCGATCCACTCGAAGCCGTCGTGCGAGAAATCGCGTGTATGCGCGGCAGGCTCCTGTCGGTACATGCGGTTCAGGTCGGCCACCCAGCGGCGCACGCCCTCATGATGCGGGTACTGCAGGAGGTGCCAGTCGAGCGACTGATCGTGGTTCCACTCGCGTCCCTGGCCGAACTCGCCGCCCATGAAGAGCAGCTTCTTGCCCGGCTGTGTGAACATGTAGCCGAACAGGAGCCGCAGGTTCGCGAACTTCTGCCAGTCGTCACCCGGCATGCGGTCGAGCAGCGAGCCCTTGCCGTGCACGACTTCGTCATGCGACAGCGGCAGCACGAAGTTCTCGTTGAACGCATACACCATGCGGAAGGTCAGCTCGCCGTGGTGGTACTGCCTGTGAATGGGATCGTGACGCATGTATTCGAGCGTGTCGTGCATCCAGCCCATGTCCCATTTCATGCCGAATCCGAGTCCGCCCACGTATACGGGTCGTGAGACCATAGGCCAGGCGGTGGACTCTTCCGCGATCGTCTGCGTATCGGGGAAGCCTTCGTAGATGTCCGCATTCAGCCGGCGCAGGAACTCGATGGCGTCGAGGTTCTCGCGGCCGCCGAAGCGGTTCGGGATCCACTCCCCCTGCTTGCGGGAATAGTCGAGGTAGAGCATGGACGCGACTGCATCCACGCGAACGCCATCGACGTGGTAGTGGTCGAGCCAGAAGCGGGCGCTGCTCAGCAGGAAGCTGCGCACCTCGTTGCGTCCGTAGTTGAAGATGTAGCTGCTCCAGTCCGGGTGGAATCCCTGGCGCGGATCCGCGTGCTCGAACAGGTGCGTGCCGTCGAAGTAGGCCAGGCCGTGCTCGTCGCCGGGGAAATGGGACGGTACCCAGTCCAGGATCACGCCGATGTCATGCTGGTGCAGGAAATCGACGAGGAACATGAAATCCTGGGGGTCGCCGTAGCGGCTGCTGGGCGCGAAGTATCCGGTAGTCTGGTAGCCCCAGGATCCGTAGAACGGATGTTCCATGACCGGCAGGAACTCGACGTGTGTGAAGCCCATTGCGTTCAGGTATTCGGCCAGGCGCGGCGCCAGCTCACGGTAGCTGAGGAGGCACCCTTCCTCGGCGGGCCGCATCCACGAGCCGATGTGCATCTCATAGATCGATAGCGGTGCCTCGAGCGCATTCGCGTCGCGACGCTGCTGCATCCAGCGCTCGTCCCCCCAGTCGTAAGCCAGGTCCGCGACAACGGACGCCGTCCGCGGCGGCTCCTCATGAAGGAAGCCGAAAGGATCGGCCTTCTCCACGCGGTAGCCATTATGGCGCGAAATGATGTGGTACTTGTACGTCGTGCCCTGACCGACACCGGCTACGAAGCGGCCCCAGATGCCCGAACTGCCGATCTGCTCCAGAGCCAGCGATCCCGGCTGCCAGCCATTGAAGTCACCGAACACGGAGACGGACTCCGCATTCGGCGCCCAGACGGCAAAATGCGTCCCCTCCTGTCCGCCAACGCGCATGGGGTGGGCGCCCAGCCGGTCGTAGAGCTGATTGTGCGTGCCCTCGTTGAAGAGATAGATATCGTGGTCGGTGATGAATCGCTCACTCATTCCTACTCCTGGTTCTGGTGCGCCGCGTGCTGCTTGCGTGCGTGCGTAAATCGCTGCAGGCGGGTGCTCACGTCGACACGACGGAGCACGTCCGGGAACGGATAGCGGAACCGACGGCGCCAGTTGGGGCGAAGCTCGGGACCCGTGCCGGGGACGTTCTGCGGCCGATCCTCGAGCCAGAGGTCCTCCAGACCGACGATTGCGAGCATCGCGGGACTGGCCGCGATGTTCGTGAGCAATGCGTCGAGCGCCGGTCCCGGCGAGTCCGGCTGTGCAGCGGAGTCTGTCAGGTGCAGATGTCGAGCCAGCGTCGAGCGGAGCCGGGCGCGTTGGGTGCGTGCGTCGTGCTCGGCGCGATCATCCACGAGGCCAAGGTCTCTCAGGTCCGTCACGTCATGACCGGCCCAGAATCCGGCGAACGTGGGCATGTCATGCGTGTTCAGGGATGCGGCGCTGAGTGCCGGCGGCGTTCGAACGGGGCGGGCGGCATCGGCCTCCACCTCATACTGCACAACGAACATGCGGTGGATCGCGTGGCGTTCCAGGCGGCGCCGCACGGCGGCGGGCACCGTTCCCAGGTCCTCGCCGACGATGGCAGCACGGTGGCGTGCGGACTCCAGCGTGAGCAGCGCGAACATCTCGTCGTCGGCATAGCGGATGTATACCCCTTCGGTGGCAGGCATGCCGGCCGGAATCCAGTACAACCGGTAGAGCGACATGACGTGATCCAGCCGCAGTACGCGTGCGAAGCGCAGCTGATGGCGCAGTGCGGCAGCAAGGTAGGCGTAGCCGTCGGCGCGCAGGGCATCGGGATCCATGGGCGGGAATCCCCAGTCCTGTCCTCCGCGGAACAGCACGTCCGGCGGTGCCCCTGCGGACGCGTCCATGGCGAAGAGCGCACGATGGCGCCAGGTGTCGTAGCTGTCCGGATGTACGCCGAGCGGCATGTCGAGATAGAGATCTGCGGCACGCGGGTCCTGCGCGATCGCCGCGACCTGCCTCTCGGCCGCCCACTGCACGTACGCATGATAGCGTGCGGCCGCCGGATCGAAATCATCCGCGCGCATGCGGCCGTTGCGCAGGCGTGCGGGCCATTCCCTCCAGCCCGCACGCTGCCGCTCGCACACCGCGCGGAAGCGCGCGTACTCCGCGACGTGCGACCGGGTGGCGAAGGCGCGGGCGTCGGGATGGCCGTCGTCAGCGAGCGCCCTGTCCGCCAGAGGCTGGAGCAGCCCGCGCTGCAGCGCCGCCGCAGCGGCATAGTCGACACCGTCAGACTGCACGCATGCGGCGGCGACGCGTTGCTGGCGCGAATCCACGCGTGCACCGAGCGCGGCTGCATCGACATACAGCTCGTTCCAGAAGAGCCGGCTCGCGGGCGCGTAGGGGCTGGCGTCGAACGGTGTGTCGAGGAACGCAGCGAGAAGGGGCAGTGCGGCCACCATATCGACGCTCAGCTCCGCCAGCGTCCGTGCAAGTGTATGCAGGTCTGCGTACGTGCCGTGGCAGGCCCCCGGGCGCGCCATCGCATAGACCGGTGCGAAAACGCCGGAGCGCGCACCGGCGAGGGTGCTTGCATGGCGGGGAGCGGACAGGATCCATGCATCGTGCTGTTCGCTCCCGGCCTCCACGCGCAGGCGGTGGCGTCCCGGAGGCAGCACGTCCGGCACGTGTACAGCGAGTCGCCCAGCGCGCGTGCGGGCGTCCCATGTGCGGGCGTCGCCGTCTTCGGTCTCGAGCGTGATACGAACGGCACTGGTCGACCGCGGCAGACGCACAGGCACGGCGGGCAGTCGCCCGTCCCATGCCACGACGACCGGTTCGAGCGCGCGCTGCTCCAGCTGCGCGCGGCGGGCGCGGAGCGCATCAGGCGCGTCCGCGATGGTTTCGATGGGTGCGCGGCGCGCGCGCAGCACGGCAACGAGCGCGTCCGCGCCAGCACGCCTGCGGCGACCGCGGTCATCCTCGTAGGAGGCCTGCACGCCATACGAGCGCGCGAGCTCAGCGAGCGCGCGGCGCGGCGATGCCGCGCTCATCGCTGCAGGAGCTGTCGCAGGGCGAGCAGCGGGATCGTCGCCCATGTCGGACGGTTGTTCAGCTCATACGCGAGCTCGTAGACGGCTTTCTCCAGGAGGTAGGCCTCGAGCAGGATCTCGATCTCATCGCGGGTCGGCGGCAGCAGGGGACTGTCGCCCATGGAATCGAGGTACTGGTGGAGGAACTCGGTCGCGACGGCGCCGTACCACGCTTCCGCCCACGGCATACGGCCCGCCCGCTCCTGCGTGGCGGCTCCCTGCGCATCGCTCTCGAGTACGCTGGAGTGGGCGGCATAGTGGTACGAACGCAGCATGCCGGCGACATCGCGCAGGGGTGAGCGCTTGATCCTGCGCTCGCTCAGCGGACGCGCGGGCTCGCCCTCGAAGTCCGTGATCACGAAATCGCGGCCGGTGAACAGTACCTGGCCGAGATGGTAGTCACCGTGCGTACGAATGCGCTGCCCGTGCAGCTTCCCGTCGATGAGCCGCCGGAAGCGTGCGAGCAGGCGGTCCTCCATGCCCGAGATCGCTTCGGCATCCTTGCGTGCGTCCGGCGGGAGACGGTCGAGCTGCGTGGCAAGGAGCTGGAACGTGCGCCCTGCCAGGTTGCGCATCGACTGGTAGAGCGAGCGCTGGTAGAACATCGTGAAGGGCTCGGGGGCGAACGCCTCGTCCGTTTCCTCACTTCCCAACACCAGGTGCAGCTCGGCCGTGCGCTGGCCGAGCAGGCGCGCGTGCTCGAGTGCGGTGCCGGCAACGGCGCGCGCGGCCTCGCTCGCTTCCGGATCGCCGGCGGCTTCCAGCAACGTCGTGGTGGTGACAGTATCTGCGGCGGGCGCTGCATCCTCGCGCGTTGCAGCGCGCTCGAAGGCCTCGCGCACGGCGTCCAGCGTGAGGCCCCAAGCGTCGCCTTCGTTGGGGACGAACTCCTGGAGGACCGCGACGGTGCGACTCCGCCCCCCGTGCCGGTACTCGATTGCGCCGGCGACCCGCGGCGCGTTGGCGAACGCGCGCTCGCTCAGAAACCGACCGATTTCCAGGTCAAGGCTCTCGCCCTCCTCGAGTCGTCGGAACAGCTTGAGCACGAACGCTTCTTCGAACGCGATCGACGAGTTCGTCTGTTCGGCGGAGAAGAGGCGACTCTCTGACGGTGCGCCGTGCTCCCGGAGGAGGTGGCGAAGCACCGGGAAACGAACACCCTGCAGCTCGCCGCTCCGGCCACGCAGGCGCTTTCGGTTGATGATCAGGTCGAGCAGCACGCTGTGCGTCGGGTTGAGCGCGAGTGCGTCGACGATCCGGCGCGGGTCATCGGCGACGGTGGCCAGCGATGCACGTCGCAGAGCATCGGACGCGCCCTGCGCGAGGGCGAGCGGCACGACATACGTGTCCGGATCGTCCTCGAGGTACTCGACGCGTACGACAGCGATCTCCGCCGTCTCGTCGCGGTTGGGCAGTGCCAGCGAGATCCGATCCTGGATCGAGACGCCGCGCAGCTTGCGTGCCTTGCCCTGGAACCAGCGCTGCGCCTGCATCTGCTCGGACAGTACGGGTAGCAGCCCGGACGCTTCGGCGGCATCGATGCCGCCGGCGAGTCCGGCCGGCAGGGCCAGGGTCGGCAGCTCGGAGCTGAGCGGAACGGCGGTTTCCGCACGAGGCGAGAGGAGCGAGAACCAGTAGAAGCCGTGAGGCCCGAGCGTGAGCACGTACGGCTCGGTGCCGATAGGCGGAAACTCCGAGCGTCCGAAGAGCTCGACCGGCACGGATCCGCGCATCTCCGAGAGGTCGAGCTGCACGTACTGCGAGAAGCGGGACAGGTTCGCAACGACGAGCACGCACTCGTTCTCATAGCGGCGCACGAACGCGAGCACCTTCCGGTTGTCCGGATATAGAAACTCGATCGTGCCGCGGCCGAATGCCTTGAAGCGCTTGCGCAGCGCGATCAACCGGCGGGTCCACCACAGCAGCGAGCTCGGATTCGACTGCTGTGCTTCTACGTTCACGGTTTCATAGTGATACTCCGGATCGACGATGATCGGGAGGTAGAGACGTTGCGGGTTCGTGCGCGAGAAGCCCGCATTGCGATCCGGGCTCCATTGCATCGGCGTGCGCACGCCATTGCGGTCGCCGAGGTAGATGTTGTCACCCATGCCGATCTCATCGCCGTAGTACAGCACGGGCGTTCCCGGCAACGAGAACAGCAGCGCGTTCATCAGCTCGATCTTCCTGCGGTTGTTGCCGAGCAACGGCGCGAGCCGCCGGCGGATGCCGAGGTTGATGCGCGCCTGCGGATCGTGCGCGTACACGCGATACATGTAGTCGCGCTCCTCGTCGGTGACCATCTCGAGTGTGAGCTCGTCATGATTGCGGAGGAACGTTGCCCACTGGCTGTTCTCCGGGATGGCCGGCGTCTGGCGCAGGATGTCGATGATCGGGAAGCGGTCCTCCATCTGGATGGACATGAAGAGGCGCGGCATGACGGGGAAGTGAAAATTCATGTGACACTCGTCACCGTCGCCGAAGTACGGCACCGTCTCCTCCGGCCACTGGTTCGCTTCGGCGAGCAGCATCCGGTTCTCGAACGTCGCGTCGAGGTGCGCACGCAGCTTCTTGAGGAAGCCGTGGGTCTCGTCGAGGTTCTCGCAGTTCGTGCCCTCGCGCTCGAACAGGTACGGGATCGCGTCCAGGCGCATGCCGTCCACGCCCATGCGAAACCAGTAGTCCATCACCCGAAAGATCGCCTGATGGACGGCGGGATTGTCGTAGTTGAGATCGGGCTGGTGGGAATAGAAGCGATGCCAGTAGTACTGCCTGGCGTCCGGGTCCCACGCCCAGTTCGAGTTCTCGAAGTCCTTGAAGATGATGCGCGCTTCCTTGTACCGCTCCGGCGAGTCGCTCCACACATAGAAATCGCGCGCAGCGGAACCGGGTTTCGCTTTGCGCGCCCGCTGGAACCAGGGGTGCTGGTCGGACGTGTGATTGATCACGAGCTCGGTGATCACGCGCAGGTCGCGCCGGTGTGCCTCCTTCAGGAAACGGCGGAAATCAGCCATGTTGCCGTATGCGGGATGAACGGCCGTGTAGTCGGCGATGTCGTAGCCATCGTCACGCCATGGCGAGGGATAGAACGGCAGAATCCAGAGTGCCGTCACCCCCAGGTCCTGGAGGTAATCGAGTCGTTCGGTCAGGCCGCCGAAGTCCCCCATGCCGTCGTTATTGCTGTCGGCGAAGGCGCGTACGTGCAGCTCGTAGATGATCGCATCCTTGTACCA
>CAYSGF010000037.1:0-6186 GCA_964430275.1 uncultured Gemmatimonadaceae bacterium
GACGACACGCTTGCGGCGACTGCGGGTGAGTGGCTCCTGCCGTTTCTCGCCGGTACGGGCGGCGACCTCCAGCGGGTCGACCTCGTGGAGGCGCTGCTCGCGCGCGTCGCAGGGGAGCGCCGTTCCGCGCTCGACACGCTCGCACCGACGCATATCGAGGTGCCGAGCGGCTCGCGCATCCGCATCGACTACAGCGATCCCGCCGCACCGGTGCTCGCGGCAAGGCTGCAGGAGCTGTTCGGCTGGACCGATACGCCGCGCATCATGGATGGTCGCGTGCCGCTCACGATCCACGTGCTCTCTCCCGCCCGTCGCCCCGTCCAGGTCACCCGCGACCTCGCCAGCTTCTGGCGAACGGGCTACTTCGACGTTCGGCGCGACCTGCGCGGGCGCTACCCGAAGCACTACTGGCCCGATGATCCGCTGACCGCGACAGCGACACGGCGCGTGCGGCCGCGCTAGGTGAGTGCCGGAACCCGGCGGGCCTGCATCGGTTAGGAGGAGCCGTCCAGGATTCTGGCACGGGCTCCGGTCCCGGCAGGAGGTGAGCGACTGCTCCCCGGGCCCGCGCCATTCGGCCCAGCGGTGGCATTTCTGCCCGTGCGGCGCGTGGCGGCTTCCTGTACAATTCCGTGTTTCCGCCCCTGGATCGGGGCGGCCCATGCCACAATTCCGGAGGAACCTGATGAGAGCTGTACGTACGCCTCTTTTCGCGCTTGCACTGCTCGTCGCGGGCGCAGCAACGGCAGGCGCGCAGACCCGCGCGGGCGGACAGGTCGAGCCGGCCCAGGCGGCATTCGGCGAGAGCGTGCTCGTCGCTGACGGCGCGGTCCTGGTGGGCGAGCCGCGGAACTCGATCCGCACCGGGCTCGTCTACGTCTACGCGAAGGATGGCGCCGCATGGGTCGAGCGCGCGCAATTGAAGGCGAACGACGGCGCACCGTCGGACGGCTTCGGCTCGGCCATGGCCGTGGACGGCCAGACCATGCTGGTCGGTGCGGCGAGCAGCGGCGATGTCGGTGCGGCCTATGTGTTCCGCCGTGAGGGCAGCACGTGGACGCAGGCCGCGAAGCTGGCCGGCGCCGAGTCCGCCGAGGGTGATCGCTTCGGGGGGGCGGTCGCACTCGCAGGCGACTTTGCCGTAATTGGCGCACCGGGCGCCGGCGAACGGCTGGGCGCCGCGTACATCTTCCGGCGCGGCGCGGACGGGCAGTGGGCGCAGGTGCGCCGCCTGGCGCCGGTCGGCGTCGATGGCCGCGTCAGCTACGGCACCGACGTCGCCCTCGTCGGCAACGTCCTGTTCGTCGGCGCACCCGGCCTGCAGGAAGGCGCAGGCGCCGTGTACGTGTATCGGCGGGCTGCGGACGGCACGTTCTCGCCGGCCGGCCGGCTGAGCGCGACGGGCACGGCGGCCGGCAGTCAGTTCGGCGCGGTGCTGGTGGTGGCCGGCGATCAGCTGCTGGTCGGAGCGCCCATGAGCAATGGCCAGATCGGCGTGGTGCACCGCTATGCGGCGGATGAGCGCACGGGCGAGTGGCGCGAACAGGCGCGCTACTTCCCGTATGACGGCGGCCGCTCGGATGGCTTCGGCAGCGGGATCGCGGTCGCAGGCGACGAGCTGTGGGTCGGCGCGCCGCGCGCCGCCGGATCCACCGGCGCGATCTATACGTTCGCTGCCGGCGACGAGGCGTGGACGTTCGACGCTGTGAGCAAGATCACGCGTGCCGGGAACGAGGTACGCTCGAATTTCGGTGCAGCGATTGCCGCCGAAGGGGACGTCGCCGCGGTCGCGCTCTCGCGCGCAGACTACGGCGCGGGCTCCGTCGTCATCTACGAGCGCGTGAACGGGGACTGGACGGAGACCACGATCCTGGAGAGCCCGGACGAGCGCATTGCGTCGGTCACGGGCAGCGAGACGCGCTGCGAGAACGGCGAGGCGGCGGTGTTCGACTGCAGCCAGGTCGACCTGCTCGCCTTCATGAACGTCGCCGACCTCGGTGGTGGCCGGGGCGTCAATGTGAACGATGTGTGGGGCTGGACGGACGCCCGGACCGGCCGGGAGTACGCCCTCGTCGGCCGCGTCGATGGCACGAGCTTCGTCGACATCACCGATCCATCGAATCCGGTACTGGTCGGCGACCTGCCGCGCACGGAGGGCTCGCCCGGCGCGGTGTGGCGCGACATCAAGGTCTACAAGGACCATGCGTACATCGTCGCGGATGCCTCGGGCGAGCACGGCGTGCAGGTCTTCGACCTGGCCCGACTGCGCGGCCGGACGTCGCCGGAGACGTTCACGCCCGACACGACGTACCACGGCATCAGCAGCGCCCACAACATCGTGATCAACGAGGAAACCGGCTTCGCGTACTCCGTGGGCAGCAGCTCGGGCGGCGAGTCGTGCGGCGGCGGTCTGCACATGATCGACATCCGCGAGCCGAAGAACCCGACGTTCGCCGGCTGCTTCGCGGATCCGCAGACCGGCCGCGCGAGCACCGGCTACAGCCACGATGCGGTGTGCATCGTCTACGACGGTCCGGACGCGGAGTACCAGGGGCGCGAGATCTGCTTCGGCGCGAACGAGACGGCACTGTCGATCGCCGACGTCACGGACAAGGATGCGCCCAAGGCGCTGTCGCGCGCGAGCTACCCGAACGTCGGGTACTCGCACCAGGCATGGCCCTCGGAGGACCACCGCTATCTGTACATGAACGACGAGCTCGACGAGATCCAGGGGAACGCCCCGAAGACGCGCACGATCATCTGGGACATCACCGATCTCGAGGATCCGCAGCTCGTCGCCGAGTTCGAAGGCACGACTGCTGCCTCGGACCACAACCTCTACATCCGCGACAACCTGATGTACCAGTCGCACTATCAGGCAGGACTGCGAATCGTCGACATCAGTGACCCGACGAACCCGCGCGAGATCGCATACTTCGACACGGTCCCCTACGGCGAGAACACGGCAGGTTTCGGCGGATCGTGGAGCAACTACCCGTACTTCGAGAGCGGTACCATCATCGTGACGAGCGGCAGTGAGGGCCTCTTCATTCTGAAGAAGCGCGACACGCAGCCGATCTCGTGATTCGAGAGGCGGGCCGGGGCCGGGGCCCGGGCCCGCTTCGTTTATCGGGAGCATCCGTTATGAAGAGAATGTCAGGAGTCCTCCATCGTCTACGGCGCATGCCACTCGTCGGCCTCGCGTTGGTCGCTGCCGCCGCGTGCAGTACCACGGCGAATACCGGCACCGCGAGCGGAACGGTGAACCCCGCACTCGCCGGCGCAGGACCGATCCTCTACGTGCTCAACCAGGATGACGCGACGGTGACGCTGATCGATTCGCGCACGAACGAGATCGCGCAGACGGTCGACCTGAAGGAGCTCGGCTATGGACCGAACGCCAAGCCGCACCATGTCGTCGTCGAGCCGGACGGCTCGTACTGGTACGTGTCGCTGATCGGCGAGAACCGGATCATCAAGCTGAACCGCGCGAACGAGATGGTCGGCGAAGCGGTGTTCGAGGTACCCGGCATGATGGCACTCCATCCCACGCGCGACGTGTTGTTCGCGGGCCGCTCCATGACTGCCGTGAATCCGCCGCAGCGGATCGGCATCATCGAGCGCTCGACCATGGAGACCGAGGAGCTGCCCGTTTTCTTTTCGCGACCGCATGCCATTGCCCTGAATCCCGTCGCCGACGTCCTGTACACGGCGTCACTCACCGTGAACCAGATCGCGGCCGTGGACTGGGACCAGGAGCACGTGAAGCTGGTTGCCGTCGATGGCGAGCCGGCGGCGCTCATGCAGTACGCACTCTCGCCCGACGGCCGCACCCTCGTGATCAGCGGTGAGGTGTCCGGCGAGCTGTTCGTTTTCGACGTCAGTGACCCGATGGCACCGGTGCTCACGGATCGCATCGACGTGGGTGTGCAGCCGTTCGATCCGATCTTCACGAACGACGGCCGGTGGGTGTACCTCGGCAACAAGCTGGCAGACCGGGTCACGATCGTGGACATGCGCACGCGCACGGTCGCAAAGACGCTCGAGCACGACGGCATCCGCCAGCCGCATGGCGTCGCGGCATCACCGGACGGCCGCTGGATCTATGTCTCGAACAACAACCTCGGCGCTCAGGCGCACCGCATGATGGCCGGCGAGCACGCGGCCCACCTCGCAGGTCAGGCCGGCGGCGAGCCCGGCCAGGGCACCGTCGTCGTGATCGACACGGGGACGCAGGAGGTCGCGGAGGTGATCACCGTCGGCCGTAATGCGAGCGGCATCGCGATCGCGCGACGGTGAGCGGCTCCCTGCGGTTGTGCGCCGCCGCTGCGCTTGCGCTCGCGGCGTGTGCAGCGGGCACGGGCGGCAGCGGCGCGCCTGCACCGTCCGGTTCGCCGACAGGCGGCACGGCGGGCAACTCCGGTTATCAGCGCGAGGTCGCGCCCTTCCCGGTGCTGGACGAGACCGGCACACCGTATACGCACCCGTTCCTGGGCGGACTCGACGTGCCACGCCCACAGCTCGTCGACATCGACGGTGACGGCGACGCCGACCTGTTCGTGCAGGAGCGTACCGGCGACCTCATGTACTTCGAGAACACCGGCACGCCGCAGGCCGCACGCTTCGTCTGGCGGACCGACGATTTCCAGGGACTCGACATCGGCGAGTGGAGCAGGATCGTCGATGTGGACGGCGACGGGCTGCACGACGTGCTCGCCGAGCAGCGCTACAGCTACATCCGGTACTACCGCAATACCGGGAATGCATCGCAGCCGCGCCTGGAGCTGACGGAAGACAGCGTGAAGAACGTCGACGCTACGCCGATCTTCTCCGACCGTCAGAACATCCCGCAGGCGGTCGACTTCGACTGCGACGGCATGCTGGACCTCTTCCTCGGCCGCGTGGACGGCACGATCACGCGCTACGAGCAGGCTGCCAGCGACTCGGTCGATCCGCGCTTCTATTTCGTCACGGATCGCTTCGAGAACATCGAGATCATCGGCCAGCTCGTCGGCTCCGCGCGCCATGGCGCGAACAGCATGTTCTTCGCGGATCCCGATGATGACGGCGACCGGGACCTGTACTGGGGCGACTTCTTCGAACCGGGTGTGCTGTTCATCGAGAACACGGGCAGCTGCCAGAACCCCGTACTGCGCGGTGCGCCGCGACCGCTCATGGCCGATGGCGATACGATCGCGACGAGCGGCTACAACGCCCCCTACCTCGTCGACATCGACAGCGATGGCGACCTCGACCTGTTCCTCGGCGTGCTGGGCGGCGCGTTCAACCCGAACCGCACGTCCGCCGACAACTTCCACTTCTACGAGCAGCGGCCGGACGGCTCGCTGACCCTGCGCACGAAGCGGTTTCTCGACGGCATCGACGTCGGTAGCGAGAGCATTCCCGGCCTTGCCGATCTCGACGGCGACGGCGACCTCGACCTGCTCGTCGGCAACAAGCTGGACCCGACGACACTGCGCGGCGCCCGCATGTTCCTGTTCCGCAACGACGGGACTGCGAGCGCGCCGTCGTTCACCCTCGCCGATACGCTCGACCTGCCCGGCACGTATCACTTCGCACCTGCGCTCGCGGACCTGACCGGTGACGGCCTCGTCGACATGCTGCTCGGCACGTGGAACGAGGGCGTGCTCCTCCTGCGCAATGACGGCACGAAGAGCGACCCGCGCTTCGTGCAGGACACGACGCGCACGATCACACTCACCCGCGGCAGCAACGCGACACCCGCACTCGTCGACATCGACGGCGACGGCGACCTCGACGTATTCATCGGCGAAGCATCCGGCGAGCTGAATTTCTACCGGAACGTCGGGAATGCGAACGACCCGCGCTTCGAGCTGGTGAGCGAGACGTTCGATGGCATCGACGCCGGCCGCCGCAGCCACCCGGCCTTCGTGGACATTGACGGCGACGGCGACATGGACCTGATCCTCGGGCGCGAGGAGCCCGGCGCCCTGCTGTATCGGAACGAAGGGACCCGGACGGACGCCCGGTTCGTCGCCGACAGCGCGTTCGTGCTGCCACTCCATCCGACCGCATCACCCGTGTTCGTGGATCTGGATGGCGATGGCGTCGCGGAGCTGATCGCGGGTGGGCTGTCAGGGGGGCTTACCTTCTATCGAAGGAATTGGTGAATTGGGGATGAGAGCGGATTCCGGATTCCGGATT
>CAYSGF010000038.1:0-12971 GCA_964430275.1 uncultured Gemmatimonadaceae bacterium
CCGCCACCGCGAGCGCGGCCTGCGCCCGGCGCTCGCCGCTGCCGTCGGCACGGAGGAGGTGCAGCGCGCGATCACGGCGGCGACGCTCACGACGATCGCGGTGTTCGGCCCGATCGTGTACGTCGAGGGCGTCGCGGGCGAGCTGTTCGCCGCGCTCTCGCTCACGGTGGCCTTCTCGCTGCTCGCGTCCCTCTTCGTGGCACTCACGCTGCTGCCGATGATGGCCGCGCGCTGGGGCGAAGCGCGCGCCGGCGGCACGGGCAGGTTGGGCGCCGTGCGCGCACGGCTTGGCCGGCCGCTGCACGCGTTCGACCGCGCGTTCGATCGCTTCTCGCTCCGCTACCGTGGCTGGCTGGGCTGGGCACTCGCGCACCGCGGCCGCGTAGTCGCGGTGTGCCTGCTCATGCTGGCCGTGACGGTGCCGATCGCACTCGGACTCGAGCGCAGTGTGCTGCCGGACGTGGACCAGGGCGAGTTCCGCGCGCGCATCGAGCTGCCGCGCGGCACCCCGCTGGAGACGACGGCTGCGCTCGCGGCGCAGGTGGAGTCGATCGTGGGCGGCGATCCGGCCGTCGCTGCGGTGTTCAGCCGCATCGGCAAGCAGAGCGCGATCGCGGGCATCGAGGAGGACGAGAGCGGGCTGAACACGGCGGTGCTGGACGTTCGCCTCGTGCGCGGCGAGCGCACGGCGGCCGTGCTGGAGCGTCTGCGCAGCCGGCTGGATCGACTGCCTGCCGGCAGTGTGTCGATCGACGCCGGCCAGGCCACTGCCCTGGGTGCTCTGCTGGGCGGCGGCGAAGCCGACATCGCGGTGCGCGTGCGCGGCAACGACCTGGATGCCTCGCTCGCGTATGCCGGCCAGATCCGCGAGCAGATCGCCGGGCTGGACGGGCTCGAGAACGTGCGCGTCGGCACGGAGCTCGGCCAGCCGGAGTTCCGGATCGAGATCGATCGGGAGCGCGCCGCCGCATACGGCCTGCAGCCGCAGCGGATCGCGCAGGTGATCGAGACGTACATGCGCGGTGCGGAAGCGACGGAGTTCGTCGCCTTCGACCGCAAGATCCCGGTCGTCGTCAGGCTGCCGGAGGCCGCCCGCCGCTCGCTCGCCACGCTCGATGCACTGCGCATCGACGGGGTACCGGTGCGCGAGGTGATCCGCGTGCACGAGGCGCTCGGGCCGGTCGAGATCCGCCGGCTCGACCAGAGCCGTTACGTACCGGTGTACGCAGACGTCCGCGACGGCGGCGTCGATGCGGCCGTCGCCGACATCCGGCTGGCGACTGCGGGGCTTACTGCGCCGGCGGACACGCGCATCGAGATCGGCGGTGAGAACGAGGAGATGAACCGCTCGTTCCGGCACCTGGCACTCGCGTTCCTGCTCGCCGTGCTCCTCGTCTACATGATCCTGGCCGCGGAGTTCGAGTCCTTCGTCCACCCGTTCACCATACTGCTCAGCATTCCCTTCTCGCTGATCGGCGCCGTGCTCGCGCTCTGGCTCGCCGGCGCGGGCGTGAACACGATCTCGCTCATCGGCGTGATCATCCTGGCTGGCATCGTGGACAACAACGCGGTGGTGATGCTGGACATGGTCGGGCAGCTGAAGGCGCAGGGGCATACAACGCGCGCCGCGCTGCTCGAGGCGGCGCACACGCGGCTGCGGCCGATCCTCATGACGACGCTCACGACCATGCTGGCGATCCTGCCGATGGCGCTCGCGCTCGGCGCGGGTGGCGCACTCCAGGCGCCGCTCGGCATTGCCGTGTTCGGCGGGCTCTTCAGTGCGACGGCGCTCACGCTCATCGTGCTGCCGGTCGCGTACGAGCTCGTCGAGGACCTGCGCACACGCATCCGCCCGCGACCGTCGATCGAGGAGCAAGCGGTCGAGGAGCCGGCCGCGCGCGTGCCGGAGCTCGCGGGCAGCGACGGATGATCCGCCTGTCGATCCGCCGGCCGGTCGCCGTCGCCATGACGTACATGGCGATCGCAGCGCTCGGCGTCGGCGCGTACTTCAACATCCCGATCGAGCTGCTGCCGGACACGGAGCTGCCGCGCCTCACGATCTCCACGCCGTTTCCCGGCGCGTCGCCGGAAGTCACGGAAGCGTTCCTGACGGCGCCGCTGGAAGCGGTCGTGCAGCAGGTGCCAGGCGTGGAGCAGATCGAGTCCGTCTCGCAGGAGAACCAGTCGGAGATCGAGGTCTGGTTCGCGCGCGACACGGACATGGACTTCGCGCGGCTCGACCTGTCGGAGCGGATCGCGTCGATCGAGGAGGAGCTGCCCCTCGGCGCCCGCCCGCCAACCATCCAGCCTTACATCCCGGACGAGTTCGAGGAGCAGACCCGGCCGTTCCTGTCGTACACGATGACGGGACCGCACACGCTCGAGTACCTGCGCGAGTACATCGAGGACCAGATCGCGCCCGACCTCGCCCAGCTCGAGGGCGTCGCCGCGGTCGTCGCGTGGGGTGGCCGCGACCGCGTGCTCGAGCTCGAGCTCGACGAGGCGCGCATCCAGGCGCTCGGCCTTACGCCGGCGGTCGTCCGCCAGCGCGTGCTCGAGATGGAATTCGTGCGCGAGGCCGGCGCGGTGCTCACGCCGGACGGCAGGCTCCACACGCTCGCGATCCGCGAGCGGCCGGAGCGCGCAGACGAAGTGCGCGCGCTGCCCGTGCTGAGCGACCGCGGCCGCATCGTGCGCATCGGCGACATCGCGACCGTGCACGATACGTACGAGGAGGCGAACCAGTATTATCGGGTGGACGGATTCCCGGCGGTCTCGTTCGTCGTGCAGAAGGCGCTGCGCACGAACGCCGTGGCCGTGGCCGACCGGGTCAAGGCGCGGCTCGCGGAGATCGCACCGTCGTTCCCGTCCGGCACGCGCCTGATCCTGGACGACGACCAGAGCGAGGAGATCCGCGAGCAGCTCGCGGACCTGCGCACCCGCGCCGCGATCTCTGCGTTCATCGTGCTCGCCGTGCTGCTGCTGTTCCTGCGCTCGGCAGGCGCTGCGATCATCGTGTTCGCGACGGTCGCGTTCGCCGTGATGATCACGCTCAACGTCATCTTCTTCGCCGGCTTCACGCTCAACCTGCTCACGCTCATGGGGCTGGCCATGGGCTTCGGGCTGGTGGTGGACAACGCCATCGTCGTGCTCGAGAACATCTACCGGCAAAGACGGCGCGGCGCGTCGGCGGACGACGCCGCCGAACGGGGCGCCCGCGACGTCGCACTCCCCATCCTCGCCGCGACCGGAACGACGGTCGTGGTGGTCATCCCGTTCGTGTACCTGCAGGGCGAGCTGCGCGTCTTCTACGTGCCGCTCGCGATCGTCGTCGGCGTGAGCCTGCTCGCATCGCTGTTCGTCGCGTTTACGTTCATTCCCGCACTGTCACGCCGGCTGCTGAACAACGTGCCGGCGCAGGCGCGTAACGGCGACGACGCGCTCCGCCTGCCGCTCGTCGCGCGCGCGTACGCAGGCCTGATCCGCGGTACGTTGCGCTTCCCGTGGACCACGATCGCCGGGGCGCTGCTGATGCTCGGCGGGTCATTCTACCTGTTCGACACCTACGTCAGCCGCGGCGTGCTCTGGGGCTTCGGCGGAGGGCAGGACACGTTCATCGAGATCCGCATCCAGCAGCCGCGCGGCGGTGAGGTCGAGCGGACGGACGAGCTCGCCCGCTTCTTCGAGCAGCGCCTGACGGAAATGCCCGAGATCGACCGCTTCGTCACGCGCGTCTGGCCGCAGTACGGATCGATCCGCGTGACGTTCCCGGACGAGATCGCATACACCGACATCCCCGTCGCGATCAAGGAGCAGCTCGTCCAGTTCAGCCTGCTGTTCGGCGGGACCGACGTGCGCGTGTACGGCTACGGCCCGTCGTTCTACGGTGGCGGCGCCAGCCCGCCGAACTACTCGATCAAGATCCTGGGCTACAACTACGAACAGGTGCGCGCGATCGCCGAGGACCTGGCCGCCCGGCTGCAGCGCTTCTCACGCATCCGCGACATCGACACGAATGCGGCAGGCCAGTGGTTCCAGCGCGACCGCGCGACGGAGCTCGTCCTCGAGATCGACCGCGGCCGCCTCGCGCTCCACGACCTGAGCGCTCAGGACGTCGTCGACCAGGTGCGCGCCGCCGTCGCGGGCCAGACCCAGGCGGGAACGATCCGCGTGGCGGGCGAGGAGATGCAGTTCGCGGTGAAGCTGGAAGGATACCGGGACATGGACATGCAGCGGCTGCGCGAGCTGATGATCCCCGCACCCGGTGGGTCCGTGGTGCGCCTGGGCGACATCGCAGCGCTGCGCGAGCGTGACGTGCTCGCCCGCATCGTGCGCGAGAACCAGCAGTACGCCCGCTTCGTCAGCTACGAGTTCCGCGGGCCCGCCAAGCTCGGCGACCTCGTGCGCGAGTCCGTCGTCGAGGCCACGGCGCTTCCGCCCGGCTACACGATCGAGGACCGCCAGGCATGGACCTGGGACGACGACGAGAAAGCACAGATCTACGGCGTCCTCGCCATCGCCGTCGCGCTCATCTTCATGGTCACGGCCGCACTCTTCGAGTCGCTGCGCCAGCCGCTTTGCGTCCTGCTCACCGTTCCCATGGCGCTCATCGGCGTCTTCCTCGTGTTCTTCTTCACCGGCGCATCCTTCACCCGCGAGGCGTACGTCGGCGTGATCATGATGGCCGGCATCGTCGTGAACAACGCGATCCTGCTGGTCGACCACATCAATCAGCTGCGACGACGCGAGCGCGTGCCGTTGCGCGACGCCGTCGTGCGCGGCGCCACGGAGCGCATTCGACCGATCCTCATGACGAGTGCGACGACCGTCTTCGGACTCCTGCCCCTCGTCGTCCTGAGCGGCGCGAACGAACGCATCTGGAATGCACTCACCTACGCCCTCATCGGCGGACTCTCCAGCTCGACCATCCTCGTGCTGACGGTCACACCCGCACTATACCTGATCTTCGAGCGGCGTGCCGAGGAGAGGGCGGGCGCGTTAGAGACAACGCCGGCGCAAACGACAAAGGGGTGGGCCGAAGCCCACCCCTAGTCACCAAATGCGTTGTGCCGCGATGCGACTTCGATCGCGCCTCGTCAGTTCGAACGCGTCAGTTCGCGCGCGCCCGGAACGCCTGCCCGCGCAGCAGCGCCGCAACGTGCTGCACGTAATGATTCTGCGGCAGCCCGCGCCGCGTCGGCAGGTTGCGCCCGACGACCGGCTCCGTCAGCTCCAGCAGCGCCCCCGTACCCCCACAGTCCGGGCACGCATGCGGCCGCAGCACATTGCGCTCGCCCGAGTCCGCATCCACCGCCACCCGCGTCCAGGGCACTTCCCAGTTGTATCCGCCGGCAACATGACCACAGCCGTCGCATCGGCGGCAGCTATGAATCTTCATGATCGTCTCTCTCTCACCAATCGGTTGATGTACAGCCAAGTAATATATAACACAAAGGGCTGTGGACAAGGATGGGCGGGGTTGCCCATTTCGGTATAGCGGGCCGGGGCCCCCGGGCCCGGGCCGGGGCCGGGGAAAAACGGGAAACCAGCCCGCCCGCAGCGCCGTAGTTCAGGCCTGACGCTGCGGTCGCTGCAGCACCTACCCTCCAGGCAGAGTGGACTCCGATGGAACTCATGCGCGGCACGAGGCAGCTCGTCCGGCGGTTCGGGCGGGCGCCGATGTTTACGGCCATCTGTGTTGGCACGCTGGCACTCGGGATCGGCGCCACGACGGCGATGTACGCGGTGGTCGATGCTGTGCTGCTGGAGCCGCTGCCGTATCCGTCGCCGGACCGGCTGGTGAGCGTGGGGCACACGGCGCCCGGGCTAGGCACGGAGGATCTGCCGCAGTCGCCGGCGCTGCACTACCTGTACGCCGCGGAGAGCCGGTCGTTCGAGGAGATCGGCATGTACAGCAGCGGCAGTGGGACGGTAACGGGCGTGGGCGATCCCGCCGAAGTGGCGGAGATGGCGGTGTTGGATGGCACGCTGCGGCTGATGGGCGCGCGGCCGGTGCGCGGGCGGATTTTCACGGCAGCGGATACGGAGTCGGGTGCGCCGCGCACGGCGATGGTGAGCTGGCGCTACTGGCAGAGCGAGCTGGACGCGGATCCGGACGTCGTGGGCCGAATGCTGACGCTGGACGGGCATCCGCGCGAGATCGTGGGTGTGCTGCCCGCCGATTTCCGGGTGCTGGACGAGGAAGCGGACGTCTACGTGCCGTTCCAGTTCGACCAGTCGACGCTGTTCGTCGGCAACTTCGGCTACGGCAGTGTGGCGCGGCTGCGGCCGGGCATGACGATCGAGCAGGCGAATGCGGATCTCGCGCGCCTGGTTCCCGTCGCGCTGGAACGCTATCCCGGACCGATCACCCTCACGATGCTGCAGGAGGCGCGCTTCGGGCCGGACGTGCGCCCGCTGTCGGAGGACGTGGTCGGTGACGCGGCGAACTTCCTGTGGGTGCTGCTCGGCACGGTGGGCATCGTCCTGCTGATCGCGTGCGCGAACGTGGCGAACCTGTTCCTGGTGCGGGCGGAGGGGCGCTACCGCGAGGTCGCGGTCCGTACCGCGCTGGGTGCGAGTCGCGGGCGCATCGCGAAGGAGTTCATGACCGAGAGTCTCGGCCTCGCCCTGATCGGCGGTGTGGCTGGTGTCGGGCTGGCCGTGGCCGCGATCCGGCTGCTGCAGGCGCTCCGCCCGGAGCATCTGCCGCGACTCGAGCAGATCGGCGTGGACGGCTCCGTCCTGCTGGTCGCGTTCCTGTTGACGCTGGCGACGGGCGTGATGCTCGGCCTCGTGCCGATCCTGCGACATGGCGACGACCGCGTGTCCGGTGCCCTGCGCGAAGGTGGCCGGGGCGGCAGTGCTGGCCGGGAGCGGCATCGCGCGCGCAGCGTGCTCGTCGTCGGCCAGCTCTCCCTCGCACTCGTGCTCCTCGCGGGCTCGGGACTGATGATGCGGAGTGCGATGGCGATGCGCGAGGTGGACCCGGGGTTCTCGGCGCCCGCGTCGCTGCTGACACTGCGGCTCGCGGTCCCCGGTGTGGCCGTCGATGGACCGGAGGACGTGGCCGTGATGCACGAGCGGATCCTGCGGAACATCGAGACCGTACCGGGCGTCGCGTCGGTCGGACTGGCGTCGTCGGTACCGATGTCGGCGTCCGACTCGAACGATCCGATCGACGTGGAGGCGTTCCCGGTGCAGCCGGGACAGATCGCACCGATCCGCCGCTACAAGTGGGTGTCGCCGGAGTTCTTCGAGACGATGGGTACGCCGCTCGTGGCCGGGCGCACGTACACGTGGGACGACATGCGCAACCGGCCGCCGGTCGTGATCATCGGCGAAGCGCTTGCGCGCGAGTACTGGGACTCGCCGGCGGACGCGATCGGCAAGCGGGTGCGCAACATGGACGGGCGGCCGTGGCGCGAGATCATCGGCGTGGTCGGCGACGTGCACGACGACGGCATCGATCAGGGCCCCACGCCGATCGCATACTGGCCGATGGTGCACGAGGATCTGTGGGAGGAGGGGGTGCAGGCGCAGTACGCGATGACGTACGTGATGCGACTCGGCACGCCCGCCACCCCGGCGATGATGGACGCGATCCGCTCCGCCGTGTGGGACGTGAACGCGAGTCTGCCACTGGCCGACGTGCGGACCATGGAAGACGTCCTGTCGGAGTCGATGGCGCGCACGTCGTTCACGCTCGTGATGCTCGGGATCGCGGCTGCAGTGGCACTGCTGCTGGGAGCGGTGGGGCTCTACGGGGTGATCGCGTATACGGTCGCGCAGCGCACCCGCGAGTTTGGCGTGCGCATGGCGCTGGGCGCACGCGCGACGGATGTCGGCTCGCTCGTGCTGCGGCACGCGGCCATGCTCGTCGTCATCGGGCTGGGCGTCGGCGTCGCTGCTGCCTTTGCCCTCACCCGGCTCATGTCGGCGTTGCTCTACGGCGTCGCGCCGTCCGATCCGCTGACGTTCGGGGGCGTGGCGGCGCTGCTCGCGCTCGTTGCGCTCGTCGCTTCGCTCGTGCCGGTCGCGCGCGCGTCGCGGGTCGATCCGCTGGAGGCGCTGCGGGCGGAGTAGTGCTCGCGCCCGGCTCGCGTCGATCCACTGGACGCGATGCGCGCGGAGTAGTGCTCGCGCCCGGCCCGCATCGATCCGCGCTCGACCATGTGCTCCGCAGGGCAGGACGCGGTTTGGCGGTCGTCGTCGAAGTGGAGCATGCCGCGCTACTGCATCCGCACGGATGCATTCGACGAGGCTCGCGCGCGGCCGCGAGAGTGCATCGCAGTTTCATCGTAGCCAGCCCTCCTCCTAGCGCTGCGCCAACGCCTGCCCCACCTGCACTGCCGTTGACGCATCGTAGCCAGCCTCCTCCTACCGCTGCGCATGCGCCAACGCCTGCCCCACCTGCACCGCCGTTGCCATCGCCTCGTCCGTGATCTGCCGCCACGACAGCCTGATCACGCTCAGACCACGCGCTCGCAGCCAGGCATCCTTCCTCCGGTCTCCCTCGAAACGAGGACGGGACGAGTGATGGCGATAGCCATCGATCTCGACCGCGAGTCGCGCTTCACGCCAGAAGAAGTCGAGCTCGTACATGCCGACGCGTGCGTTCACCTGCGGTGCGGGAAGCGCCGCCTTCCGAATCAGCGCGAGGAACACCGCTTCGGCTTCCGAGCGGGTGAGAGCGGGCCCACCCGGTCGCTCCAGCACCGCGCGGAGTGCGGGACCTCCCTGAGCTCTGCGTCGCGTACCGAGACGGTTCGCGAGCTGCTCCAGATCGAGAAGTCCCTCCCGGGCCAGCCGGGCGGTCACCTGCTCCAGAAGTCGAGTCTCGATCGTCGGCGCGAGATCGAGGATGGTGCGGATCGGCGTGGTGATCGGGATTCCTTCCAGCACCGTACAGTCGACCGGATCGATGCTGCGGACACGGTGCAGGCGGATCCCGGCCCTGCGAGTTCGGCCGTTATGCCCGACCGTGACATGGACCAGGTGGTCGTCGACGAGCTGCTGCACCCAGTCGCGTTCTCTGATCGAGTTCGACGTCGCCGTCAGCCACAGCACAGTCGCATCGCCATGACTGAGCAACGCGCGCGGTCCGCAGGCCAGCACCGCCGCCATCAGGCGGGCGCGTGGAAGTTTGAGCGGACCGACGAGATAGACACCGCGATGCAACGGAAACAACCGTCCGGTCACGAGCCGATGGCGGAGCGCGCCGCGTGACATACCCGCTTCCGTCAACTGCGCGCGCGTCACCACGCCGTACTGTTCCACGGCGAGGGCATTCACCCGATCCTCGAGCGCGCGACTCATCGGCAGCTTCCCTGTGAGACCCTGGCGTACACGCGCCGTGCCGGTCGACGACGAGCTCGACGTGGTCGCGGCGGCGTCGCTGGTTTCGCCGGATCGGCGGGGCCGGTATCCAATCGATGGACCGCAGCCGCAGGGCGCAGCGCCGCTGGCGCATTTCGGCGGACCACGCTGCACGTTGGCGTCAGCTTCGGATCAGGGTTCGGGTCATGACCGAGCTCCGGAACAGCGTTCGGGCCATGACCGAGCTCCGGATCAGGGTTCGGTCCATGATCGAGCTCAGGATCAGCGTTCGGTTCATGACCGAGGATGCTTCACGGGGCGGGGCGCACCCATGGCGAATCCGGACGAGGTGAGGACCTGCCACGGATCTGAACAATGAGCTGACGGACCTGGGCGTGGACCCGGATCGAGCATCCCGCCTCACACGACGCGGCTACGCAACGGATGCGGTCGAGGCCGTACCGACGGCGGTCAGGTTGGGGAGCCCGAACTCGCCACGCGGACTGAGGATCCGCCGTGGGGCCGCTTTGTGTCGCGGGGCAACCCTCTCCCGTCGCAGGAGAGTGAACTGGCGCTGCGCGTGGGCCGCACGGGTCGTTCGACGACCAGGGTACGGCCCGCGCGCACGCACCGCGCGATCCGGGGCGACTTGGGCACGCCGCGGATCCGCATCGAAGGCATGGGCTGCGGGGTGGATCCGCTGGAGGCGTTGCGTTCGGAGTGGCGGAACTGGTGCGGAAGCGGGTGCGAAAGGGGTGCGGAACCGGAAGCGGGTGCGATGGTTGTGCGAAACCGGACGCGGTGTGGAAACGAAACCGGAAGCGGCGCGGACCGAAACGAACCGGACGCGGTGCGGAACCGGCTTCTCAGGGCGAGACGTCGAAAAACTCGAGGACGTCGCTCTTCTCCATGGCGCTGCGCATGGACCATTCGCTCTCGAAGAGGATGAGCGGCTGGGCCTTGACGTCCTGGACGAGTGCGCGGCCGTAGCCGCTCACGAGCTCGCGGATCGCGACGGGGTCGCCCTGGACCCAGCGCGCGGCGACGAAGGGCAGGTCGCTGAGGCGCGCCTTCACGCCGTACTCGTGCTCGAGGCGGTGCAGCAGGACGTCGAACTGGAGGCGGCCGACGGCGCCGATGATGGGCGACGGCCCGGTGGCGCCGGACTCGTAGAAGACCTGCGCGGCGCCTTCCTCGGAGAGCTGCCGGAGCCCGGTGTCGAGGTGCTTGCGACGCAGCGGATCGGGCACGCTGACACGGGCGAAGTGCTCCGGTGAGAAGCGCGGGATGTCGGCGAAGACGAGCGGTCCGTTCGCGGACAGGGTGTCGCCGATGCGGAGCTGACCGCGGTCGTGGATGCCGACGACGTCGCCTGCCCATGCTTCTTCCACATGCACCCGCTCCTGCGCCATGAACTGCTGCGGCGCTGCCAGCCGCACGTCCCGACCGGAGCGGGTGTTCAGCACCTGCATGCCCGCCGTGAAGTGACCCGACACGATGCGCACGAACGCGATGCGATCGCGATGCTTCGGGTCCATGTTCGCCTGGATCTTGAACACGAAGCCGGAGAAAGCCGGATCCCCGGGCTCGATCGCGACGCCCTCGGCGTCCCGGCCGACGGGCTCGGGCGCGAGCTCGAGGAACGCGGCGAGGAAGGGCTCGACGCCGAAGTTCGTGAGGGCACTGCCGAAGAAGGCGGGCGACAGCTCGCCGCGGCGGAATGCGGCGACGTCGAACGGCGGCGTCGCCTCGTCGAGCAGGGCCAGTTCCTCGGCCAGCTCGGCGTGGCGCTCAGCGCCCAGCGCTTCGATGACGAGCGGATCGTCGAAGTCATGGACCTTCGTCGCGGCACGGCCGGCGCCATGGTCGCTGCCGCGCTCGAAGAGGTGGACGCGGCGCGTCGCACGCTCGCACACGCCGACCAGCCGATCCGCCTCGAAGAGCGGCCAGGTGATGGGTGTGATGTCGATGCCGAGGTCGGCCTGGACGTCGTCGATGAGCGTGAGCGGATGCACACCGGGGCGGTCGCACTTGTTCACGAACGTGAAGATCGGCATGCGACGGCGCTTGCAGACGGAGAAGAGCTTGCGCGTCTGCGCCTCGACGCCCTTGCGGTTGTCGAGCAGCATGACCGCGCAGTCGGCAGCGGTCAGCGTGCGGTACGTGTCCTCCGAGAAGTCCTGGTGACCGGGCGTGTCGAGCAGGTTCACGCGGAAGCCGTGATACTCGAACTGCAGCACGCTCGAAGTGATCGAGATGCCGCGCTCGCGCTCCATCTCCATCCAGTCGGAGGTGGCGTGGCGCTGCGCGCGCCGCGCCTTGACCGAGCCGGCCAAATGGATGGCGCCGCCGTACAGCAGCAGCTTCTCCGTCAGCGTGGTCTTGCCTGCGTCCGGATGACTGATGATGGCGAAAGTGCGGCGCCGCTGGATCTCGCGCTGCAGCTTGGTGTCCGTGCTCACAATGGTTCCCGCCTGA
This sequence comes from uncultured Gemmatimonadaceae bacterium, assembly GCA_964430275.1. GTDB lineage: Bacteria > Gemmatimonadota > Gemmatimonadetes > Longimicrobiales > RSA9 > DASTYK01. Next base: position 11,797 of record CAYSGF010000038.1, read on the forward strand.
AATCAACCGGCTGCCGGCCACGAAAACGCGCCGCCGGGGCGAGCCCCTGCGGCGCTTCCGTCCGGCCGGCAATGCGCCTCGCGCCGCTGGGCGCGCGCGGAAATCTAACACGGCCGCGCGGGCGCACCAACGGCTGGAGGTTGTGCGGCAAGGTCTCCGGCGGCTCACGGCTGGCTCCATCGGTAGTCTTCGTGGGCAGCGATTGGTCGACTCACCGTGCTGTATGCAGGCAACCCTCCATTGGCAACTTCGTGCGCAGCGATCTGCTCGATTGACCGTGCTTCATGCAACCAATCCTCCATTGGTGGCCGTCGTCGCGACGAGTGGTCGACTTGACCGTGCTGCACGAGCGCATAGCCGTGCTGTATGAGCGCACAACCTTGCACTGCCAGCCCTCGTGCGCCGCAACCCGCCGCGCCGAGAAGCAAACGCGCCGCGCCGGAAAGCAAAGCGGCGCAACGGCTCTTCGCCGTTGCGCCGCTGATAGCTGGGGAGGGACTTGAACCCCCAACAGGCGGATTATGACTCCGCTGCTCTGCCAGTTGAGCTACCCAGCCGTGTTGTCCTGCAGGGCCAAAACCTAGTCGAATCCTGCCGCCGGGTCAATCCATCCGCCATCGTCGCAGTTGGTTCGATATGCTACTGCGAGAGCGTGTCCGCGACGGAGTCGTCGACGAAGCGGTAGAGCCGCTCGCCGGGGCGGATGAGGCCGTAGCGCTCGCGGGCGATGCGCTCGATGGTGGCGGAGTCGCTCTCGAGGGAATCGACCCGGGCCTCGAGCCGCTGGATCTCGGCGCGCGCCTGTTCCAGCCGCACCTGCTCCTGCTCGAGGTCGTTGCGCAGGCGGTGCAACTCGAGCAGCGAGTACTCGCCGCCGAACAGGGCGAAGTACGCCGCACCGATCACGAGCACGGCGCCGAGGATGACGCGCAGCTTCAGAATGCCTCCCGGCCGGGGTACTCGGCGGCGGCACCGAGGTCCTCCGCGATGCGCAGGAGCTGGTTGTACTTGGCGACGCGGTCGGTGCGGCTGGCGCTGCCGGTCTTGATCTGGCCCGCTCGTGTGGCGACGGCGAGGTCGGCGATGAAGGTGTCCTCGGTCTCGCCGGAGCGGTGGCTGATCACCTGGCTGTATCCGGCGCCGCGCGCGAGGTCGATCACCGCCAGCGTCTCGGT
>CAYSGF010000039.1:0-3456 GCA_964430275.1 uncultured Gemmatimonadaceae bacterium
CAGCGTCGTCGTCTTGCCGGAGCCGGTCGGACCCGTGACGAGCACCATGCCGTACGGGTTCATGATCGCGTGCATGAAGTCCTTCTCCGCCTTCGGCTCCAGGCCGAACTTCTCGAGGTCGAGCGTCAGATTGCTCTTGTCGAGAATACGGAGCACGATCTTCTCGCCGAAGATGACCGGCAGCGTCGACACACGGAAGTCGATCACCTTGTTCTTCATCTTCAGCTTGATACGGCCGTCCTGCGGCACGCGTCGCTCCGCAATGTTCAGCGACGACATGATCTTGATACGCGAGGTCAGCGCCGCCTTCATCTTGAGCGGCGGCTTCATGATCTCCATGAGCGCGCCGTCGATCCGGTAGCGGATCCGGATCTCCTTCTCGAACGGCTCGATGTGGATGTCGGAAGCGCCGCGCAGCACGGCATCCGTGAGGACGCCGTTGATCAGCTTCACGACAGGCGCGTCGTCGACCTGCGCCTGCAGCGCGGCCGCACTGATCTCCTCTTCCTGCTCCTCGACGAGCTCGACGTCCTCGTCGCCTTCGATCTGATCGAGGATCTGGGCGAGCGCGCTCTCGTCCTCCCTGAGGCCGTAATAGGTCTCGAGATGCTTGCGGAGCGTGTACTCGCCCACGATCACCGGCTCGATGTCGTGGCGCGTGATGAACTTGAGGTTGTCGATGGCGCCCGCGTCCGTCGGGTTCGCCATGGCAACCGTCAGCATCCGGCCGACTCGCCGCAGCGGCAGGACCAGGTAGCGCAGTGCCAGGTCGCCCGGTACCAGCTTCACGATCTTCGGGTCCACCGTCACCCGGTCCAGATCCACCGCCGGGACCCGGTACTGCTTGGCAAGCGCCCGCGTCAGATCGGCTTCCTGCATGAAGCCGAGCTTGATCAGCGCGTACCCGATACGGTGACCATTCTGCCGGGCGTCCTGAAGTGCCGCCGAGAGCTGCTCGGTGGTAATCAGGCCTTCCCGGACCAGAAGCTCACCTATCCGGTCCGTTGCTGCTGCTTTCGTCGCAGTCGATGCCATAGCTTTCCGAGGACCCCGAAATCCGAGGGCATTACGCGCCGCCTCGCGGGCCGTGCGGGGAGGAGAAAAATGTACCGAAGAGCATACCTCGGGTCAAGCGGAAATGTTTGCTTACAATGAGTTACGAAGTGTTCACACTTGGTCCGCGGGGTCCGGATCGAGGGGATCAGGTGTCGGCATCGACGGTCGGTATCGGCGGTCACGGCCTCCACTTCAGAATCGGACGAGCGGACCGAGCCGGGCGAGAACGGCGGGGCCGATGCCGGGCACGCTGTCCAGGTCCGCGAGCGTGCGGAACGGGCCGCGACGCTGCCGGTACTCGAGGATCCGCGCGGCGAGCGCCGGGCCGACCCCCGGCAACCGCTGGAGTTCCTCGGCCGAGGCCTCGTTGATCGCGACGGCTGTCGCTGCCCCCGGCGCGCTGGCGCTGCCGCGCCGGACGATGACGGGTGCAGGCGGCCGGGCGGGTGGCGTCGCCCTGGCGCGGGTGCCCGGACGACGCGCCGTCGGCCGCGGCTTCTGCTGGAGCGCGGCGAGGCCGGGCGGCGGCGTGAGGCGCGCCGGGTCGTCCCAGGTGCCGAGGCTGCCGTTCTCCGCCAGCGCGTCGAGCGCGCTCTTTTTCAGGTCGAGCGCGCGGAGCGCCTCGAGGTCGAGGATGCGGAGGCGCTGGCGCTCCGCGACGACGGCCGCCGCCGCCGCGACGCCGACCTTCGGGATCGCGGCAATCTCGGCCTCCGTGGCCGTGTTCAGGTTCACCCATCCGAGCGAACGGGCTGTCGATGCCGCTGCGCCGGGCTCCATCAGGGCGAGACTGCCCGCCTGCAGCTCCGCGATGCTGACCTGGGCGCCGTGGATCTCGACCGGCCCGGGACGACCCGCGAGCCGGGCCACGACCGAGATCAGGATCATGGCGCCGATGAAGGCGAGGGCCTGGGACTCTTCCTTGGTCAGCTTCATGGGGTGAGGCTCCGGGAAAGGTGGTTCCTGGCGGGCAGCATGGAGCGGGTGGCGGGGCGGAGGAATGGGAGGATCGGACATGCTGCTAGCGCACGCCGTCCGAGGGAACGGAGGAACAGCTTTGACACGGAGGGCTCGGAGCACTCCGGAGGGAACGGATGAACGTCTTTGACACGGAGGGCTCGGAGCACTCGGAGGGAGCGGAGTCTTTGCCGGCGGATGCGGTGGGGACTCGTCATCATCCGGCATCCATTTTGTCAACACACGGCATCGCGGGTTCGAGGCCTGCGTCCACCGCGCGGACGGGTCCGCCTCGACGGCGAAACGCCGTGTGTCAACAGAAAGACGGAGCAGGACGCCGGCGAAACCGTGATGCATCCGCCGGTTGGCCCTCCGATTCCCCGTTCTCTCCGAACACTCCGTGTCAAGCTGTTGGAAGGAAAGTGAGTCACTGAACGTGCGGGTGCGGACCGGTCCCCGCTTCCGACCCTCACCCCCCCCGATAGATCAGGGTCGCGAGGACCTCACCGACCGCGCCCAGCCCGCGCGGTGACGTGTTCTCGACGACGTCGTTCTGCGTGTGCCAGTAGGCGTTGTCGGGGCCGTAGTCCATGTCGATGATATTGATCGTGCGGATGTTGCCGCGCGAGTTGAGCGGCACGTGGTCGTCGAGGACGGACATGCCGGCGCGGCGCACGAAGATGTTGTCGTAGCCGATGTCTGCGGCAGTCCGCCATACGCGCTCGACGACTTCGGGGGCGTACTGGAGGGAGTAGCCCTCCATCTCGAAGCGGGGGTTCGCGTCGCCGACGAGGTCGACGAGGATGCCGTACAGCGGGGCATACCCTTCGGGCTTGTTGCGCGCGAAGTAGTCGGCGCCGAGGTACATGTTGCTGTAGTCGCCGGGCTCGGTCGAGAAGTCTTCGCCGTCGGTCAGCAGGATGTCGACGCCCAGTGGCGGCGGGTTCTGCGCGAACATGTCGGCGAGCTGGAGCAGCACGGCGACGCCGGATGCGCCGTCGTTCGCGCCGTCCAGCGGCATGGCGCGGCGCGCTTCGTTGTCGTCCTCGTCGGATGTCGGGCGCGTGTCCCAGTGGGCGACGAGCAGGACGCGACTCGGGTCATCCGGGCGGAAGCGCGCGAAGACGTTGTGCAGGCGGAGCGGCTCGTCGAGGTCGTCGATCGGCTGCTCGAAGCTCTGCACCCACACGGTGTCGGCGCGCTCGCGCAGGTAGTCCGCCATCCACTGGAGCTGCGCCGCATGGCCGGGTGTCCCAGGCACGCGCGGGCCGAACTCGACCTGCTGACGCAGGAGCGCGTGCGCGGCCTCGGCATCGAACGCCGGCACGTCCGCGGACGCGATCTGGCCGCTGCCTTCATTGCCGTTCGCGCACGCGAGCACGGAGACGGCGAGGATGAGCTTGAGGACTTTCATGGTCTCGAAGCTAGATCAAGGTTGACTGC
>CAYSGF010000040.1:0-1995 GCA_964430275.1 uncultured Gemmatimonadaceae bacterium
CTGCGCGCTGGCTGGCCGGCAGAGCGCCCGGCCGCTATACCATGAAAGACGTGCTCGGACTCTGAGCGGAGCGAATCGATGGACTACCAGGAGATCCGCGACCTGATCTCGAATGCGCGCAAGCGCACTCCGGTGACATGCTACGTGCGCCATGAAGGTGAGCTCGACGTCGCAGCGGCGGATGACCTCAAGGCGTTTCCGACCGGTGCGGGCACCACGATCCTCATCGGCGAGTGGGAGCGGGTCCAGGAGGCGCTCGCCGCGGCCGGCGAGCGTGTGCAGTATCACCACCTGGACAATGACCGTCGCAACTCGGCGATCCCGCTGCTCGACCTGAAACGGGTGAACGCGCGCATCGAGCCGGGGTCGTTCATCCGTGAGAAGGTCGAGATCGGCGAGCGCGTGATCGTGATGATGGGCGCCGTCGTCAACATCGGCGCGGTCATCGGTGCGGGCACGATGATCGACATGAACGCGGTGGTCGGCGCGCGTGCGCTCGTGGGCAGGGACTGTCACATCGGTGCCGGCGCCGTGCTCGCCGGCGTGCTCGAGCCGCCGAGTGCGGACCCGGTCGTCGTCGAGGACGAGGTGCTGATCGGTGCGAATGCGGTGGTGCTCGAAGGGTGCCGCATCGGGAAGGGCAGCGTCGTCGCGGCCGGTGCCGTCGTCACCTCGGACGTGCCACCGATGTGCGTGTTCGCCGGACAGCCGGCACGCAAGATCAAGGACGTCGATGCGCGCACGAAGGACAAGACCGGACTGCTGAAGGAACTGCGGCGGCTCAACGACTGATGGACGTCCTCGCGATCGATACGCACGGCGTCGGTGCCACCCTCGGCCGGCTCTTCCTGGCTGCCCTCCTGGGCGGCCTCATCGGGTTCGAGCGCGAGGCGAGCGGTAAGCCCGCCGGTTTCCGGACGAACCTGCTCATCTGCCTGGGCGCTGCGCTCATCACCGAGGTCTCGATCGCCGTCGCGCAGGACGTTACGATCCAGGGAGCATTCCGGGCGGATCCGGGACGCATTGCTGCGCAGATCGTGAGCGGCATCGGCTTTCTCGGCGCCGGCACGATCATGCAGGCACGCGGCAGCGTCATCGGCCTGACGACAGCGGCAACCATGTGGGTCGTCGCCGGCATCGGAATGGCCATCGGCGCGGGCGCGTATGCGATCGGCATCGTCGCCTTCGCGATCACGCTGCTCGCGCTGCGCACGCTGAACCGGCTCGATGACAGACTGCTCGCGAACCGCTGGACCGAGCACACGCTGTTCATCGAAACCGACGCGGATGCGGACCCGGCAGAGATCGAACGTGCACTCACCGCCGACGGCCTCGAGCTGCAGCTGCTGGAGCTGGAGCGGCGCAGCGATCGGCGGCTGCTGACCTTTCGCGCGCGCGGTTCCGCTGTCGCCACGACGACGCGCGCAGCGCTCACGGCGCATCCGCGGATCCTGAAGGTCACGATCGATTGATTCCCAAGGGCAGGTAAGGCTGGTGAACGGCTTTTTTCACCACAGAGCCCTCTGAGCGCGCAGAGTCTCGTGGGTGGAGCGCTTGAGGCGGAGTCCGGTTGCCATTTTTGTGAACACACGGCGTTGATCGTTCGCGGCGCGGGTTGGCGTCGCGGCGGCGGGAACGCCGCTGGTCGGGGCGTGCCAGCGGTGCGCGCGTTCATCTGCCGCCGGATGCCGCCGTCGCCGGGAACCATGGGCCGCCGTGTGTTCACGAAAAACAGGATTCCGCCCCGCCGGAATGCTGCACCACGCGAGGCTCTGAGCGCTCCGCGCGCTCTGTGGTGAATAGTTCCGTTCACCGGTGTCAGCGAAACCACCCGTAGCACCTCCTCCCGCGCAGCGGCGGTGGCTGCTATCCTTGGTGACGCACCCACGGGAGAATCACGAATGATGATCGGACTCGAGCTGCGGCAGGCCGCGCGCATGCTGGCGCGTCGTCCGGGCTTCACAGCAGTAGCGGCCCTGACGCTCGCGCTCGGCA
>CAYSGF010000041.1:0-18495 GCA_964430275.1 uncultured Gemmatimonadaceae bacterium
AGCGCTGGTAGACGCGCAGTCGCGCCGCTTTCTGCCGTACTATCGCGGGATCGGCACACAAGGCGCGGTCGTCGGGCAGCGACTCGAGCAGCAGGCCAACCGCATCGAGGGCGAGGGCCTCGTCGCGCACACGACTGTAGAGAGCGCCCCCGATGCCACCCCCGGTTCGCCCCTTGCCCGCTGAGATGAAATCGAGGTAACAGAAGCGCAGCTTCGGATCGTGCAGCAGCAGCGCGAAGCCCAGCACTTCGTGCCGGCGCTCGGCCACGAACAGGATCGGACGGAATTCCGTCGTGACGGACCGACGCAGCATCGCGCCGAGGCCCTCGACCTTGGACTGCGCCAGGGACGGGAACTGTGCACGCAGGATCGCCTGCACGTGACCGACGGCGGCACGGTTCTCGGTCGATTGGTCATCGAAGACACGGCGGATCCGGAACACGCATCGCCTCGGGTCAGCTCGAGTAGTAGGCCGCGTTCTCCTGGACGTAGCCTTCGGTCAGGTCGCAGCCCCAGCCGCTCGCACCGGCATCGCCCACGCCGAGATCCACCTCGATCTCGACCGGATCGCCCGCGAGCGATACCCGAAGGCCCGCCTCGTCGAAGTCCACCCTCCCGCCGGCGTCGATTACCTGCACTCGATTGATCCACGCCGCCGTGCGTGCCGGCTCGATGCGCACGTCAAAGCACTTGCCGACTGCCATCAGCACGCGACCCACGTTCGGATCCGCGCCGTACGCCATGGTCTTGATGAGTGGCGAGTTCACCAGTGAGCGAGCGACCGCGCGCGCATCTTCGCGGGAGGCGGCGCCGCGGACGCGGACCCGCAGCAGTTTCGTCGCGCCTTCACCGTCGCGCGCGAGCAGCTCGGTCGTGCGGACACAGAGCGCATGCAGTGCGTCACCGAAAGCATCTTCATCGACCGCACCCGCCAGGCCGTTCGCCAGGATCGCACACGTGTCCGACGTGCTCGTGTCGCCGTCGACGGAAAGCATGTTGAAGGTGTCTTCGCAGCTCGCGCGCAGCATGGCATCGAGGCGCGCAGCGGCGATGCGCGCGTCGGTGAAGATGTAGACCAGCATTGTCGCCATGTCGGGCGCGATCATCCCGGAGCCCTTCGCCACGGCGGTGATCGTGGCAGCACCGACGCTGAGCGACACCGCCTTCGGGTACGTGTCCGTCGTCATGATGCCCTCGGCTCCGACCAGCGGATCCGGCTGCAGCTCCGCACTCATCCCGCGCACGCCGGCCTCGATGCGCGCGATCGGCAGGGGCAGGCCGATCACGCCCGTCGAGCTGACGAGCACGTGGGCAGGCGAACACCCGAGCTCACCGGCTGCAGCAGCCGCCATCCGGCGAGCGTTCACCAGACCCGCGGCGCCCGTACCGACGTTGCTGACCCTGCTGTTCACGATGACCGCGCGCAGGACGCCGGCCCGGATCGTCTCGCGACCGAGCACGACCGGCGCTCCCGGAAACTGATTCCGCGTGAAGACTGCAGCAGCTGCCGCATCGACCTCCGAAACGAACAGCGACAGGTCACGACCTGTCGCCTTGATACCGCAATTCCGGCTCGCACACGCGAAGCCACGCGGGAACGCCGGTACGTCGTGGAACCTCGTCATTCCTCTCCCGCGCGCCAAGCACGCAGTGGATGGGTCGGAGTGCCATGCCCGGCTCGCGGGCGCGGCCGCATGGAGCGCGGGCGCAGCGCGCGCATCACTCCTGCGCTTCCGCGCCGTCGAGCGGACCCGCTGCCGGGCCGGTGATCACGCCGCCGAACGGGTCGTAACGCGAGCCGTGACAGGGGCAGTCCCAGGAGGACTCGAGCGAGTTCCAGTGCACTACGCAACCCATGTGCGTGCACAGTGCGGAGCGCTCGTGGAGCTCGCCATCCGGTGCGCGGTACGCTGCGACCGGCCCATGATCGCGCCGGATCACACGACCGCTGCCGGCCGGCAGGTCGTCGGCGCTGGTGCCCATACCGGCGCGCAGCCGATCGAATGCGAAGACCTTCGCGACGTTGAGGTTCTCCTTCGCGAACTCCTTCAGATCCCGCGGCCGGCGACCGGGATCGTATACCGCTTCGAGCGGATTCGCACGCCCCATGATCAGGTCGGTCACCAGGTGTGCCCCGACGACGCCGTTCGTCAGGCCGTCGCCGGAATCGCCGCTGATCATGTACACGTGGTCACTGCCCGGGTCGTGGCCGTTCAGTCCGAGTGCATCATTCGGCTCGAAGACCTGTCCGCTCCAGGCATGCGTGCGCTCGCGGGCGGCAGGAAAGTGCCGGCGTGCCCACTCCTCCAGTCGACGCAGCCGGTCGACACCGTCATCCGCCTGCCCCGTCTTGTGGTCCTCGCCGCCCACGAGCAGCAGCTCGCGGTCGTTCGCCTCACGGATGAGCCGGCAATAGTGATACGGGTCCTCGTCATCGAAGTACATCGCATCCGGAATCGCACCGGGCTCCACGGCAAACGTCGTGACGAAGGTGCGGTAGGGCGCCTGCTTCGTATGCGTGGTGACATAGTCCGCAATCGACGTGTTCGTCGCGACCACACACGCCTTCGCGCGAACGGTCGGACCGTCGCGCGTCTCGATCGTCACCACCTCGCCCTCGCTCTTCACGCCGGTGACGAAGGTGTTGCCGCGAATCAGCACGCCACCTGCGACAGCGGCACGGGCAAGCCCGTAGAGAAACCGGACCGGGTTGTAGGTGGCTTGATCGTCGAAGCGCAGCGCGATGCCATGGCCGAACGGGTCATGGACCGGCTGCTCGTCGAGCCGGGCGCTCAGGCCGGCGGCGGCACTCGCCTCGGCCTCGCGCTGCAGGCGCTCACGACGGTCCTCGTGAACCGAGAACAGAAAGGCAGGGATTCGGCGGAATCCGCAGTCGATGCCAACCTCTGCGGCCACACTCTCTATCCATGAGACGGCTTCGGCGTGGCTCTGCGCCACGAGGCGTGCCCGCTCGGCACCGTGGGCGCGCGTGATGAGGTCGTTGCCGTCATCCAGCCAGGACGTCAGGTGAGCCGACGTGCGGCCCGTCTCGCCCGAACCCGGTTGCGCCTTCTCCAGCAGGATGACTCGCGCGCCCTCGCGGGACAGCAGGTACGCGCTCGCGACGCCCGCCTGCCCCGCGCCGATCACGCACACGTCCGCCGTCTCATCCGCCTGCAGTGACGGATAGCGGACCGGGTCCGCCGTATCCGCCCACACCGCTCTCGTTCCACGTCCCATGCGCTGGCCTCCTCTGTGCAGTGTGAGGAGGGCCGCGCACGCGATATGCCACCGGGACAGGAGCAATCTCGGGTCGGAACGACGGATCGACGTGATGACGGGAGTTTCCAGCGGCAACGCTTTGCCGCTAGATTGAGTCCAACGTGATGGGCGATGGCAGGAGCGTCGTCCGGCCGCCGGGGCGGGTAGCGCGACGCGGAACTTTGGGGGGCGGTTCGTCGTACGAGCAGATACACAGATTCGGGTACGGACTCCGGGGCTTTCTTCCTTCCTCTATTGCGCGCCCCCGGGGTTCGTACCCGGATCCGTTTCAGGGTAGAACGTCTGAACCGCCCGCCGCGTGACACCCGCCGCAGCCACCCACTGACGGAATCCGCTCCCCTTTCCTCGCCCTGTTTCGGCTGATTATCTTTTGCAGAATTCTGTTGGGCAGGAGTGTCGAACCCGGCCGAGGTCTGGATGGCGAAGCAGGGTGGCATCGAGATGGAGGGCGTCGTAACGGAGGTCCTCCCCGACCGCAACTACCGCGTGCTGCTGGAGAACGGGCATACCGTTCTCGCCTATGCGGCCGGCAAGATGTCGAAGTTCAAGATCCGCGTCCTCGTTGGGGATCGGGTCTCCCTCGAGCTCTCGCCGTATGACCTTTCGCGGGGGCGGATCACGTACCGGCACAAGGCGGGCGGGCCCGGCGCCTGAGCGCGCTCGCCCTGCGGTTCCTGCGCGCGTGCACCGGACGGGGCACGCGCGTTGCATTTTCCGCCGGCTTCTGACGTGTGTTGGCCCCTCTGCAGGAGCCGGATGATGATGCGTGTCACCAGGGTAACGTGCGCCGCAGCCCTCGTGTTATTGACCAGCTGCGCGCAGCTCGGCGCGCTGGGTGCGATCGTGCAGCCGCCGCGCTTCGCCGTGGCGAGCGGGCAGCAGGCCGAGATCCGGGTGCTCGGCCCGTCGGCACAGCGACCGCTGGGCGGTGCGGCGATCCGGATGTTTGCCCGGATCGAGAATCCGAACAGCTTCGGGCTGAACCTTTCGCGGCTGGCGGGAAACCTGTTTCTCGAGGGCGCACGAGCAGCGGACGTGAACTTTCCGCTGGGGCTTCCGCTGACCGCACAGCAGGACACGGTCATCCCGATCGAGCTGGCCATCAGCTTCTCGGACCTGGGCGACCTCGCCGATGTGGCCACCGAGATCCTTGGACGCAATCGGGTGAACTACCGGCTGGACGGCACGCTGTCGATCGACGCAGGCGCGCTCGGGCAGCCAAGCTTCGGCCCGCAGACGTGGCTGGAGGGCAGTGCGCAGGTGTTTCGCTGAGGATGCCGAAACCGTTGCGGCGCCAGACCGTACGGGTCGGCGGAGCAGCCATGACATCCGGAGGAGACGAGTCCCATGAGCCACGGCCCGCACGTCGTCATTCGTGACCTGATCATCTTTCAGGTGAAGCTCGTGCTGGACGGGCTGAAGGACATCATACTCTCGCCGGTATCACTCGGCGCAGCCATCGTCGACGTGCTGATGCCGGGCAGGCGACAGGGGCACCGCTTCTACGCAGTCATGCGGGTGGGTGAGCGCTTCGATCGCTGGCTCAATCTCTTCGCGGCCGCTGAACGCGCCGGCCGGACAGAGGACGGCCTGATCGGCCGGGAGCGTGCGGACCCGGACTCCATGCTCGGCAGGATCGAGTCTGTTCTCTTCGACGACGCTGCCGAAACACAGCCAGGGTCTGCCGGCCCTGCGGCCTGAGGAATCGTGCAGTGCCGAAACGGCGCGCCCGCACTGCCGGGTGCGCCGTTTTTTTTGTAACCTGCCCCGGCGCGCCGCTTGCGTCGACGTTCGTGTCTGACTCTCGTACGACGGGTCCCGCGGGGCCCCCCGTGCTCAAGACTGTTTCCTGCGCGCGAAGACGCGTGCCCAACGCGAGGACGATCAGCGATGGCGTATCCGTTCAAGCTCCCCGACCTGCCGTATGCCCCGGAAGCGCTCGAGCCGCACATCGATGCCAGGACGATGGAGATTCACCACGACAAGCACCACGCTGCCTATACGAACAAGTTGAACGAGGCTCTCGAGAAGCATCAGGATCTGCAGTCGAAGTCGATCGATGAGCTCCTGCGTTCCATCGATTCCGTGCCGGAGGCGATCCGCGCGACGGTCCGCAACAATGGCGGCGGCTACGCTAATCATGCTCTGTTCTGGGAGATCATGGGACCGAAGGGCGGCGGTGAGCCGGGCGGCGCGCTCGGCGATGCGATCAAACAGAAGTTCGGCTCGTTCCAGGACTTCCGCACGAAGGTATCGACCGCGGGCGCGACGCAGTTCGGCAGTGGCTGGGCCTGGCTGGTCGTCGACGGCAAGGGCGCGCTCGACGTCTACTCGACGCCGAACCAGGACAGCCCGTACATGAAGGGGCACACGCCGGTCCTGGGTGTCGATGTCTGGGAGCACGCATACTATCTGAAGTACCAGAACAAGCGCCCGGACTATCTCGAGGCGTGGTGGAATACCGTCAACTGGGACGCCGTTGCCGAGCGCTTCGCTGCGGCGGCGAAAGGTTGATCGAGCCGGCCGGTCTGGAAGGATAATGCGACGCGGGTATCGGGTGGGCTCTCCATTCGATCACCCGCGACCGCCCGCCGCGCATGCGGCCACGCCTCGGCTCAGATTGCAGTGTCCGCCGGCGTGAAGAGCGGACCACCGTAGTCCTCCACACCGAACCGCAGGATCACACGACGCGCAGCCGCTCCTGTGAGCCACCCGGCGAGGAGCCGTGCGGCTGCACTGTCAGGCGCGCGGGTCACGCGCATGACCGAGTACGTGTTGCGCAGGTCCGGTCCGGATCCCTGGAGCGGGACCAGTGCCAGCGAGTGGCGCAGGACAGTGTACGTCGCCGGATCGGTCAGGATGTACGCCTGACGCTGGTCGGCGATGCGCAGTGCGTCGGCCATCCCGACACCCGCGCGGATATACGAGTCCCCCGCGGGGGGTGCGATACCCGCCGCCTGCCACAGGGCGAGCTCACGCATATGGGTGCCGCTGTCGTCGTCGCGGGAGACGAAGCGCGCGGAGCGCGTTGCGGCGATGCGGGCCATCGCGGCGCGGGCATCCGCGGCATCGCGCACGCCTGCCGGGTCGGACGCCGGTCCCGCGATCATGAAATCATTGTGCATGAGCTCGCGCCGCGCAGTCACGTCGCCGCGCTCCAAGGCTGCGCGTTCCGCTTCCGGCGCATGGGACAGGACGACGTCGAGCTGACCCTGCCCCGCATACGCGAGCGCTTCGCCCGTGCCGCTGACGACCACGCGCAGGGCGAGATCGGGATGCGCCGTTCGGAACTCCTCGGCGAGTGCGTCGAGCAGCCCGGCGTCCTCGAGCGTGTGCGTCGCGCCCAGGACCACCTGTGGGCGGGTCGGCGCCTCGCTGCATGCCGCCAGCAGTGCGACGATGGCGGATGCGGCGAGGCGGGCACCGACCGACACTCGTCGCCTACTGGCCGGCAAGTGCACGGACGACGTCGTCGATTGCCGCGGACACCCGGGCGCCGGACGTGCCGGTGTTGTTCGCGACGATCGCGAACACGATCTCCCTGCCACTGTCGGACAGCACGGTGCCGCTCAACGATGCGACGTGGCGGATCGATCCGGTCTTTGCCTGTACCCGACCGGAAAGGTCGGTAAGCCGGGCTCGCAGCGACCCCGATTCGCCTGAGACCGAAATCCCGGGTGCCAGACGTTCGGCGAGCTCGGATGTGCGGATGTAACGTGCGAGCACGGTCAGCGCGCGCGGCGTGATCAGGTTGCTGGCGGAGAGACCGGAAGCGTCACGCAGCACGAATGCGCTCGAATCGATGCCGACGACGTCGCGCAGGAACTCCGCCTCGGCCTCCAGTCCCGCCGCGAAGCTGCCCGTTCCCTTCACCGCATAGCCGATCGTCTTGAGAAGCTGTTCGGCGAACCAGTTCTGACTGGTCAGCAGGATCGGCGCGATCGTGGTCGGCAGCGGCGGCGAGGTCCAGACGAAGAGTGTGGTGGTGGGCGGTGCCGACGCGGGTGCATAGATCGAGCGGCCGCGCGCGGCAGCGACGTCGATGCCGCGCGCCTCGAGCACCTCCGTCAGGACGGTCGCCAGGTAACGCCCGGGATCATCGACGGCGAAGTACTCGGTGCGCGTGCTCGCATCGACCGGGAGCTCGCCGTACGCGAAGATCGTGTCCGTTCCTGCCACACGATCGAAGTCCAACGTATAGTCGCTGCCGCTCGCGGCTGTGCGCGTACGGTTCACGAACACGAAATCGGCGGTACGTGGTGCCCACGTGATACGCGCAGGCGCACCGGGCGGCCCCGGCGCCACCCGGAAGTCGATCGCATTGTCATTGAACCCGAGTGGTGCCACGGGTGCGGCGTACCACCAGTTGACGTCGTAGATCTCCCAGTCGGCGCTGCGCAGCTGCGCATCCCAATGAGTCTGGTCCGCGACGACGGCACCCGCGATCCGGCGGATCCCGCGCGCGTGCAGCGAGTCCGCCCACGCTTCCAGCACCGTGAGCATGCCGTCGTCTGCAAAGCGTCCGGAGATACCCGGATCGCCGGTACCGTGGACAACGAGATCACCGTGCAGCTCGCCATTGCGCACCTGACCAGCGGCACGCAGCTCGGTCCGCCACACGAAACCCCCGCCGAGGTAGTGCGCGCCGGCCGCGGCGACCACCAGCTTGAGGTTCGATGCAGGCACGAACAGCTGGTCTGCATTGCGGCTGTATAGTACTTCGCCGCTCGCCGCGTCCACGGCATGCACACCCCAGTGCGCGCGGGCGAGGGCGCCGCGCGTGAGAATTTCGTCGATTCCGGCTGTGGCGGCCTGGGCGTGCGCGGACGCCGGCACGAGCAGGATCGGAAGGACAACCAGGGTCGTCAGGCGCATCGCTCTCCACCGGAGTCGGGTTCGCACGGGCCCTCGAAGAGAGTGGCATGAGCGCGTAGCGCGCAACCCGGCGGTACCGGCCGGGCCGCTGGCCATTCACGCACCCGTCCCTCTCTGCTACTTTGCCCCCATGAATGATCGCATTCTTCGCGCGCTGCGCAGGGAGCCGGTTGACCGGACGCCCGTGTGGTTCATGCGCCAGGCAGGCCGCGCTCTGCCCCGCTACCGGGAGGCGCGCGCAGATCACGGGATGTTCGAGATCCTGCGCGACCCGGCGCGCGCCGCCGCGATCACGATGATGCCGCTCGACTATTTCCCGGTCGACGCGGCGGTCCTGTATAACGACCTGTCCACCCCCTACTTCGGGGCGGGCTTCGATGTGGAGATGAAGCCCGGCCTCGGGCCGGTGGTGAAGAACCCGATCACGAGCGGCGCCGACGTCGCGCGGATGACTCCCTTCGAGCCGCGCGAGGCACTCGACTTCTGCCTGGAACAGATCCGTCTCGTGGTCGAGCGCATCGACGTCCCTGTGCTGGGCTTCGTCGGTGCTCCGTTCACGCTCTCGTCCTACCTCATCAAGGGGCAGCGCTCGAAGGACTTCGTCGAGGTGAAGTCGTTCATCTGGCGCGATCCGCCGGCATGGCACGCGCTCGCCGAGTTCTGGGCACAGCACAACGCCGCGTTCGGCATCGCGCAGTACGAAGCCGGAGCGGGTGCAGTCCAGGTCTTCGATTCGTGGGCGGGTGCGCTCGGCACCGACGATTACGAGACCTACGTGCTGCCGCACATGAAGACGCTGATCGGCCGCATGGAAGCCGCCGGTGTGCCCGTGATCAATTTCTACACGGGCAATCCCGCGCTGCTGCGGCTGGTCGCCGAAGCGGGCGGCGCAGCCCTGAGCATTGACTGGCGCCAGCCAATCGACGAGGCGTGGGAGGTGGTCGGTAACGGGCGCGCACTGCAGGGGAACATGGACCCGGCCATCCTGCTCGCGGGTGAGCGAACTGCTGTCGAGCGCACCCGCGAAGTCCTCGACCGTGCTGCCAACCGGCCGGGCCACATCTTCAATCTGGGCCACGGCATCCTGCCCGGCACGGACCACACCGTGCTCCGCGCCGTTGTCGACTTCGTTCACGACTACTCGGCCCGATAGCATCCGCACATGCGCATTGGTGTCATTCTCCTCAACTTCGGCGAGCCCGAGCACGCCACGGAGGCGGCCGTCGTTCCGTTCCTCGAGCGCATCTTTCTGATGAATGGCGAGCTGGAAGGGCGGCTGGGCACGGCAGCGGCGGCGAGCCGCGCCCGGGAGCTCGCTGCTGCTCGCGCTGGCGATCTGGTCGCGGCTTACCGATCCATCGGCGGTTCGCCATTGAACCGGCAGGCGCAGGCCCAGGCGGACGCACTCCAGTGCGAGCTCCAACGGCGCGGCCACGACGCACGCTGCTACGTCGGCATGCAGTTTACCGAGCCCTCCATCGAAGCGGCAATCGAGCGCGCGCGCGCCGATGCCTGCGACACTGTTGTCGGCTTACCGGTATACCCGCTGTGTGGTGCGTCCACCACCGTTGCCTCCCTGCGCCTCCTCGCCCAGGCGATCGCGGCGATCGGCTGGGATGCGCAGCGACTCGAGATCAGTGGCTGGCATCGCCACCCCCTCTACACGGAGCTGCGCGCGCAGGGGATCCGCAGGGTGCTCCAGACGACTGGCGAATCGTTTCAGAAAGGCTGCCGGCTCGTCGTATCGGCGCACGGTATTCCGCTCAAGTACCTGAGGGAGGGAAACCGCTACGACATTTACGTCCAGGAGTCATGCCGTGCGATTGCGCAGGCAGCGGGCGCCGAGGATTATGTGCTCGGGTTCCAGAATCACACGAATCGGCCCATCGAATGGACGGGCCCGGACATCGAAGACGTGATCGACAACATCGACGCCGATGCGGTGATCGTCCTCCCGATCAGTTTCATGCACGAGCAGTCCGAGACGCTGGCCGAGCTCGACCAGGAACTGCGTGCGCACGCGGAGGGACGCGGCCTGCGCTTCCATCGTGTGCCGGTGCCGCACGACGATGCCCGGTTCGCCAGGGTGCTCGCCGACCTCGTCGAGAGTCGTATGGGAGTTACCGGCTCCATCGCACTGCATCAGTGCATCTGCCGTTCGGATCCGGCCACCTGCTGCACGAATGGCCGGACCTAAATCGATCGCTCTCCGGCTCACCCCCGCGCTTCCGCGAGCCTTCGCTCTGCGGCGTCGAGCGCGTCCCCTACAGCCGCCCGGTCGAACTCCAGTGTGAGCTTTTCGAGCGCGATGATGCGGACGCGCGCGAGCTGTGCGCGCAGTGCCCCCCTGCGGTGCTGCGGCAGCAGGCTGCCGACGCTACCGATCGTGCCCGCGATGCGCTGGATGACTGCCGGGTGCTCCGCCGCATAGTGCGAGATTTGATCGAAGGCGAGGCCAATGATGTCGTCGTAGGCCGGAATGCGAAGCAGGATGACGGCGCCATTCTCTTCGCGAACCGTGCGGCGGCGGCGGCGACCCAGCTCGAGCACGATCTCGCCTAGCCGGTCGATCGCGCTCATCGCGGTCGTCGGATCGTTCACCCCGGGTGACAGCGCCTTGATAGCCATGTCGACGAGCTCGATGACACCGAGCCGCAGGTCCTGGTGCGGCGTGCGCACGCTATCGGTGGCGAATGCCTGGCGTGCCTTGTCCATCGTGTCCTCGTGCGGGCGGTCCCCCCAGAGCGTAGCGAGGCATGAGCCGGGATACACGAAATCACCGACGGCCACATCGATGCAGACAACGCAGGAGGTCCGACGCGCGACGTCGAGCAGGTGCTCCTCCTCGAGACCAGTGACGTAGCCGGCGTCACCCGCAAGCACTGGATGGCTGTTGCCGGTCGGTTGCGCTGGCGTCGCCTCGTCGCGATCCCCCTCCGGGTACTCGTCGCTGATCGTGCGCAGGGTATCGCGCGTGATGTTCGACATGATCGTCTCGGCCTGCAGGGAACTCGCCACGTGATGGATGTAGAAGATCAGGCAGCCGATGCTGATCACGGCGAACACGACACCGGCCGTCGTCGCGATGGCGGGGACGAAGGCATCGTAATCGTCACCGCCGCCGTGGATGGATCGCATGACCAGCAGCGCGTACACGAACGTGCCGATGAACACGCCCAGCACGAAATGATTCGCGCGGTCCGCCATGAATGTGCGCAGCACGCGCGGTGTGTACTGGCTGGAGGCGAGCTGGAGTGCGACGACCGTGACGGAGAAGACCACGCCCGTCACCGTGATGATCGATCCGGCGATCGCCGCGAGCACGCCGCGCGCGCCCTCCGCGCCACCGCTGAACAGCCAGGCGATCTCGCGGCGGTCGAACCCCTCCGGCAGCAGCGGGTCTGCGCGCAGGAGCACACTGGCGGTTCCGATTGCCGTGATCGTGAAGATCGCAGGGAGAAACCAGAGACTATCGTAGATGTTGCGCCAGACTGCGCGTAGCTTGGCGATCGGCACGTCGTCTCCCTGTCGTGGTGCGAGTGCGGCATCGCAGGGAGTGTGCCGTCGAGAGTGGCGGGACTAGCGTACGCGGATGCGTACGTCTACAGCCGTCCCGCCACTCTCGAAGACGACGAACGGATTGATGTCCATTTCGACGATGTCGGCGTGATCTCCCACGAGCTGCGAGATGCGCAGGATCACGTCCGCGAGTGCGGCACGGTCGGCCGGCGGCTCGCCGCGCATGCCCTCGAGCAGGCGTACGCCCCGGATCGCGCCGATCATCTCGGCCGCATCCAAGTCCGTCAGCGGCTGGACCCGGAACGCGACGTCGCGCAGCGCCTCGACATGGATGCCGCCGAGGCCGAACATCAGAACCGGCCCGAAGCCGGGATCGACACTCATGCCGATGATCGTCTCGCGCCCTCCCTTCACGTGCTGCTCGACTGCTACACCTTCGAGCACTGCGTCGGGCGCATGCCGACGCACATCTTCAATGATGCGGTCAAAGGCCGCGCGCACGTCATCCGCAGTACGCACGTCCAGCGCGACACCACCCACATCCGTTTTGTGGACGACTTGCGGCGACACGATCTTGAGCACCACGGGCATGCCGATCGCCGTTGCGGCGGCGACGGCTTCCTCCGCAGTCGTCGCGAGGAGCGTCTCCACCACGGGGACCCCGCACGCGCGCAGCACGGCGCGTGCATCCGCAGCGGACAGGTAGCCGCCTCCGGCGATACGCCGCGCCGCAACGAGCCGCGTGATCGTCGCATCGTCGAAGTCGAAGCGTATGACGCTGCCGGTGGCCCGCGCGAGCCAGCGGCGGTGGCGGGCCATTGCCGCGAGAGCGCGCGCTGCGCTCTCGGGGAAGATGTAGGCGGGTACACCGACTTCCTTCAGCTCGGCGCGCCCCTGGGGCAGCCCCTCGCGTCCCATGAGCACCGCCAGGATCGGCTTGTCCGGTCGTGCCCGGCGTGCCTCCACGATGGCGGCAGCGACGTCGCGCTGGCTGACGCCGAGTGGCGGGACGAACGCAGCGATCGCACCGTCGACGGCATCATCCTCGAGCACCGCAAGCAGGGTATGTCGGTAGCTGTCCGCTGTGGCACTCGCGATCATGTCGACCGGGTTGCGCACGCTTGCCTCTTCCGGCAGGTACGCGCGCAACTGCTGCTGTGTCGCTTCCGACAGCTCCGCCACCCGCAGTCCGTTCGCCTCGCAGGCATCGGCGATGATGATGCCCGGTCCGCCAGCATTCGTCACCACCGCGACTGCTTCGCCGGTGGGCAGCGGCAGGGCGCTGAATGCCATGGCGAGGTCGAACAGGTCCTGTACGCTGTCAACGCGGATCACGCCGCACTGCGCGAGCAGCGCGTCGATCGCGCTGTCGAGGCCGGCGAGCGATCCCGTGTGCGACGAGGCCGCACGCGCGCCCGCGGCACTGCGGCCACTCTTCACGGCAATGATCGGCTTCCGTTTCGTCACTTCGCGCGCGATGCGCGTGAACTTGCGCGGGTTACCGAAGTTCTCCAGGTACATGAGGATCACGCGCGTGGCCGGATCCTCGCTCCAGTACTCGAGCAGGTCGTTGCCGCTGACGTCGGCCTTGTTGCCCACGGAGATGAAGTGATTGATGCCGATGCCGTACTCGGCGGCGTAGTCGAGAATGGTCACGCCCATGGCACCGGACTGGCTCATGAAGCTCACTGGACCGACGGGCGGCATGACCGGAGCGAACGTCGCATTCATCGAGCATTCGGACTCCGTATTCAGCACGCCCAGGCAGTTCGGTCCGACGACGCGCATGTCATAGCGACGGGCGATGTCCAGGAGCGCCTCCTCGCGACGTTGCCCGGCCGGACCGACCTCCTTGAAGCCCGCCGTGATGACGACGACGGCGCGGACCCCCTTGCGACCGCAGCTCTCGACAGCCTCCACTGCCAGCTCCTTCGGCACCGCAATGACCGCCAGATCGACCGGCGCTTCGATGTCGAGGACGGATGCGTGGGTCGGCATGGAGTGGACGACTCGCGTCTTCGGATTCACCAGGTAGACCGCGCCCGTGAACCGGTGGCGTATCAGGTTGTCGACGATTTCGTAGCCGATTGTGCCGGCAGTACGGCTGGCGCCTATGACCGCGATGGATTCCGGTCGAAACACCGGGTCGAGCGGGTGTCGTCCGTCCGCAGGTGGTGGATGCTGGTCCAACGTCCCTCCTCGGGTCTCAGTCGCGGGCGAGCAGCCGCTCGTAGAGCGCCATGATGTCGGCATGCCGGACGACACCGAGCAGCCGGCCGGTGTCCACGTCCACGACCGGAATCGATGCAGTGCCGCGCAGTCCCATGGTGCGCACGGCGTCGAGCATGGTGTCCTCCATGCTGACGGCCTCGGTCGGGGTTGCAAGATCCGCCGCCACGAGCAGCGGTGCGAGCTCGGAGCGGTCATGCGCGATGCGCGCCAGGTCGGCGATCGTGATGACACCGCGCAGCTGCAGTTCGGTGTCGACGACGGGGAACTCCGTCTGGGTGCCGCCGCCAAGCTGCTCCAGCAGCTCGGCCACGGCGGCGCTCTCGCCGATCACCTGTGGATTCGCCTGCAGTGCGTCGCGCACGCGCAGACTCGCCAGTACCTGCTCGTCGCGGCCGTGCTCGATACGCTCCCCGCGTCGGCGCAGCCAGCCGCTGTAGAGCGAGTCCTGCTCGAAGTGACGTGCGACCGTGTATGCGATTACCGTGGTGAGCATGAGCGGCATCATGATCGCATAGTCGTTCGTCATCTCGAACACGAGCAGGATACCGGTGAGGGGCGCGTGCGTCGCCGCGGCAACGAGCGCACCCATGCCGACGAGTGCGTACGCCTCCGGGTGCAGATCGAGGGTCGGAAACACGGAGGCCAGCGCGACACCTACTGCACCACCGGTCGCAGCACCCACGAAGAGCGCGGGTGTGAACACGCCGCCCGACCCGCCGGAGTTCAGGGTCAGCGAAGTGGCGATGATCTTGCCACCCGCGAGCAACAGGAGCACGTACCAGTCGAGACGACCGAACAGCTCGAGGGAGAAGGCCAGATGGCCGCTGCCCGCGAGCATGCCGCCGGACAGGAACACAATGGTGCCAACGAGCGCGCCGCCGAGCAGCGGCTGGAGCCAGGCGGGTCCACGCAGACGGTGGACGAGAGGCGCGGTTCCGAAGTACGCGCGCACGAAAAGCACACCGATGAACCCGGCGAGCACACCGAGCAGCGGATAGAAGGCGATGATCTCTATGAGCCCTTCGAACCCGTACTGTGTAGGTACCGGAAACGCCGGATTGTTGCCGTGGAAGGCCTGCGACACCACGGCCGCCATTACGCTGGCCACTACGACGGGCGGGAACGCACCGATCGCCAGGGAGCCGAGGATCTCCTCGAGGGCGAAGAAGGCGCCGGCGAGCGGTGCATTGAACGCGGCCGAGATTCCGGCAGCAGCGCCCGCCGCGACCATGATGCGCACGCGCGCAGGGCTGAACCGGAAGAGCTGACCGAGGAACGAGCCAACGGTCGCGCCGAGCACCGCGACCGGTCCCTCGCTGCCGGCCGATCCGCCGCCGCCGAGCGTAACGGCACTCGCAGCCGTACGCGCGAGCGCCGGCCGCGTCGGGATCACGCCGTCGCGGCGGGCGACGGCCAACTGGACGTCCGGAACGTTCTGCCCATCCAGTCCCTGCCCGATGCGCCGCATGATCCACCACGCGGCAACGAAGGCGAGGGCGGTGACCACCGGCCGGTATCCGAGGAGGTCGATGCGGGTGAGAAATCGGCCCGGGACTTCGAAGAGCGCAATGAAGGCGAGATCGATGGCACGATAGAACGCGACCACACCCAGGGCCGCGGCGCAACCGATCGCCACGGCGAACACGAGCAGGATTGCGTTCTCGCTGAGATCGAGGCGCTCGAAACGATCGAGCAGTGCGCCCCAGCCGCGGCGCGTGCGGACGCGCACGCGCTGCCCCCATCGATCCCAGCGCAGCGTGCGTCCGCGGCCGCTCCTGCGCGGCGCGTCGCCTGGCTTCACGGAGTGAGGTCGAGCGTGGCGATGTGCAGGTTGAGGCCATGGTTGACGCGCAGCCCGACGACGCCATCGGTGTCGATGCGACTGCGCGGCACGCGCGTGACTTCCTGGCCGTTCACGAGGAACACGACGTCATCCGCCCGAACGTCGATCGCGAGATCATTCTCCGCCGTAGCCTCGCCGTCCCCGCGATGCTCCCAGGATCGGATGGCCGGGTGCGCCGTCCAGTCCTGCACGACCTCGGTGTCCGCGCCCGCGCGAGTCTTGATGAGGAAGCGGCCATCGCGGCGCAGCAGGAAATACGTGTAGCGCTGGTCGTCACCATCGAGGTGCTGGCCGCCGATGAACACGCCGAATCCCTCGCGCCGCTCGCCCGGATCGAACAGGAAGATCTTGCTGTCGACGCGGTAGGTGCCGCTCGCCTGGTGCGCCGGATCGTAGAGAATCGCGGAGGGCCCACTCGTCACGTGCCAGCCGGGCGGCATGGTGGTGAATTCGGGCGCAGTGTCCGCGGGCCGGTCGAGTCTTGCGTGCCAACCGTCGGCCAGCGCGACGTGCAGCGGACCGGCGCCCTGCGCGCCGTGGCCTGCGTGTCCCTGGGCGGCAAGCGGAAGCGCGACAAGGAGCAGCATGGCCGCACTGCCCAGCCTGACTGCGAACTGTCCGGAATTCATGCGATCCCCTCCAGTCGGTGAACGGCCGGGCACATGCCCGGAACAGAATACACTCAGCTGCCCGCCAGCAACACCAATCCCAGGAATGCACCCACGCCGATGAGCATGCGTGTCCAGGTGAACGGACGGTCGCCGCCGTCCCTGCGCAGCCAGAACAGGATGGCGCCGCAGTCCGATCCGCGCTGATACTCAGCCGGTGTCAGCGCAGGCGACGTGTACACCTCGATGCCGTCGATGTCCTCCGGCTGCAGGGTGTTGATGTCCTCCGCGCTCATGTGCGGCATGCCATCGATGAAGACGTTCGGCGCGCATCGACCGCCGCCAGACCTGCTCATCGTGACGATCTGCGCAAAGCGGCCACCGACCGACATCAATGCGACCCGCGGCATGACCTGGAACAGGTCTGTCGTGCGCACAGGACTGCGGCGCTCGATGTCCTCCCGCGTCAGGAAGCGGCCCATGCCCGAGCGGCTGCGACTGTAGAAGCCGACGTATTGCAGCGGCACTTCACGCCGGCTCGTGACGATGAGCGGCTCGAGCGCGATCGCATTCGGTGCCATGCGCAGCTCGATGGTGACTTCGTAGCCGAGCGTGAGCTCGAGTGGTCGTGCAATGGCCGTGTAGGCGAGGTGGTCGACGTGGATCAGGTAGCGGCCGTCACGGCGCGCCGTCAGCAGAAAACGCCCGAGGCTGTCCGTGACCGCCGAGTCACGCACGACGCCGCCTGCATCGATGATGCGGACGAGCGCCGCTTCGATGGGCGTCGCATCACCATCCGCTTCCACCACGCCGCGCACGATCTGCGCGCTGGCGACTGAGGTCGTCAGGAGGGTGAGCCCGAGCACAGCGAAGAGCGTGCGCATGAAGGCCTCCTGTCAAACGTAAGTATGCACGGTCGTGCGGCCGAGCAGAGCATCGAGCGCGGCGTCGGCCAGCGCACGCTCGAGGCGCGCTCCCGGCAGCAGCCGGGCCGGCGCGACGACCCGCAGCCCGCGCGCGACCTCGTCGGCCAGCAGCGCGTGCGCGGCGAGGGTTCCGGTGAGCATCACCACCAATACATCCTGAAGCGCGCGCGCGGTTCCGAGTGCAGCCGTCCGCAGCGCGTCGCTGAAGCTCGCCAGCCGATCCGCTGCCGCGGCGTCCCCCTGCTCCGTGCGCCGGATCAGGCGCCTGGCGGCTGCCCGATCGTCGAGCCGGACCTCGGCCGGGATGCTTGCGACGATGCGCTCACCGACCAGGCCGTACGCGCGGGCGACCGGCTCGAGTGCCACGATCACACGCGCGGCGTCCTCCGTACCCGGCCGCTCGCGCGCATCGCGCCGGGCCGCCGCCCGCGCCAGCAGTGCGCTCTCTGCGTCCAGCCCGAGGGCCTGATCCGCGGCGCCCAGCGGCTCGACCACGAAGGCGTTGGCGCCGGTCTCGACGCCCAGTGCATGTACCAGTGCCGGTCCATCGGTGTCGTCATCGACGGCCGGCCGGGCCTGGTGGACCCCTGCGTGGACCGCCCCATGACCGAGGGTCACGAACGCGTCCGGCCGACTCGCATCCTCGCCGTACCCCGCGAGCAGCTCCTTCACCGCACCATGACGAATGCGGCGGCGGGCAGTCGCCGGCAGCGCACCGGCGCCGAGCGCGAGCTCGCCATGACGCACCCGGCTGCGCAGGCGCTGTGCGCCGCCCTGCCAGAGCGTCACACCCGTGGCCACCGGCTCCAGTGCAAGTGCGACAACGAGCGGCTCGGTCATCCGGGTGGACTCCGTTCGGGCGCTGTCTGTCGGGTCATGGAAAAGCGGGATGTGCCGCGCCGGCATCGGCGACTGCGACAGAGGCCGCTCTTTCGATCGGAGTGTGTCGGGCCCGGTCGGGCCCTCCCACAGTATAGCAGCGACCTCCGCGCGGCGGAAAGCGGGCGGGACGGACGCACAGGCATCAGCCACCGTCGGGGCGCCACGTCGCGATGAGCACACCGTCGCGCAGGGGCAGAATCGATACGGTCCAGCGCGGATCCGCCGTCATGCGGCGAGTCAGCTCGCGTACGCCCTCGGTCGCCGGCGATTGATCACGCTCATCGAAGATCCGCCCGCTCCACAGCAGATTGTCGACGATGAGCACGCC
>CAYSGF010000042.1:0-6752 GCA_964430275.1 uncultured Gemmatimonadaceae bacterium
TTTCAACGGCCTCGTACGGCACTACTTCATGCGAAAGGGTGCGAACGTCGCTGACATCCAGGTGAACCTGGTAGCCAGGCATCACCGGGACCGGCAGAGCCACGCGATCGCGGTCGCCGTGCGCCCCCGCATCGCCGAAATTGCGGCGGACTACGGTGCGCGCGCGAAGATCGCGGAGATTCCGCCCGGGCCGCCGGTGCTGTCCACGCTCGTTGCCGAGGTCTATGCACCCGACGACGCGACCCGCATCGCCGCAGCACAGGAAGTGCTCGCGATCTTCGAGAGTACGCCCGGCGTCGTGGACATCGACTGGACGATCGAGGCGCCGCAGCACACGCGTAGCTTCGCAGTCGATCGCGCGGTCGCTGCGCGGGCAGGCGCGAGCGTCGAGCAGATCACGCGAACCCTCTACCTGGCCGTGTCCGGCGGCAGTGCCGGCATCGCGCCGTCGGCCGATGCGCGCGAGGGTACGCCGATCGTGCCGCGCCTGCCGCTCGAGAGTCGGTCGTCGGTGGAAGCGCTGCTGGCCCTGCCGATCGCAACCGTGACGGGACCACAGCCGCTCGCTCGCTTCGTGCGCGTAGCGGATGGCGTCCGTGAGAGCAGCCGCGTGCGCAAGAACCTGCGCCCGACGAT
The DNA here is from genome assembly GCA_964430275.1 of uncultured Gemmatimonadaceae bacterium. Lineage (GTDB taxonomy): Bacteria > Gemmatimonadota > Gemmatimonadetes > Longimicrobiales > RSA9 > DASTYK01. The sequence goes on from CAYSGF010000042.1 coordinate 637, forward strand.
CTACGTCACGGGCGACGTCGCCGGTACGATCGAGTCGCCGGTCTATGCGATCATCGACATGAACCGGAAGCTGGACGAGGTCCGTGTCGTGGGCGCCGAGATCACGCGCTACAACGCCGTGCTGCCGGAACGCGTGGACGAGCTCGCCATGAAGTGGGACGGAGAGTGGCACATCACCATCGAGGTGTTCCGTGATCTCGGGCTCGCATTCGCGGGCGTACTGCTGCTCATCTACGCACTGGTCGTGGGCTGGTTCCAGTCGTTCAAGGTGCCGCTCGTGATCATGGCGCCGATCCCGCTCACGCTGATCGGCATCCTGCCGGGACACGCAGTCAGCGGGGCGTTCTTCACGGCGACGTCCATGATCGGCATGATCGCGCTTGCCGGCATCATCGTTCGCAACTCGATCCTGCTCGTCGACTTCATTCAACTGGCGCAGGCGCGCGGACGCTCGCTGCGCGCGGCGGTCATCGAGGCCGGTAGCGTGCGGTTCCGGCCGATCGCGCTCACCGCCGCGGCCGTCGTCGTGGGCGGCCTGGTCATGGTACTCGACCCGATCTTCCAGGGCCTCGCCGTCGCACTGATCAGCGGCGCCATCGTCGCGACGCTGCTCACCATGGTCGTCGTGCCACTCCTCTACTGGGAGCTGGGACGCCGCGAGATCAATGAGAAACACGCCAGCGTGACATACACCGGCGAGGAGGCATCACATGAAGCTGCTGCTGATCATCTACAGCGGATCGAAGCCCCGGCTGGTGCCGGAGCTGCTTGAAACACATCACGCCGGCGGCTTCACGCGCATGGATACCGCGCACGGTGCCGGCGAGACCGGCCGGCGCGAAGGCACGCGTGCCTGGCCGGGAAGCGCGGACGTTTACTTCAGCATCGTGCCCGGCGAGCGCGTGAACGAGCTCGCCGCCGCACTGCGCAAGGAGGCCGCACAGCTCGAAAGCGGGGAACGGCTGCACGTCGCAGTCCTGCCGACCGAGTTGTTCATCTGACCGGGTCGCTACCGGCGGTTGTTTCCAGAATGGAGGAGCAGAACATGTGTGATGATCGCATCATCCGCCGTTTCGCCGGGACGTTCATCCTGGCAGGCGTTGCGCTGAGCTGGTGGGTCAGCCCGGCATGGTTGCTGTTCGTGGCATTCGTCGGCGCCAACCTGCTGCAGTCCAGCTTCACGCGCTTCTGCCCGCTCGAACGGATCCTCGGCCATTTCGGTGTTGCGGGTTGCACGACCGCGGCGCGAGACGCGACGTGACGGTCGGCACTGACGTCGGTCCCGTCAGTGCCGCTCCGCCAGTGTGGCATCCTCCTTCGTGTGGTGGACCGTGCCGTCCGCGTGTTCGGGCGGGCTGTAGAGCGTGTAGAGCTTGAGAGGCTGGTCCTTCGATGCGTTGACGATATTGTGCTCGACACCCGCGGGGATCACGACGATGCTCCCATCCTCGAGGCGGCGCTCCTCGCCGTTCAGCCGCGCGACGCCGGAGCCGGCCTCGATGCGGATGAACTGGTCGTGTTCATGGTGTGTCTCCAGCCCGATGTCTTCGCCCGGCTGCAGGGTCATGAGCACCAGCTGCATGTTCGGGCCGGTGAAGAGGACGCGGCGGAAGTCCTCGTTGGCGAGCGTGTCCCGTTCGATGTCCGTACTGTAGCCGTGCATGATGGTCCTCCGTTGTGATCGAGGCTCGGCACTGCAATCGCGCGGTTCGTCGCAATTGCGACCCGGCGTGCCGCGCGATGCCGCGCGAACGTCCTGCAGCTGCGAACGCGGTCTTCGTGCTCGCGGTAGCGGTACTTGCCCTGCAACGATCTCGCCATCCGCCTACGACAACCGCCGGTTTCGTACTCGTTCATGATGCCGGGGCACGCCGTCGACATCCATGGTGATTTTCCCGTCAGGATGGTCGGGATTCCCCTGATCGCACATCGACCATTGCCGGTGCATGTTCATGATGGGTTGAATCCGAGAGGAGGAGCCATGCGTTGCGGACGGAAGGGCATCATCATTCTGTGCGGTGCTGCATCCCTGCTGTTCTCTTCGGTCGCGCCTGCGTCCGCGATTCCGGCCTTCGCTCGCAAGTATCGCGTGACCTGCAGTCTGTGCCACTCGCCTGCTCCGCGCCTGACTGAGTTCGGCGAGAACTTCGCCGCCAACGGCTTCCAGATGGCGCCGGGCGAGGAACCGACCGACACGATCGACACGGGCGATCCACTGCTTCGCCTTGCGGACGACCTCCCGCTCGCGGTCCGCCTCGATCTGTTCGCCCAGGTGCTCACGGGCAACGACAACCTGGAAGCGCGGTCCGATTTCCAGACACCGTTCGGCATCAAGCTGCTTTCAGGCATGCCGATCGCGCACAACGTCAGCTACTACATGTACTTCTTCCTGTCGGAGCGCGGGGCAGTCGCCGGGCTCGAGGACGCCTACATCCAGTTCACGGATCTGTTCGGCAGCGGTGTCGCGCTGATGGTCGGTCAGTTCCAGCTCTCGGACCCGCTCTTCAAGCGGGAGCTTCGCCTCGAGTACGAGGATTACAACGTCTATCGCGTACGGGTGGGTGAGACCCGGATGGACCTGACCTACGACCGTGGGTTCATGGCCGTCGCGTCACCGTGGGAGGGCGGCGACGTCGCCTTCCAGCTCGTGAATGGCCGCGGCCTCGATGAGGCGGGCGAGGACCGGCTGTTCGATGGCGATGCGTTCAAGACTGTGGCCGGTCGTGTATCGCAGTCGCTGGGTCCGCTACGCCTGGGCGCATACGCGTTGTACGGACCGGAGGATCACGGCGGCCTCTCGAACGAAGTCGTCGTGTGGGGTCCCGATGCGACCGTGGCCGCTGGAGCGTTCGAACTGAACGGACAGTTCCTGCGACGCACTGACACGCGTCCGTTCTTCCAGGGTACGGACACGAAGACCACGGTTGATGCGGTGCTCGGCGAGGTGATCTGGGCGCCGCAGGGTCCGACCGGGCGGTGGTTCGTGACCGGCCTCTACAACCGCGTGTGGGCCGACGACCCGATCTTTACCGTGCGCCAGGGGGAGGCCGGCCCGCTCGACCGCTTCGAGACCGGCGCGCTCAGTGCGACCTGGCTCCTGGCACGCAACGTACGATTCCTCGGCGAGACACAGTGGAACTTCGAGCAGGAGCGCGCGCGGTTCACGCTGGGTGTCGTCTCCGCATTCTGAGCGATCATGAAGCACACGTCGACCTGGAAATGGCTGCGGCACGGCGCGGCTGTACTGTTCGCGGCGACGCTGGCCGCATCGCAGCACGCGCCCGCAGTGGCCGCGGCGGCTGCAGCGTCGCCGGATATGACCCGCCAGATGCCATCAGCGACGGCGTCGCACGCCGGCAGGCAGGACCCGCAGCTGGGACAGAAGATCTTCACCGGAAAGGGCAACTGCTACACATGCCATGGCGCGAACGCGAAAGGCACACCGCTCGGGCCCGACGTCACGGACGGTGCGTGGCTGAACGTCGATGGCTCGCTCGAAGGCATCGAAGCAATCGTGCGGTCCGGCGTGCCGGCGCCGGCAAAACATCCTGCACCGATGCCGCCGATGGGCGGTGCGAAGCTCGCGGACGACGAGGTGAAGGCTGTCGCTGCCTATGTGTTCAGCCTGTCGAAGAAGTAGGAGCGAAGGATCCGGTGCGTGCGCACGACGGCCCTACGCAAAAAGGCCCAACCCGATGTAGCAGTGGGTTGGGCCTTGCTGGTGTATCGCGAATCGCGGTGGATCAGCAGCGGAGGCGGAGGGACTCGAACCCCCAAGGGTGTGAACCCGGCTGATTTCGAATCAGCTGCCTTACCAGTTAGACTACGCCTCCAAGCGAAAACGGAGACGGCCAGACGCCGTATCGACGACCGCGCGTCTCCGTTTCAATCGGGGAGACAGGATTTGAACCTGCGACCCCTGCGTCCCGAACGCAGTGCTCTACCGGGCTGAGCTACTCCCCGAATACACCCGCGGCCGAAGCCGCTCCGGTTACGTCCTGCTAGACACGGACGGGGTGGGATTCGAACCCACGAGGGCTTGCACCCCACACGATTTCCAATCGTGCTCCTTAAGCCTCTCGGACACCCGTCCAACACCGCATGCACGGCCGGGCGGCCGCCGGCAAACGGAGAGGGTGGGATTCGAACCCACGCGCGCCTTTCGGGCGCGACGGTTTAGCAAACCGTTGCCGTAACCACTTGGCTACCTCTCCCCTGCGAATGAATGAATGCATGAATGACTGAATCACAGGCGGCAACGCCGCTCCGCCGCGAACCGATTCGCCAATTCATTCATTCACCGATTCATGCATTCTCCGTATTGCCCCTCCTGGGATCGAACCAGGACTCTCCTGATCCAGAGTCAGGCGTGTTGCCAATTACACCAAGGTGCAGCTTTCCTGTTCTCGGCGTACAGCCGGATTCCGTGATTCGCAAGCGGGAGACGGGGCTCGAACCCGCGACCCTCAGCTTGGGAAGCTGATGCTCTACCAACTGAGCTACTCCCGCGCAGTCCACCTGCACCGTCCACCGCTCGACCGGAGCCACCTGTACTTCTCATGCCCTGCGAAGTCGCCGCAGGCCACTGAGCTACTCCCGCGCGCTACCACCTGCACCGTCCACCAGTCGACCGGAGCCACCAGTACTTCTCATGCCCTGCGAAGTCGCCGAAGAATGACCACGAGAGCCACCGGTCGGATTTGAACCGACGACCGCTCGATTACGAATCGAGTGCTCTACCCCTGAGCTACGGTGGCGGATCGAGTGGAGCTGAGGGGGCTCGAACCCCTGACCTCTGCAGTGCGATTGCAGCGCTCTCCCAGACTGAGCTACAGCCCCGACAAGAAACAACGGATGGGCGAACACCCATTCACCCGGACACTCTCGCAAGTTCCATGGGCGCGACAGGACTCGAACCTGTGACCTCTACGATGTCAACGTAGCGCTCTAACCAACTGAGCTACGCGCCCTCCCCGCGCATCTCGTGCGCGCATGGTGGGGGAAGGATTCGAACCTTCGAAGGCCTGAGGCCAACAGATTTACAGTCTGTCCCGTTTGGCCGCTTCGGTACCCCACCCGTGGAAACGGCTACGCGCGCCGTCACCCGAACCATCGTCCGACCCGCGGCAGGGCACCCATGCGCGGCTCCTTCCGCCCCCCTTCCGCTCCCACTTCCCGCTTCCGTTCTGTATGATGCCCACGACAGGACTCGAACCTGTACGCCATTTCTGGCACTGGTCCCTCAAACCAGCCTGTCTACCAATTCCAGCACGTGGGCCCTGTGTGTTATGCTCGGAAGAGGACTCGAACCTCCACGGGGTTGCCCCCACTAGGTCCTGAACCTAGCGCGTCTACCAATTCCGCCATCCGAGCGAGACAACGGCCACCGGGGCCGCACCAGTGGAGCTGAGGGGAATCGAACCCCTGACCTCCTGAATGCCATTCAGGCGCTCTCCCAACTGAGCTACAGCCCCGCCTGCCGTCTTCCTGGGGCCTCGCATCCGAGTCGCCGATCGATCGACTGCGCGAAGCGAAGTCGCCGAAGGCCACTGAGCTATAGCCCCGCCTGCCAACGAACCCGAATTTTCAAGCAACCAGACCAGCTCAGCGGGGCTGACGGGACTCGAACCCGCGACCTCGGCAGTGACAGTGCCGCACTCTAACCAAACTGAGCTACAGCCCCCGCGTCGGTGAACCGACGACGATTTCCTTTGTCCAGAGCGGGCGACCGGATTCGAACCGGCGACCTTCACGTTGGCAACGTGACGCTCTACCAACTGAGCTACGCCCGCGCAATCCACCTGCATCGCAGGAGCGGTGACCGAAGCCACCCGTACTCTCCATGCCCTGCGAAGTCGCCGCAGGCAACTGAGCTACGCCCGCGCAATCCACCTGCATCGCAGGAGCGGTGACCGAAGCCACCCGTACTCATATTGCGGGCGAAGTCGCCATCGGCAACTGAGCTACGCCCGCGCACGCCCCCACGGGGAATCGAACCCCGGTCTCCACCTTGAAAGAGTGGCGTCCTGACCGTTAGACGATGGGGGCCTGCCGCATGGAGCTCGCGACGGGACTCGAACCCGTGGCCTCTTCCTTACCAAGGAAGTGCTCTACCA
>CAYSGF010000043.1:0-2418 GCA_964430275.1 uncultured Gemmatimonadaceae bacterium
AGCAGATGGAAGCCGATGGAGGCGGCACCACCGACTTTCACCCACAGCTCGTGCGGCTCGATCAGCGGCACGACCCGGTCGAGGTCCCGCTGTGCCTGCACGAACGAGTGCGCGACCGGCTGCAACTGCGCACCGACACCGTCGACAGGGCCGCCCAGCCAGGCTTCGGGTTCGCTCATGTGGCGGACGAGCCGGCCTCGAGCGGCGTCGTGCTCACCTGCGTGGCGACCCACCAGGTCGTGCCGCCCGGATCTCTGACACCGCCGCGCCGGTCCGTATCGCCCTCGTTCTGCTTCGGCTCCTGCACCGCTTCACCGCCCGCCGCGAGCGCGCGCCGGTACGTCGCATCGACGTCCTCGACATAGACGTGAATGTGCGCGGGCGCCGCAGGCCAGTGCTCGTTCGCCTGGCCGAGCATGATGACGCTGTCGCCAATCCGCATCTCTCCGTGCAACAGCGTGCCATCGGGCTTGTCGAAGCGACGCACCTGCGTTGCGCCCAGCGCGCGCTCCATGAACGCAATCACTCCATCCGCATCCGGAACGATGAGGTAGGGCGAAACGGTCGAGTATCCATCAGGCATCCAGCGCGTGCTCATGGTGCACCTCCAGAAACGACTTCGTAGTGATTGACGTGCAGCTCGCGGTCGACGAGGAACCGATCGTCGTCCGGGTAGAACACTGCGGTCCCGGGATCCGGTCCCGCAAACCGGTGGATCGCCTCCATGGAGTCACAGAAGGAGACGAGCAGGAACTCTGCGCGCTCACCGTCGCGACGCACGAGCGCCACGGCGCCGCGGTTGCCGGGCGTCGCACGATACTCGGCCAGGCCGGTCAGTTCGAGATAGTCGTGGTACGTGTCCGCATCCTCGGCCGACGTCCAGCCGCGCCACGTGCGCGCGATCACGTGCCCGCCTCCACTCCGACCACACGGCTGCGTCGCTCCAGCAGCAGCACATCGCGCCAGCGACCGTTCAGCTTCCCCAGCCGCTCACGCCGGCCGATCTCGCGAAAGCCGTGCTTGCGGTGCATCGCAACACTCGACGCGTTCTCCGGAAAGATGCCGGCCTGCAATGTCCAGATCCCGTTCTGCTCCGACTCCTCGACGAGACGGGCAAGCAGCTGCGAGCCGATGCGCCTGCCGCGATGCGACGCCGCGACGTACACGCTCACTTCCGCCACGCCGGCGTACGCGCACCGGTCCGAGACGCCGCTGAGCGACGCCCAGCCAACGACCACGCCGTTCTCTTCGGCCACCAGCCTCCCGGCCGCCAGGTGCGACGCGTTCCACGCATCCCACTCCGGCGGCGCGGTTTCGAACGTGGCCTGCCCGGACGCGATGCCCTCCGCGTAGATCGCGCGCACCGCCTCCCAGTGATCGGCGCGCATGGGCGCGAGCGTGATGGGCGTCGTTTCGGCAGCCGCCATCGTCGCGCTCTCCGTACGAGTCGAATCCTGATCCATCAGCCTGCCCGGGTAGAAGGATTGCGTGCACTGTGTGGTGCCGGACCTGCAGCGTCAACTGCCCCTATAACGTAGACACAACACCCTTCATGACCAGCCCTCGTCGAAGCCGCACGCGGTCGCATTACACATCCGGCAGTCGCCAGAATGGCTCCGTGAGTCCGACAGCGGCAAAGATGCGTGTCATCTCCTGGCTCGACGGACGCCGCCAGTCCGGCTCCAGCCTGCCGCGGTACCACCGGCGTGCGAGCTGCCAGCACTGTTCGACACTCAGCACCGCGCCGCGCTCGATGCCGCGGAGCGCACACCACCGCTCGACGTGTTCTTCCGACCGGAAGATCAGGATGGTGGCTCACGTGAAGCCGATGTTCTCCCAGAAACGGCGCGGCGGGACGGCGAAATGCACGACGCCGGTGTCGCTCGCCAGCTGCCCGTCGCGCACCCGCAGCGTGAGCGGCTCACCGGAGTCGGCGCACTGCGTGCGCGTTTCGGTGTCGACGCCGAGCAGCGCGGGAATGCCGAGCGCATCCCACGCGCAGTTTCCCCAGTACGTCCGCTCTGCGGCAACGACCGGGTAGGCAGTCGGCACAGCGGAAAACGGATGCGCCATCCAGATGCTCGTCGAGCCGGGCGCGAGGACGATCGCGTGCGCATCCGCCAGCCGCCGGAGCGATGCCTCGACGAGCGGCGCAGTGAGCCCCGTACGGCCCGCGAGGTCCGTGGTGTCGGGTGCACGACCCGTCGCCGCGAAGTGCTCGTAGATGCGCCATCGGACCTGCCGGTCCTGTTCAGCCTTCACGTCGTTCGCGTTGTCCAACGATCCTCCCGTTCGAGTCCTGGCGGCACGGGTGCTCCGGTCTGGTCCTTGCCCGCATGGAACGCATCTTTCAACCGCGAGTGCGCTCATGCGACCCGTCCTCATTCTCGCCCTCACCGCGCTGGCGTGCCAGCCAAC
>CAYSGF010000044.1:0-9560 GCA_964430275.1 uncultured Gemmatimonadaceae bacterium
AACCGCCCGGTTTTTCTGTGGGGTGCCCGGCTGTGCCAACGACGACGCACACCGCACGATCGGAAGCCGTGTGTTGACAGTAAGTGACCTCCGATGATGACCGGCGGCTGTCGGTTACGCCGCGAGCATTGGATCAACCCGCGACGGGCGTCACGCCGCATCCTCCGCAGCGAACCCTCTGCGTACTCTGGGTGCTCTGTGGTAGTTGCTGTTTCGGAAGGTCGAGTCGCGCCGCACGTTCGTTACTCGACGGAGCGCGAGCAAGCCAGGATGGTGACGTATCAGGATCACGCCCCTTCCCTCGCCCCCTCCCATCCGCGCGCATCGATCTGCCGCGCGAGCGGCTCCAGGTATTCCTGCGCGTGCGCCAGGTTCGACTCGTAGATGCGCTGTTTGTCCGCCGGCATGTGCGCACGGAAATGGCTGCTGGTCATCACGTCGCCGCTGCCACCTTCCTGTGCGGAAACGATGTCGGCGAGAAAAAACGTGGCCGCACCCGCATCCATGGCGTTGATCACGCGGCATTCGAATGCCGCGCGACAGTCGACCAGCAGCGGGCATCCGGTCGCGGCCGTCCGTGTCGCGATGCCGCCGAGCTTTTCGCCGTCACGGCCGCTCCGCAGGCCGAGCTGCCAGATGAGCTCCCACTGATCCGTCCGCAGCAGATGGATTCCGAGCAGTCCACTGCGCATGACGAGGCCGTGCGAGAAGTTCGTTTTCGAGATGTACACGGAGATGCGCGGCAGGGAGGGGACGAGCGATGCGCGCTGCGCACTGTTCGCGATCATGCCGTTGCTGCGCCCGCCCGCCGAAGTCGTGATCGCCACGACCGGCAGCGTCAGATGACGCAGCAGCCCATACGATGTGCCTTCGATGCGCAGCTCGCGCACCACTACTCCAGCAGGCGCAGCGGCATGACCAGGCACAGGTAGTCGGCTGCATCGTTGCCATCACGACCGACCGGCTCGATCGTGGCCGCGCGCTCCGGCGCCTTGAACGTCAGCTTCACGTCTTCGCTCGGCATGTAGCGCAGGACCTCGAGCAGGTAGGCCGCATTGAAACCGATGTCCATCGCCTCACCCCCATAATCGACTTCCAGCTCCTCGTGTGCTTCGCCCAGATCCGGCGTCTCCACGGAGAAGCGCAGCGTGTTCGTGTTGAAGCTCAGTCGCACGCGGTGCGTCTGGTCGCTCGCAACGACGGCCATCCGACGGAGCGCCTGCGTGAGCTGGTTCTTGTCCGCCGTCGCGTTCTTGTCGTTGTCGCGCGGAATGACCTGCTCGTAGTTCGGGTACGGCCCCTCGATCAGCCGGGTGTAGACCTGTGTCCCGTTCTTCCGGAACCCGAGGTGGTTCTCGCTGCGGGCGACTTCGATCTCGTCCTCCGCGCCGAACAGCCGCTCCACCTGGGCGAGCGCCTTCGGCGGCACGATGAGATCGACGCGCGGTGCGCCGGGCGCACTCACCGGAACCGACAGGCGAGCGAGCCGATGCCCGTTCGTCGCTACCATGCGCATGCTCGTGTCCGTGAGCTGCCACAGCACGCCGTTCAGGATGGGCCGGCTTTCCTCGGTCGAGACTGCGAAGGAAGTCTGGCGAATCAAATCGTGCAGCACGCTTCCGGTCAGCTTCCAGCTGGCATCGAAATCCACGGACGGGAAGTTCGGGAACTCATCTCGTGCCATCCCATTGAGCTTGAAGGAGGCACGCCCGCACGTCAGCTCGAGGCGATCGCCCTTCGTCGTGATCCGCACCGGATGCTCCGGCAGCTCACGCGCAAGCTCCTGCAACTTCTTTGCAGGGACGGTGAGTGCACCTGCCTCATCCGTTTCGGCCGGCACCTGGACGCTTACGGCTATGTCCAGGTCCGTACCGCTCATCGCCACGGCCCCGTCCGTCGCCTCGATGAGAATGTTCGAGAGTACGGGCAGCGTCGTGCGAGTCGGTATGCTCGCACTGACCGCAGCAAGACCCTGCTGCAGGTTGTCACGCGTGATCTTGAATTTCATGCCATCCCCTCACGTTCCCGAACGGCTCATCCGCTCGCCTCGATGCGTACCCCGCGCGGATTGAATACCGACGGCGGACCGTATATCCACACGGTACGGAACTACCTCTTACAAGAACTCTTAAATCAGTCGTAGTAGTAGGCACTGTGGGTTCGTGGAGAACCGCGTGTGTGCCGCTCGATGGTTCTGTGCGCGTTCGATTCCAACCGTGTCGTCGAGTGTGGGAACGAACGTGGATCCGCGCCATGTCTCTCCACGCCGTCCACATTTTTCGCCGCGATGTGGAAACGGGCCACGTGATCCACACACCGTCCACACACCTTTCAACTCAACCCGCGAGCTCGACGCGCAACGCCTGGACACGTGCCGCGAACGGTTCGTCTGCGCGGATATCGTCCTCGACCTTGTTGATCGAATGGATCACGGTCGAGTGGTCGCGCCCACCGAACGCCCGGCCGATCTCGATGAGCGGAATATCGAGCAGCTCGCGCATGAGGTACATCGCGACCTGACGCGGCACCGTGAGCTCCTTTGTACGCTTCTTCGAAACCAGTCCGTCCACGGAAACGCCGTACGCGGTGGCGACGCGCTGGCGGATGACATCTGCACTCAGCTCGACGGCGCGTCCCTCGAGAACGCCACCCAGTGCTTCCTTCGCCAGCTCGGTCGTCACCTCCCGCCGCGTCAGGGACGAGTACGCGAGCAGCTTGATGATCGCGCCCTCGAGCTCGCGCACATTCGAACGGCAGTTGCGCGCAATGAAGTGCAGGACTTCGTCATCGAGCGCGATCTCGTCGTCCTCGGCCTTCTTGCGCAGGATCGCGACGCGCGTCTCCAGGTCCGGCGGCTTGATGTCCGTGACCAGGCCCCACTCGAAGCGCGACACCAGGCGCTCTTCCAGACCCGGGATCTCCTTCGGTGGACGGTCGCTCGTCATCACGATCTGGCGCTGCGCATCGTGCAGCGCATTGAACGTGTGGAAGAACTCCTCCTGCGTCCGCTCCTTCTCCCCCAGAAAGTGCACGTCGTCGATCAGCAGCAGATCGATCTCGCGGTAGCGCCGGCGGAAGTCCGCCATGCGCCCTTCCTGGATCGAGGCGATCAGGTCATTCGTGAAGCGCTCGCTCGAGATGTAGGCGACGCGCTTGCCGCCATCGCGCCCGAGGATCGCATGACCGATCGCGTGCATGAGGTGCGTCTTGCCCAGACCGACACCACCGTAGATGAACAGCGGATTGTACATGCGCGCGGGCGCCTCCGCCACGGCGCGGCACGCCGCGGCCGAAAGCTGGTTGTTCGCGCCCACCACGAAGCGGTCGAAGTTATAGCGGTCATTGAGCTGGCTCCCGAACGCCACGCCCGTTGATGTGCCACCGTTCACCGCTGCGCCCGAACCCGCGCTGCTCCCCGCTCCAGTCGGACGCGGCTGCTCCGAGCTCGGACCGACGGGTGCGGGCATGGCCGGACGTGTGCTCGCCCCACCACCCGCATTGCCCGGCGGATGATGGAATGCGATCGCCAGACGCCGGCCGAAAACGCGCTCTGCCACGTCGGCCAGCATGTCGCCGTACTTGTCCTCGATCCATTCGGCCGCGAAGTCGCTGCCCGCAGTGACCGTCAACTGGTCGCGGGTCAGGGCCAGCGGCTCCGTATGCTCGAGCCAGATACGGAAGGTTTGCTCAGGAAGCAAAGGCCTGGCTCGCTCGAGTACGCGCGCCCAGGCCTCCGTGGCGGTCAGCTCCATTGCGATCGTCGAAAGGCACACCGGGTGGAGATAGCGGCGCCAAGCTAGCGGCGTGGTTGTGGATAAGTCAACGCCGGGTCACAGCCGCGGCACAGGTCCGTGCGCGCAGGCGGGGTTGACCACTGGCGCGTCTCGGAATTATCGTTCTTGTCTTTGCTGAACCGTTTCCTGACCGCCGGTGCGGCGGCCATCTGTTCGAGGTGTTCCATGGGTATGCCGACTTACCGGCCGAGCAATCGGAAGCGCAAGAACAAGCATGGCTTCCGTGCACGGATGAGCACGAAGGCCGGGCGCAAGGTGCTGAACAACCGGCGTCGCAAGGGACGCAAGCGCCTGGTCGTATCCATCAGCAAGAAGTAACGAACGGACCGTGATCTCGTCGGGGCGTGGCGGCGGCCAGAAGCTGCCGCGGTCGCGACGGTTGACGCGCGGGTCCGAGATCCAGGCTGTGTTTCGCCGGGGGAAGAGGAGCAGGACGGCCCATCTGGACGTCTTCGACTCCGCTTCCCCCGTTGCACATCCCCGTGCAGGGGTTATCGTCCCGCGCTACAAGCAGACGGTGGTCGCACGGAATCTGGTGAAGCGGCGGCTCCGTGAGGTGTTGCGGCGGGACGTGTTGCCGCGGCTGGAAAGCGCCGGTGTGCTCATCGACGTGCTGGTCCGGGCGCGGCGTGAGGCATACGGTGCCCCTTTCGCCGAGCTGCGCCAGGAGCTGGAGCAATGGACCGACCGTCGCCTGTCTCGCGCGGCCTCGTCCTCCTGATCCGCGGCTATCAGCGGGCGGTGTCACCGCTGCTGCCGCCGGCGTGCCGCTTCACGCCGTCGTGCTCGAGCTATGGCGTCGAGGCGATCCAGGTGCACGGCGCTGCACGGGGCAGCTGGCTCGCCCTTCGTCGCCTGCTACGCTGCCATCCCTGGGGCGGCAGCGGGTACGATCCGGTGCCGCCTCGCAAGGACGCGAGACCCCCATCCGTTGATGCGGACTCGCCTAAACGATAGAAGGTCGGATGGAGAGCGGACGTTTTCTGCTGGCGGTGATCCTGATGATCGCCGTCATGGTCGTAACGAACCTGTTGTTCCGGCCTGACCGTGCGCCGACGCCGGCGCCGGCAGACAGCACCGCGGTCGATAGCGCAGGTGAGACCGCCAGCGAAGCGGCGCCCCCAGGCCCTTCGACCGACACGAGTGCCACGCAGATCGGGCCCGCGGAAGCCGTCCCGACAGCCACGCAGCCGGCGCCCGCCGCGGATACGACGTTCCTGCAGACGGACCTTCTGCGCCTCGGGTTCGGTCCCGGCGGCGCGCTCCTCTCGGCGCGGCTGCTCGAGTATGAGTCCTTCGATGAGAGCGCAGGCGTCGAGGAGCGTGTGGAGCTGGCCCAGCGCGGCGGCGACGGCCTGCTCCGGCCACAGCTCCGCGTCGGCCAGCAGCTCCTCCCACTGCGTCTCGTGGCCGAGACGGGCTCCGACACCGCCGCCGGCTCGATCCGCTTTGCCTGGCGCGAGGGCAATCGCAGCGCCCAGCTGACCTACACGATTCCGCCAGACAGCTACATCCTGAGGGCGCGGCTCGAGACGAGCGGCCTGACGGAATCGCCGCAGCTCCTGCTCGGTCTGCCCTCGACCCTGCGCGTCAACGAAGCCGACCCGAACGAGGATCGCAGAGCCCTCGCCTACGTCGTGAACAGCGCCCGCGAGGGCATAGAAAGCGTCAACCTGCGCTCCATCGACGAGGAGCGCGTGGACAACGGGCCCTTCACCTGGGTCGCCGTCAAGAACAAGTACTTCCTTGTTGCCGCGATCGCGGATTCCACCGGCCTGCCATTCGGAGGCGTGCGCGCGAGTCCAGTCGCGGCCGAGAACGCCGCCGATCTCGTTGCATCACTGCCCGCCGCGGGCGGGGAGACATTCGCCTTCGATCTGTACGTCGGGCCTCAGGTCGCCGATCGGCTCGCCGCCGTCGGCCACGGCCTCGAGGATGTGAACCCGTACGGCTGGAGTCTTTTCCGACCGATTTTGCGACCGATCGGGCACGCCGTGACCTGGGCGCTGGTCGGGCTGCACAACACCCTGGGCATCGGCTATGGCTGGGTCCTCATTCTCTTCGGTGTGCTGATTCGCGTCGTGCTCTGGCCGCTCAACGCGCGATCGATGCGCGCGCAGCTGAAGAACATGGAGCTCCAGCCGCGCATCAAGGAGATCCAGGAGAAGTACAAGGGCAGCCCCGAGGTGATGCAGAAGGAGATGATGAAGCTGTACAAGGAGGGCTTCAATCCGTTCGGCGGATGCCTCCCTCTGCTCATCCCGTTCCCGGTGCTCATCGCGCTTTTCTTCGTGTTCCAGAGCACGATCGAATTCCGCGGCGTGGAATTCCTCTGGCTGCCCGACCTGTCACGCTTCGATCCGCTCTACATCCTGCCGCTGCTGCTCGGCAGTACGATGTTCCTCCAGCAATGGATCACGTCGAAGTCTACGCCCTCGAACATGAACAACCCGCAGATGAAGATGATGATGTACTTCATGCCGATCTTCATGACTGTCATCTTCCTGCGGTTCGCATCCGGCCTGAACCTCTATTACGTCGCGCAGAACATCGCGTCCATTCCCCAGCAGGTTCTGCTCATGCGCGAACGCAAGAGGTGGCACGCATCGAAGCGATGAGTGCGCAGCGGAAGACGAGGGCACGCTGGCGGCTGAGAGAGCCGGTGGAGGCGGAGAGCCCCTGGAGAACGCAGGACCTTACCACAGAGCACGCAGAGCCCGCTGAGTACGCCGTGGATGCGGGCCCGTACCGCGTTGACAATCCGTGCAGGTGCTTCGTTCCGTGCCGCTGCTTCGTTTGATTCCGCCCGATGCGCGACGACACGCCAATGCAAGCGTGCAACAGCAGCGTCGTTAGCGCGGAAGAGCTGGCAGGTTAGGGTAAGTGCGCTCTCAACAGCAGCGGCGTGGAACTCGTTGGAACGTCAGGACCCGCCGAATACGATCACCGGCGACGCTACCACACCGTCCGAAAAGGCGAGGGCAGCTCGTCGATCCCCACCGGCTCTTCGGTGACGCGCCGCACGTGCGCGCCGTGCGGCCCCTGCGCGAACAGGTCTCGCAGACGATCCACGGCGTCCGCATCCCCCTCGATTTCGGCCTCGACCGCGCCGTCCGCCCGGTTCCGGATCCACCCACGCACCTCGAGGCGATTCGCCTGCCCGACGGCCCATGCCCGGTAGCCGATTCCCTGAACCCGTCCTTCGATCACTAGTCTGGTGCGTGCCAACGGTGTCTCCGCAGTGCAAGTCCAGGTTCCGGACCCAGTGTGTCGGCTCTCGGGGTACCGCAGCATCCCCCAGAATATCTGCCTGCAACACACTGGCCCATACAGGACGGGCCAGTTTCGTGAATCAAGCGGACTGACCCATGTTTCACGTGAAACAGGTGCGTTCGTCGGCGGCGAGATGGGCGACCCCGACTCCGGCATCCGCCGGTGGCGCGGGGATCGCAACGCGCTGCGTCGTTGCTACTGCAACGTGGGAACTGGCTCGAAAACGCCGTTCACGCGTACATCCTCCGCCAGCCCGTCCTCGTCCAGGTCGAAGGCGAACGTCTCTTCCCACTCGAGGTGGAGGTGTCCGCCCTGGAGGCGGTAGCCGATCCGCTCTTCCGGGAACTCGCCCGACGCCTCGACCACGAGATCATTGCCTTCCACGTGCATCCGCCCGGCGACGGGTGTGGCCAGCGGAACCCCTGCGTTGAAGACGAAGCTGCCGCTCGCATTCAGCGTGAGGCGGCTGATCGCACCGAAGCTCGTGAAGTTCACCACCTCCTGCGCGTCCGCCACGTTCGTGAACGTGAACCGGCATGCCGGCGCACACGCGGGGGCTGCCTGCCATACGCCGACGAGCTCCTCCGGGAGGCCGTCACGGGGCCCGGCGCCGTCGCCGCCGCACGCCGCAATTAGTGCCAGCCCCAGGGTACAGAATGCGCGCTGCTGCATTGCCTGCCCTCTGTTTCACGTGAAACGGACGCGCACGTGCCCTCGCGCGTCCTCCAATTTCCCGCGCCGGTGCTGCAAAGGTCAAGACACCGCGCGCTTTCGCTTTACCCTGTCTGCGGCCGGGTCTATATTCATGCCCCCACGCGGCGACCGAACACCGCCGCCCCGGTCGAGAGCCGGAACACGGAGCGCATGTCCCGCGTCATTGCCATTGCCAATCAGAAGGGCGGCGTCGGAAAGACGACGACCGCCATCAACCTCGGCGCCGGACTCGCCGTGGCCGAGCGACGCACGCTCATCGTCGACATGGATCCGCAGGGGAACGCGACGAGCGGGCTCGGCATCGACAAGGGGGCCGTCGAGCACTCCACGTATGACATCCTGCTCGGCACCTCGAGTGCCGAAGAGGCGACTCGCCGTGAGATGCACTTTCCGAAACTCGACGTGATCCCCTCGAGCCAGGACCTGGTGGGCGCCGAGGTGGAGCTCGTGGAAGGGGATGAGCGGGAGCTGCGCCTGCGGCATGCGCTCGCCAGCGTGCGCGAGGCCTACGATTACATCCTGCTCGACTGTCCGCCGTCGCTGGGGCTTCTCACCCTGAACACCCTGGCTGCGGCTGACACCGTGCTGATTCCCATCCAGTGCGAGTTCTATGCGCTGGAGGGCCTGTCGCAGCTGCTGAACACCGTACGGCTGGTGCAGCAGAATCTGAATCCGAAGCTGCAGATCGAGGGTGTTCTGCTGACGATGTACGACCAGAGGCTGAACCTGTCGCGACAGGTGGCCGAGGAAGCGAACGAATATTTCGGGAGCCGCGTCTTCAAGAGCGTGATCCCGCGGAATGTCCGGCTCGCGGAGGCGCCCAGCTTCGGCAAGCCGATCGTGCTCTACGACATCCTGTCCGCGGGCGCGCAGAGCTATCTGACGCTCGCGAACGAGATCATCGGGCACGACGGCATGCCCGAAGGTACGCTCAGGGCGGTTCGGGAGGGCGCATGAAGCGCGACCGCCTCGGGAAGGGGCTGGGTGCGCTGCTGGGAGAGTACCTGGGCGAGGAGGGCGTGCCGCAGTCGGGCGTATCGGCGCGCATGCTCCCGGTCTCGAGCATCGCACCGAACCCGTATCAGCCGCGTCGCGAGTTCTCCGAAGAAGACCTCGCCGATCTCACGGCGTCGCTGCGGGAGAACGGTTTGCTCCAGCCGATCGTCGTGCGACCCGCCGCAGGCGGAGGTCCGACAAACTGGGAGCTGGTCGCCGGCGAGCGTCGCTGGCGCGCGAGCATGCGGCTCGGCTGGAAGGAGATCGCGGCTGTCGTACGCGACGTTGATGATCGTACGCTCCTGGTGCTGGCACTGGTGGAAAACCTTCAGCGCGCCCAGCTTTCCGCGCTGGAGGAAGCGGAGGGCTATCAGCGGCTCGCGGAGGAATTCACACTCACGCAGCAGCAGGTGGCCGACGTCGTGGGCAAGGACCGATCGACGGTCGCCAATGCGATACGCCTGTTGAACCTGCCGGCGTCTGTCCGGCAGCTCATGCGTGATGGGAAGCTCAGTGCCGGGCATGCGCGCGCGCTGCTCGGTCTGGACAACGATCCGCCCCCGCTCCCCTCGAGCGTCGCCGATGCGCTCGTCCGCGGACTCGCGGCGGTCCTGCCGCCCCCGTCGCCCCCGGTCTCGGGCGACCCGGCATCCGCGGCCCGGCCCGCATCGCCCTGGGGCCCGGCCGGCCAATCACGCGACCTCGTCGCCGCCACCCGCCGAGCGATGCACGACCTCAACCAGCCGCTCACGGTGATCCTCGGCTACGCGGCCATCCTGAAAC
>CAYSGF010000045.1:0-7404 GCA_964430275.1 uncultured Gemmatimonadaceae bacterium
CCTCGTGCTCGACAGCGAGTCCGGCGAGCACGACTTCTCGCTCAAGCCGATGAACTGCCCGTCGCATCACCTGATGTTCGCGGCGAAGCGCCGCAGCTACCGCGAGCTGCCGGTGCGCTACGCGACGCAGGACGTGCTGCACCGCAATGAGGTGAGCGGCGCGCTGTCCGGACTGACCCGCGTGCGTCAGTTCCAGCAGGACGACGCGCACATCTACATGATGGAGTCGCAGGTCGTCGATGAGGTGCGTCGCCTGGTCGAGATGGTCGACTACTTCTACCAGGCACTGGGGCTGCGCTACCATGCGAAGTTCGCGACCCGGCCCGAGCAGCGCGTGGGCGACGACGCGCTCTGGGACCGCGCCGAGGCCGGCCTGCGCGACGCGCTCGAGGCGATCGGCCTCGAGTACGAGCTGAAGGAGGGTGACGGCGCGTTCTACGGACCCAAGATCGACTTCGACGTCGAGGACGCGATCGGCCGGAGCTGGCAGCTCGGCACGATCCAGCTCGACTACCAGAATCCGGAGCTCTTCGACCTGACCTACGTCGGCGACGACAACCAGGACCATCGTCCGGTCATCATCCACCGCGCGATCTTCGGCTCCTTCGAGCGCTTCATCGCGATCCTGATCGAGCACTTCGCCGGTGCGTTCCCGCTCTGGCTCGCGCCCGAGCAGGTGCGTGTCATCGCGATCACCGACGAGGTGATGGACAACGCCCGCTCGCTCGTCGCCGAGCTGAGCGACGCCGGCCTGCGCGCGCACCTCGACGAGCGCGCCGAGACGCTGAACTACAAGATCCGCGATGCCGAGACCATGAAAGTCCCCTACATGGCCGTGCTCGGCGTGCGTGAGGCGTCGGACGGGACTGTTGCCGTGCGCGCGCGCGGGGCCGGCAAGAAACAGGAGGTCACGCCCCGTGCAGAGTTCATCCAGCGCCTGCTTGGTGAGGTGACGTCGAGGGCGCTGCCGGCGTGACAGCGGGCGGACCGCAGACGACCAGGCGGCCAGGCCCCCACCCCCGGGCGAGCGGACCGGGCGAGTGGCCCCGGGCGCAGCGTTGACGGCGCGCCACGCCGCCGCTAGCTTCCACCCCGGAAAAACAGCCAAGTGAGAGGGCGGGTGCCCTCTCCACCCTTCGGTCCGCTGCGGCGGTACCGCCGGGTTCGGAAACCAGACGATGCCAGGGGGCCGTGTGCCTGCCGGGCTCGTGGCGTGTACCGGACCCGTTTCACGAAACGGGTCTTTTTGCTTTCCTGAGGAGGTACCCCATATCGACGGAGCGTAGGGTTCGCGTCAACCGGCAGATCCGGATCAGCCCGGTCCGCGTGATTGCGGCGGATGGAGAGCAGCTGGGGATCATGCCGGTCGAGGAGGCGCTCGCGGCAGCGGAGCGGGACGGCCTCGACCTCGTAGAAGTCGCGCCGACGGCGCGGCCGCCGGTCGTCCGGATCATGGACTACGGCAAGTTCAAGTACGAGGAGGCGCGGCAGGCGCGTGCGGCGCGCAAGAAGCAGCACCAGATCCAGATCAAGGAAGTGAAGATGCGGCCGATGATCGAGCCGCACGACTTCGAGTTCAAGATCCGGCATGCGCGGCGCTTTCTGGAAGAGGGTGACAAGGTGAAGGTCACGATGATGTTCCGTGGCCGGCAGATCACCCATCCGGAGCTGGGGCGGCAGGTCCTCGAGCAGGTGGCGGAAGTGCTGCAGGACGTCGGCAAGGTAGAGAGCCTGCCGTCGATGGAAGGGCGGATGATGATCATGATCGTGGCGCCGAAGAAATAGGCGCGCACGTTACGAGGGAGGCGGCATGCCGAAACAGAAGACGAACCGGAGCGCAGCGAAGCGCTTCAAGCTGACGGGCAAGAAGAAGGTGAAGCGCCGTCATGCCTTCAAGAGCCATATCCTGACGAAGAAGTCGGCGAAGCGGAAGCGCAAGCTGCGGCATGCCACGCTGGCGGAGAACGGCGATGCGAAGCGCATCAAGCGCATGCTGAAGGGGAACTAGCATGGCGAGAGTCACTGGAGCGGTGCCGCGTCACCGCAAGAAGAAGCGCTATCTCCGTGCTGCGCGAGGCTACTGGGGCGGGCGCTCGAAGCTGTGGCGGATCGCGAAGAACGCGGTCGAGCGTGGCTGGGCCTATTCGTACCGGGACCGCAAGCAGCGCAAGCGTGACTTCCGTCGGCTCTGGATCACGCGCATCAATGCCGCGGTCCGGCAGCACGACGGTGAGCTGAACTACTCGCGCTTCATGAACGGGCTGAAGCGTGCGGGCATCGAGGTGAACCGCAAGGTCCTGGCGGACCTGGCGGTACACGACAGCGCGGCCTTCGGCGAGCTGGTTCGCCAGGCCAGGACCAACCTGAGCTGAGTGTGAACGGGCCGGCTGTCGCGCCGGCCCAGGAACACGTGGCAGAGCGCACCGGTTACGCGGTCATCGGACTCGGCCTGTTCGGGTCCGCCATTGCGCGAACGCTGGCGGCGATGGGGCACGACGTGCTCGCCATCGACCGCCGGCTTGCGCATGTGGAGGCAATCGGCCCGTCCGTGCGCGAGGCGGTGCAGGCGGACGCGACGGAGCGCGAGGCACTGTCCGCACTCGACATCACGCGCAGTGCAGCCGTCTTCGTCACGATCGGTGACCTGACGGCCTCGATCCTGTGCACGCTCGCGCTCCGCGAGCTCGGCGTGAAACGCATCCTCGCGAAGATCAACTCGCATCAGCAGGGCCGCATCATGGCGCGCCTCGGCGCGACCGAGCTGCTCTTCCCGGAGCGCGACATGGGCGAGCGCGTCGCGCGGCAGGTCGCATCGCCGGACACGATCCTTACGGACATCCATCTTTCCAGCGACACGTCATTGCTCGAGATTCCGGCACCGCCGGCGCTGCGCGGACGCACCCTCGAGGAGTCCGCCGTGCGACGGACGTGGGGCGTGACCGTCGTTGCCCTGAAGCGCGCCGACCCGCAGGGCGGTGCGGGAGTCGTGATGGTGTCGCCGGCACCCGACGTGGAGATCCGCGAGCACGACCTCGTCGTGCTGGCGGGCCGCAATGAAGACCTGGAGCGGCTGCGCGCCGCTGAACGCAGGCCATGACTGGATCGATCACGGACGAGCTGGACCGCCTGGAAGCGGAAGCACGCGACGCCACCGCCGCGGCCGCGGATACGGACGCGCTCGAGGCCCTGCGTGTCCGCTTCCTGGGCCGAAAGGAAGGTCGTCTCACGGCGATCATGCGACGGCTCGGCGAGCTGCCGCCGGCCGAGCGTCCCACGGTGGGCGCCGCGGCGAATCGCGTGAAGGAAGCCGTCACGTCCCTGCTCGATACCCGCGCCGACGAGCTGGGCGCTGGCGATGCGGACGCACTGCCGGCCGACTTCGATGCGACGCTGCCGGCGCGCGCGCGCTGGCAGGGCGCGCGCCATCCCGTCACGCTCGTGCTCGACGAGATCTTCACGGTGCTCGGCCGCCTCGGCTTCACCCGCGCGCGCGGCCCCGAGGCAGAGACGGACTGGCACAACTTCACCGCATTGAACACGCCGCTGGATCATCCGGCAGCGGACATGCACGACACGTTCTACCTCGCGCCCGGCATTCTGCTGCGCAGTCATACGTCGCCCGTTCAGATCCGCACGATGCTCGGCCATCAGCCGCCGATCCGCATCATCGCGCCGGGCATGTCGTACCGGCGCGATCCATGGGACGCGTCGCACGCGCCTGCGTTCGAGCAGCTCGAGGGGCTTGCGGTCGATGAGGGCATCACGTTCGTCGACCTGAAGGCGACGCTCTCCGAGTTCGCGCGTGGCCTCTTCGGTACCCAGACGAAGGTGCGGCTCCGTCCGTCCTACTTCCCGTTCACGGAGCCATCCGCGGAGGTCGACGTGAGCTGCACGATCTGCGGCGGCAAGGGCTGCAGCACGTGCAAGTACACCGGCTGGAGCGAGATCATGGGCGCCGGCATGGTCGATCCCGCGGTCTTCGAGGCAGTCGGTTATGACCCGGCGCGCTATACCGGCTTCGCATTCGGCATGGGCCCGGGTCGCATCGCGCTCCAGCGCTACGCCGTTCCCGACATCCGCATGCTCTACGACGGCGACGTCCGCTTCCTCGAGCAGTTCGCCGGCCGATGAACATCAGCTACCGCTGGCTGCAGTCGCTCGCACCCGAGCTCGAGGGGACGCCGCGCGAGATCGCGGACCGGCTCGCGACATACGGCGCGCCGGCCGACGAGATCGTCGACATCGCGGACAACCTGCGCGACGTCGTCGTCGCGCGCGTCGTCGAGGCGCAGGCTCATCCGAATGCGGACCGGCTCTCGCTCTGTGTGGTGGACGCCGGTGCGCCGGAGCCACTCAGCGTGGTGTGCGGTGCGCCGAACGTGCAGGCCGGCGCCTACTATCCGTTCGCACCCGTCGGTGCCGCGTTGCCCGGCGGCCTGAAGATCCGCAAGGCGAAGATCCGCGGTGAGACGAGCGAGGGGATGCTGTGCAGTGCGTCGGAGCTGGAGCTCGGGCGCGATCACAGCGGCATCCTGACGCTGCATGGTACGTTCGTGCCGGGCGAGCCGTTCGCCGGGGCGGTCGGCCTGGACGACGTGCGCTACGCGCTCGACATCGGCCCCAACCGCGGCGACCTGCTCTCGCACCTCGGCGTCGCGCGGGAACTGGCGGGCGACGGCGTGCACCTGCCGACACTGCCGGGCAGCGGTGATGCAGGCAGGCGACTGGAGCTCGCGAGCACGAACGCCGGCACGACGAGCGTGCGCATCGACGACCCGGAAGCGTGCCCCCGCTACCTCGCCGCGCGCATCAGCGGCGTGCGCATCGGACCGTCGCCGTCCTGGCTCGATGCACGCCTGCGCGCAATCGGGCAGCGGCCGATCAACAACGTCGTCGATGCGACGAACTACATCCTGCACGAGCTTGGTCAGCCGCTGCACGCGTTCGATGCCGCCACCCTCGGCGGGGATGCGATCGTGGTGCGCGGCGCGCGCGCGGGCGAGGCGCTGCGCACGCTGGACGGCGTTGACCGGAAGCTGGATGACACCATGCTCGTGATCGCGGATGCCGAGCGGCCGGTCGCGCTGGCGGGCATCATGGGCGGTGAAGCGACGGAGGTCGGTGAGAGCACGACGGACGTGCTGCTGGAGTGTGCGCTCTTCGATCCGCGCATCACCCGGCGCACGCGCACGGCGCTCGGCCTCTCGACGGACGCGAGCTACCGCTACGAGCGGGGCGTCGACCCGGAGGGGATGGAGCGCGCTCTGCGGCGTGCGGTCGATCTCATTCTCGCCGTCGCCGGCGGCATGGTCGAGGGGGCTGCCGCGGTTGGTGACGAGCCCGCGCCGCGACGCATGGTCGTGTTGCGCGCCCGGCGCGCCGAGCAGGTGCTTGGTGAGCCGTTCACGACCGCGGCTCTCGCGGGTCTGCTCGGACCGATCGGATTCGACGTCGAGGCGCGTGATGCGGAGAGCATCACGGTGCGCGTTCCGGGCTTTCGCAGCTGGGACGTGCAACGCGAGGACGATCTCGTCGAGGAGGTGGCGCGCCGCCACGGCTACGATGCGTTCCCCGACGAGCTGCGTCCGTTCCGCGTGAGTGCCGTACCGGACCACCCGCTCAGCCGTCTGGAAGACCGGCTGCGCACCCTGTTCGTGGCAGAGGGCTTCTACGAGACGCGCAGCGTGCCATTCGCCGGCGAGGCCGAGGGCGACGTCGCACTGCTGCATCCGCTCGCCTCGAACGAGAGCCGCCTGCGCCGCGCGATCCTGCACACGCTCGTGCACCGGCTCGAGACGAACTTCGCGCGCGGCAGCGCGGACGTCCGGCTCTTCGAGCTCGGCACGGTGTTCTCGCCGGCGCCGAAGCAGGACGAGCTGCCGGCGGAGGCGACGCATGCGGCCGCGATCTTCACGGGTGCACGCGCGCCCGCACACTGGAGCACGCCCGCGGAGCCATTCGACGCCTTCGACTTGAAGGGGGTCGCGCTGCGACTGGCCGACGCCCTCGGACTCACGCTCCTACCCGGTGCCGCGGACGACACACCCGCCGCCCTGCGGACGCTCGTGGCCGCACCTTACTTCCATCTGCGTGACAGCGACGGCCGCGTCGTCGGCACTGCCGCCCGCGTGCGCACCGGGGCCGTGGATGCGCCCGCGTGGGTCGGCGACGTCTGGGCGCTCGAGGTCGAGCTCGCCGGGGCGATGCAGGAGCGCCGCGACTTCGCGCTCCGCCCTTTGCCGGTGTATCCCGCCATCGAGCGGGACCTCGCGCTGCTCATGCCGCTCGCGCTGCCCGCTGCGGATGTGGCCGCGCTGATCCGTGAGCGGAGCGGCGCATTCCTCGAGGACGTGGTACCTTTCGACCTGTTCGTCGGCAGGGGCATTCCCGAGGGGATGCGCAGCGTCGCCTACCGGCTGCGCTTCCGCTCGCCGGAGCGTACACTGACCGACGAGGAGACGGACCAGGCCATCACGCGCGTGCTGCGCGCGCTCGAGGAGACCCACGGAGTCACACGCCGTGCTTGAACAAACGACTGCCCCCGTCGTCCTGCCATCTGAATGGGACGCTCTCGAGCTCGCCGTCCGGCGGCTGCTCGAGAACCACGACGCACTCAAGCGCCGCACGCAGAACGCCGAGCGCCGCGTCCGCGATCTCGAATCCGCGCTCGGCCGGGTCTCGAGCGGCACTCTCGATCCGCTCGAGCTGTCGGAGCGCGCGACCTCGCTCGAGCGCGAGAACCGCGATCTCATCGAACGGCTCGCCCGCGCCAACGCCGTCGTCGAGCGGATCGCTGCGCGGCTCAACTTCCTGGAGGCCGACCGATGAGCGACAACCCCTCGAAGAGCGTCGTCACGGTCGAGATCGCCGGCGAGGAGTACACGCTGCGGGCGGACACGACGCCCGAGTACGCGCGCGACTGCGCCGCCCAGGTGGACCGCACGATCAAGGAGATCCTGCAGGGCAGCGCCCTCATCCAGACCCACAAGGCCGCCATCCTCGCGGCCCTCTCGCTGACGGATCAGCTGTTCCAGGCGCGCCGCGAGACGGACGCGCTGCGCGAGCAGATCGGCCAGATGGTCGGCCGCCTCACGGCCGATGTGCGCGCCCGCCTGGAGCCGTCCGACCTTGCGGCTCCTCGCTAGCGCCCGCTAGTTTGCGCGCAAGGGCGCAGCGCGGTTCCACAACGCCCCGCAGCGTCAAGCATCGCAACCAGTTAGACGTCGCCTACCGCGGCGGCCGCCGGCCGCCTTGCTGGAGAGATCATGGAGATTCCGTTGCTGATCGGCGCGATCGCCGTCGGCGCCGCCCTCGTGGGCGTGCTCGCCGGATGGCTGATCGAGCGTACGCGTCTGCAACGGCGTAGCGCTGATGCCGAATCCGTCGCGGCCCGCATCCTCGAGG
>CAYSGF010000046.1:0-6174 GCA_964430275.1 uncultured Gemmatimonadaceae bacterium
CGCCGACGACGTCGAAGTCGGGGATGGACTGCTTGAGTCCGTACAGCCCCTCATCGTCGGGTGCATACGCGTACGCGCGGTTGCGTACGATGCTCTGGTGGTCGTCATGGAAGTGTGTCTGCTCCATGCCGAGTGGTTCGAAGATGCGCTCCTCGGCGAATTCCCGCAGTGACTGTCCGCTCACCCGCTCGACGACCACGGCGAGGAGTGTGTAGCCGGTGTTGCTGTAGAGGTAGCGCTCGCCGGGCGCGAAGTTGAGCGACGTCTGCCGCGCCGTGATGTCGAGCACGTCCGTCTGGGTGACGACGTCCGCCTCCCAGCGCCAGCCCGCCATGCTCAGCAGGTTCCACTGGTCGCGAATGCCGCTCACGTGATGCACGAGGTGGCGGAGCGTGATCGTCTCACCGAAGTCAGGAACCTCCGGCACGTAGGTGCGGACGTCGTCGTCCCACGAGACTCGGCCCTCGTTCACCAGCAGCTCGATCGCCATCGCGGTGAAGTGCTTCGAGACCGACGCGACGTGGAAGACGGACTGCGGCGTGATCGGGATGCCGTACTCGAGGTTCGCGATGCCGTAGCCGCGCTCGAAGGCGATGGCGCCCTGCTGCATGACGGAAACGGCGCAGCCCGGCGTGGTCGGCGTGTCCATGGCGGCGAAGATGGAGTCGGTGCGGGCGAGCGTGGTCGCGTCCTGGGCGAATGCGGTAGCCGCTCCGGCGAGAGCGGTGCTCACGGTCACTACGCATGTCAGCAGCGGTGCGGCGGAAGCTGGGGGATCACGTCGCATGGCTGGCTCCGGTGATGGACGTTCGACGGCTGCAGGCTTTCCCTTGTGCCGCGTAGTCTGCTGTCCTCTCTGCTCCACCCTACGTTCCGTCATCGCCGTTCCATTCGCAACGCCAGCAGGGGATCGCTGCTGCCGCCCCCGGATACCGGAACCCCCGCAGGTGCGTGCGAAATGCTGCCACCGTTGCGTTTACAGCACGCGCGTTGAAGCTTGGGTTCGCCGCGACTGCCTCTCGCCCGCGGTACTCTCTGAAGGACATCACCATGTTTACCGCTGCAGCGACACTGATCGCTCTGGCCGGCTCCGCCATGGTCCAGGAGCCCGCGTCCTCGGATGCGCAGGCGCTGGCGGCCGATGTCGACCGGCCTGTGATCGAGACGCTAAGCGTGCCTGCGGTCCTGCCGAACCGCTCGCGGCTGCCCGGCACCGTGGAAGTCGAGCTAACGGCAGCGCCGGCCCGGCTCGCGCTCGCGCCCGGCCCGACGACCGAAGCCTGGGCCTACAACGGGACGGTGCCGGGCCCGACACTCGAGGTGCGCGAAGGCGACCGCGTCATCATCCGCTTCCGCAACGACCTGCCGGAAGAGACGACCGTGCACTGGCACGGGCTGCACGTTCCCTGGGCGGCCGACGGCAGTCCCTTCCATCCCGTTGCGGCCGGCGCGGAAGCCGTCTTCGAGTTCACGATTCCGCGCGGCGCGGCCGGCACGTACTGGTACCATCCGCATCCGCATCACCGGACGCGTTACCAGGTGTCGAAGGGACTCTACGGCGCGCTCATCGTCCGCGCCGCCGATGATCCGCTGCCGGACGTCGAAGAGAAGCTCATCATCCTGGCCGACGGACGGTTCCTGCCGGACGGCGCCATCGACATGCCGCCGCGCTCCTCGCCACAGGGTCGCATCGATTTCGAGAACGGATGGGAAGGCGACGTCCTGTTCGTCAACGGCCAGCGCGCGCCGACCCTGGCGATGCGTGCCGGCTCCGTGCAGCGCTGGCGCGTAATCAACGCCTCCGCCGCACGGGTTTACCGGCTGGCGATTCCCGGACATCGCCTGCTGCACGTCGGCAGCGACGGCGGCCTCTTCGAGCACCCGGTGGAAACGGACGAGATCCTGCTCGCGAGCTCGGAGCGCGCGGAGGTGCTGGTGCGCGCGACCGGTGAGCCCGGTGACGTGACCGTGCTGCAGGACCTGCCCTATGACCGCTACATCCCGCAGACGCGGCCGGCCGACTGGGAGCGAACGCGCGAGCTCCTGACAGTCCGCTACACGAACGAGCCGGCACTGCCAGCGGCGGCGCTGCCCGCGACGCTGCGTCCGATCACGCGGCTCGACACCACAGCCGTCAGCGCGGTGCGCACGATCGCGATGACGCAGGGGTTCCTGAACGGCCGGCCCATGGACATGCAGCGTGTCGACGAGCAGACGACGCTCGGTGCCACCGAGATCTGGCGCATCGAGAACCTCGTCGGCATGGACCACCCGTTCCACCTGCACGGGTTCCAGTTCCAGGTGCTCGACCGCAACGGCGTGCCCGTGGATCAGACGCGCTGGGAGGACACCGTCAACGTGCCGAAGCACGAGACCGTGCGCTTCATCGTCCGCTTCGATGACTACACCGGTAAATGGATGTTCCACTGCCACATTCTGGACCACGAGGAGAACGGCATGATGGGAATCCTCGAGGTCAGATGAGAGAGGCCAGTATGGTGCCTACGTCGGGTCGTACCGCGCGCAGCCCCTTCCTCGCCGCATTCGTTCTCGTCCTCGCCCTTTCCGGCATTGCGGCGTTCAGTCGCGACGCCGCGCCACCCGCCGACGCGCCGGAAGGGGATAGCGCCGCCGGCTGGTCAGCGGCGCACGACGCGCACGCGCACGACGCCGATCAGATCCTGCGCGGCCGCGCGCTCACGCTCGAGCACGCATGCAGCGGCTGCCACGGCGGCACGCTCGATCCCGCCGACGAGCGGTGGATGATCGGCATGAATGCCCCCGAGCAGGAGTTCCTCATCGGACCCTGCGCCTTCCAGGCAGGCGCAACGCCGTGCTTTCGCACTCGCCCGCGCAACCTGACACCGGACAACACGACCGGACTGGGCCGCTTCAGTGAACGCCAGATCTTCAATGCGCTCCGCTTCGGGTTGCGACCCGGCGAAACGGCGGACCTGGAGATCACGTCGACCACACCCGGCGTCGGCAATTTCCCCGAGCATCCGAAGTACCTGGCGCCGCCCATGCCGTGGCCCGCATGGCGACACATGCCCGACGAGGACCTGTGGGCGATCGCGGCGTACCTGAAGCACGCCGTGAAGCCCGTGAGCCACCGCGTCGCCGACAGCGAGGGGCCGCCCGACTTCTGGGCGAGCACCTATACGGAAGAGGCGATGGGCGCCCACCCTGCACCGCCCTTCCCTACCGCGAACGAGGTCGAGCCGCCGGCCGCGCTGCGCGACCTGGTGCTGCGCGGTCGCCACGTCGTGATTCAGCACTCGTGCGGAGACTGCCACGGCGGCTGGGTCAACCCCGCCGCGCCCGGGTGGCTCGTCGGCTCGCCCGGCCCCGACATGCCGTTCCTGTTCGGAGCCTGCGTCATCGATCCGCAGGCGACGCCCTGCTTTCGCACCTACGCGAGCAACCTGACCCCGCACGCGACGACCGGCACAGGCCGCTACTCCGAGCAGCAGTTCGTCAATGCCCTGCGCTTCGGGCTGAAACCCGAGTTCGCACCCGACGCCGCGATCGCGGCGGGCGGCCCCCACTTCCCCAGCCAGCCGCGGTTCCTCGCGCCGACCATGCCGTGGCTCGCCTGGCGACACATGTCCGACGACGACCTCCGCGCCATTGCCGCATACCTGAAGCACGGGCTCAAGCCCGTCGAGAACCAGGTGCCGGTCAGTGATCAGCCCGAAGACTTCTGGGCGAGCGAATCGACACCGGCGAAGGTGGGACCGTATCCGGTGCCGGCGTTCCCGACCGCGCGCGAGGTGAAGCCGGAGGGGTAGGTGCGGCGGGGCGGCGGGTGTGGGGAAGGCTGCAACGGTCGGTGCGCCGGGTCATGCGTGCAGTGTTGGCCACGATAATCGCGGGGAAAGCTGCAACGGCCATCACTGCGGCGGTCGCGAATCGATCGCTGGCCGCGATCCGCGCGCATTGCCGAGCGACGGCCGGACTCGCATTACGCGCATTGCGTCACGGCGATCACGGCGCTGCTCGTGGTAAGTGGATGGACTTACGCCCCCGTGAATCACTTCGCGGGGGCGTTGTCGTGCCTGCGCCGCCGCTGGGTGGCGTGGGCCGCGCGCGGGGAGCTCGACGCCCCGACCTGCTATCGCAGCGCCCGCTGGATCGGTGCACAGTTCGGCGTGCTATGGCACGCAGCGTTGGCGCAGGGTCGAAGCGAGGGGCGGGGCGACGCCGGCGCGAAGCGGGGCGGCGCCGGCGCGAAGCGGGGCGTCGGAGCTTCGGCCGGCAGCCGACGCCGGCGAGGGGTCGCCATGCACCGGCAATAATCGCCGGCTGGCGTACACTCGATGCAGTCCGCCGCGCGAGTGGTACGTGCACCGGTAATCGTCGCGGGCCGGCGCCACTCCCGGTCCGGCGCCAGGCGCTCAGTCCCAGCCCGGAAGTATGGCATGCGGCGTCTTCCAACACCTGCACCACGCGCGCATCGGACGGCCAGAGCTACGGATGCGCACGCCGCCGCGAATGCGCACATGGGTTCCGCTGCGCCGGTCGATATCGATGCACGCATCACGCAGATCGCGGCGCAGCAGCATGGCGTCGTGACGCGGGATCAGCTCATCGCGGCGAGTGTGCCGGTGCACCGGATCGAGTACCGGCTCAGGCAGGGACGACTCCGCAGGCTCTACCCCGGGGTGTATCGCACTGGCGCGGTCGTATCGGCACACGAGCCTGCGATGGCCGCCGTCCTCGCGTGCGGCCAGGACGCGGTACTCAGCTACTGCAGTGCTGCTGTGCCATGGGGAGTGCTTCACGCTACCGCGCCTCTGAGTCCGGTCGAGATCAGCGTGCGCTCAGGACGGCGCGCACCTGGACCAGGCGTACGGGTGCACAGAATCTCGACCCTGTTCGACGACGAAGTGACGCACCACGACAATCTTCCTCTCACCACTCCAGCACGCACGCTGCTCGACCTCGCCGCGGTGCTCGATGCGCGGGCGCTGGAGAGCGCAGTTGCGCGTGCGGAACGCAAGGGCCTGGCCGACCGCAAGTCGATCTTGCGACTGCTCGATCGGCATCCGGCACGACGCGGCGTGAAGGTGCTCCGCGCAATCGTGGGTGACGGCGGCTCACCGACGTTCACGCGCTCGGAGGCGGAAGCCCGGTTCCTTTCGCTCCTGCGGAGGACACGGCTGCCCAGACCCGAGGCGAACGTCATCGTCCAGGGATACGAGGTGGATTTCCTGTGGCGGCGCGAACGCCTGATCGCGGAGATCGACGGATTCGCGTTCCACTCGTCGCGGGGAGCGTTCGAGCGCGACCGGCGCCTGGACGCCTTGCTCGGCGCGGCCGGTTTCGGCGTCCTGCGCATGACATGGCATCAGGTGACGCGCGAGCCCGAGGCCGTTCTGATCGCAGTGGCGCAGGCGCTCGCCGTCCGGCAGGTCCCGTAGTTAACATTGGGGCCCATCGGGCCCATCGGGGGGGCGCATCGGGCCCATCGGGCGCATCGGGCCCATCGGGCCCATCGGGCCCATCGGGCGCATCGGGCCCATCGGGCCCATCGGGCCCATCGGGCGCATCGCACGACCTTGCACGTCTCACGACCATGGAAAGGACCACCCATGAGCTTTCTTCAGGACCTGCTACCGGAGTTCGACGAGGAGATGGACGCCACGCGTCGCACGCTCGAGCGCGTGCCGTCGGATCGGGGTGACTGGAAGCCCCATCCGAAGTCATTCTCGCTCGCGCACCTCGCCCAGCTCGTGTCGTCGATGCCGGGCTGGATCGCGCCGACGCTGCGCGACACGCAGATCGACCTGGCGTCGTCGCCGGGCTACACCAACGAGACGACCGAGACGCTGCTCGCGCGCTTCGACGAGGCGGTGAAGGAAGCGCGTACGGCGATCCGCGAGACGAAGGAAGAGGACCTGTCCGTCGCGTGGTCGCTGAAGATGGGCAGCACCGTGCTGTTCACCATGCCGCGGCAGCGGGTCGTGCGACAGCACATCAATCACCTGGTGCACCACCGCGCGCAGCTCGGCGTGTACCTGCGACTGCTCGACATCCCGGTGCCGTCGATGTATGGGCCGACGGCCGATGAGCCGTGGGGTGCGTCGTAGGCGCGGCCCGCGAGGGCGTTGTACTGCCGTTGCAGCGGCGATGCTGGCCGCTCGCTCGACCGGAAAGCCGTAGACGCCGGTG
>CAYSGF010000047.1:0-5213 GCA_964430275.1 uncultured Gemmatimonadaceae bacterium
GGCAGGGCATGCGCGGCGCCGAGTGGCGTGCGCCACGTCTCGTCGCCTGCGCCATCGAATGCGACGAGCTCGCCGCCATCCGTGCTGAAAACGACGTTCCCCGCAAGCACGGAAGGCGCGAAGCGCGCCTGCCGTACGCGCGCGGTCCACACGACATCCGCCTTCTCGAGCGCGATCGCATGCACGGTTCCGCGGTTGGCGCGCTCCGCGAAGTACACCACGCCGTCGGCGACGGTGAGGCCCGTGACCGGCGTGCGGAAGCGACGGCGCCAGTACGCATCACCATCGACGGTCGAGCGGACGGTCACCTCGCGGCCCGTGTGTGCGGAGACCGCGACGTGCGTGCGGACCCGGGGTGCGCCGATGAAGCCCCGCCCCGCATCGACGCGCCAGGCCTCCACCGGATCGAGCGGTGCGGACAGTCCCGGGAACTGCGTCTCCGCAACGGCATCACCCTCGGCGGGCAGCGGCGCCGGCAGCGCCGGCACCGTACGCGGCGGCGTCCAGCAGGCAGCCAGGGCGAGCAGCGCTGATGCGACGCCGGTCATCGAATTGACACCCTTCCGCACCGTGTCTAGCTTCTCCAGCCCTCGCAACTCCAAGGCAATTCGAGGTAGTTCAGCCTGCATGGCGACGATCAGCGAAATCATTCATCTCGGTCAGCACGAGAGTGCGACCGTGACCGTCCGCGGCTGGGTCCAGACGGTCCGCACGCACGGCAAGGTCGGCTTCATCGTCGTGCGTGACGGCACTGGTATCGTGCAGTGCGTGGTGGTCCAGAAGCAAGTCGGTGAGGAGACGTGGTCGCGGTTCCAGGCATTGACCCAGGAAGCGAGCGTGCACGTCACGGGCGCGGTGCGTGCGGATGCCCGCGCACCCGGCGGCTACGAGATCTCGCTCGAGGACCTGACGATTATCGGTGCGAGTGACGAGTACCCGATCCAGCCGAAGGAGCATGGCGTCGACTTCCTGCTCGACCACCGCCACCTCTGGCTGCGCTCGCAGCAGCAGCGCGCGATCATGCGCGTGCGCAACGAGGTCGAGCAGGCGATCCACGATTTCTTCTACGATCGCGGCTTCACGCGCATCGACACGCCGATCCTGACAGGCGCCATCGGTGAAGGCGGGGCGGGACTGTTCGAAGTCGACTACTTCGAGGATCAGGCGTACCTCGCCCAGACGGGTCAGCTCTACGGTGAAGCCGCGGCCGCAGCCTTCGGCAAGATCTACTGCTTCGGTCCGACGTTTCGCGCCGAGAAGTCGAAGACGCGGCGGCACCTGACCGAGTTCTGGATGGTCGAGCCGGAAGTCGCATGGAACGACTCCGCAGCGAACATGGCGCTGCAGGAGCAGTTCGTCTCCTACATCGTGGAACGCGCGCTCACGCGCTGTCGTGACGAACTGGTGGTGCTCGAGAGGGACCTGACGAAGCTGGAGGCGGTGAAGCCGCCGTTCGTCCGACTGGACTACGGCGAGGCGGTGACGATCCTGCAGGAGAAGGGCAGCGACATCAAGTGGGGGGACGACCTGGGCGCGCCCGACGAAACGATCCTCGGCGACATGCACGACCGCCCCGTCTTCATCATGAATTATCCGAAGGCGGCGAAGGCCTTCTACATGAAGGAGAATCCCGACGATCCGCGCACGGTGCTGTGCAACGACCTGATTGCGCCGGAGGGCTATGGCGAGATCGTCGGCGGCAGCCAGCGCGAAGACGACCATGACCGGCTGCTCGCGCGTATCCGGGAGGAAGGTCTGCCCGAGGCGAGCTACCGCTGGTACCTCGACCTGCGGAAGTACGGCACCTTCCCGCACGCCGGCTTCGGCCTCGGCATCGAGCGCACGGTCGCGTGGATCACGGGGCGCCCGCACATCCGCGAGATGATTCCGTTCCCGCGTATGATCAATCGGATCTACCCGTGAGGTGAGTACTGCGGGCCGGGGCCCGGGCCCCGGGCCTGGGCCCGGGGGTACGGATCAGGGTGCAGGGGTACGGGCAAGGGTGGGGTAGCTACCCTTCGCGTTGCTCGTGCGGATTGCGGCTCAGTGCTCGCCCAGCAGGCGGTCGGCGACGACGCACTCGGCGGCGGGCTCGCAGGCGGCGAGCGCATCGGCGAGGCGGTCGCGTGCGGTGGCGAGCTCACGCAGCCGCTCGTCCAGGCGACCGATCTGTTCCTCCACGAGGCCGCACATGTCCCGGCAGGGAGTTGGCTCTGCGCGTGTCAGCTCGAGGAGGCGCGCGATGTCGGCGAGTGTGAAGCCGGCCGACTGCGCCGCCTTCACGAGCCGCAGCTCGTCCAGGACCCGCGGCTCATAGCGCCGCTGCCCCACATCATTGCGCCTGGGCGCACGCAGCACGCCTACGCGCTCGTAGTAGCGGATCGCTTCGGGAGTGACTCCCGCACCGACGGCCAGCCGGCCGATGCCGAGCTCATCCATGGTACAAGCATAACCCCTGAAGTCGGCTTCAGGTAAACCGGGCGAGATGAGGGTTGCCCTGAAGTCCGCTTCAGTGCTCAGGATTGAAGGTGGAGGCCCCGACGACCGGCGGCCTCGTGAACCCTGACCTGGAGGTGCTGATGATGATCGTCATCACACCCGCTCCGTGCGAGAGCGCCTGCAGCTGCCCGCTTTGCAGGGGTAGCGACTGACGGCTGCAGGGGCGCCCCGCGGGGCGCCCCTGTTTGCCCGGACGACGTTCACTCCACCGTCAGCGGATTGCTCACCACGGTGACGCGTTCGCCGGAATCCATCAGCTCGACGGTCGTGCTGAAGCGCACCTGACCGTCGGCTTCGGCCGGCAGCTCGATGGACTGATCGGCCTGCGCGCCGGGCTGCAGGGTCCGCAGCTCCATGGTGCATGCGCGGTCCTCGGGGACCACCTCCCACCCCTGGGATGTCCGTTCCTGGAGGACGCTTGTGCAGAGGTTGTAGCCGACCGTCTCGCTGGAGTTGTTGTGCAGCGTGAGCGTGGTGCTGCCGTCGGCATCGGCGTCGGCGCGCAGCGTGACATCCGATGCGCCCGACCCCGCCGAGGAGGCGCAGGCGAAGGTCAGTGCGAGCAGCAGGGAAGCGGCGGTGCGCATGCTGGGTATCTCCTGTTGAAGCCCGTCGTGCGAGGGCTGCAGAAGACATGCCCGCCCGATGCGCTGTGGAATCGGCCCTGCGCAGGCGACGTTTCGGTCGCGCGGCGTGCGCGCAGCTCACGATCGCTCAGGCGCGCTCGCTCTGCTTCACGGCGATCCACAGCGCTTCCAGCTCGTCGAGCGTCGCGTCGGGGAGGCGGACACCACGTTCGCGCGCGAGCTGCTCCAATCCCTCGAAGCGACGGATGAACTTCTCGTTCGCGCGCTGTAGTGCGCGCATCGCATGCACGCCCGCGAGGCGCGTGAGGTTCACGACGGCGAACAGCAGGTCGCCGAGCTCTTCCTCGAGCGCAGGCGACGTCCCGGCCTGAAGCGCCTCGCGCACCTCCTCCATCTCCTCGGCCACCTTCTCGAATGCGCCGTGCGCGCTGGTCCAGTCGAACCCGACGGTTGCGACGCGGTCCTGAATGCGGTGCGCACGCGAGAGCGGCTCGAGACCGCGCGCAAGGCCGGACAGGACGGAGGCGTCAGCCGCATCGTCGGCGGATTCCGCGGCCCGCTCCTGCGCCTTCAGCGTCTCCCAGTCCTGCGGCGGGCCGAGGCCGTAGAGGTGCGGGTGGCGCCGCCGCATCTTCTCCTCGAGCCGGGCGACGACGTCTTCCGCCGTGAACGCCGCACGCTCCTCAGCGAGCACCGACTGGAACGCCACGTTCAGCAGCAGATCGCCGAGCTCCTTCGCGAGCAGGGGCTCATCGCCGTCGGCGACCGCGTCCGCGACCTCGTGTGCCTCCTCGAGGAGATACGGCAGCAGCGACGTGGGCGTCTGTTCGGCGTCCCAGGGACAGTGTGCGCGCAGGAAGCGCACGAGCCCGAGTGCCCGGTCGAAGGTTGGAGCAGCGTGCTCCTCGTTCGTCTCACTGTCAGTGCGCGGCTCTGTCATCGTGCGTTCTCGCTGTGAACACGTGCCGGGGAACCTAACAGGCGCCTGCAAGTTCCGCTGTTCGTTGCGGTTGCGGCACCCGTGGAGGGCGTCTATGTTGCCCCGCTTTGCCGTGGACCCGGCCCCGGGCCCGGGCCCGGGCCCTTTGCGAATCGGTCAGGAACGGTATGGAGGCGAACGAACGCGCACGCGCCTGGGTGGAGGTGGATCCCGATGCCGTGCGCGCGAATTTCGAGACGATCCGGGCACGGGCCGGCGGTGCGGGCGTGATCGCGATGGTGAAGGCGGATGCGTACGGGATCGGCGCGGAGCGGTGCATTGGCGCGCTCGAGCCGCTCGAGCCGCTCGCCTACGGCGTCGCGACGGCGGCGGAAGGGGTGCAGCTGCGTGGCCTTGGTGTGGAGCGGCCCGTCATCGTGTTCTCGCCGCTTCCGCCGGCGTCCGTCGAGCTGGCGGCGGCGGCGCGCCTCACGGCGACGCTCTCGGATCTCGAGGGGGTGGACCGCTGGCGCGATGCAGCGCTTCGGCACGGGCCGCTGGACGCCCATCTCGAGGTGGACACGGGGATGGGCCGCGCGGGCTTCGACTGGCGCGAGAGCGGCTCCTGGTCGTCCGTGCTGCGCGAGCGGCTCGGCGACAAGGTCCGGCTGCGGGGCGTCTACACGCATTTCCACAGCGCGGATGCACCGGATCCGACGGCGACGGCAACGCAGTGGGAGCGCTTCCAGGATGCGATCGCGCAGCTCCCCTTCTCGCGCGA
The DNA here is from genome assembly GCA_964430275.1 of uncultured Gemmatimonadaceae bacterium. Classification (GTDB taxonomy): domain Bacteria; phylum Gemmatimonadota; class Gemmatimonadetes; order Longimicrobiales; family RSA9; genus DASTYK01. Next base: position 4,787 of record CAYSGF010000047.1, read on the forward strand.
GGACCTGCTCCTGCACGCGTGCAACAGTGCGGCGATCCTGCGCTGGCCGGAGTACGCGGCGGACGCGGTGCGCCCCGGGATCTTTCTCTACGGCGGGAATCCGGCGCCTGGGGTGGACGGGGTGGAGGCGCCACGGCCGGTGATCTCGCTCTGTGCGCGCATCGTGCGCATCAAGGAGGCGCCGCCCGGCAGCACCGTTGGATACGGTGCGCAGCATGCGGCGCGGGCGTGGGAGCGGTGGGCGACACTGCCGCTCGGCTACGGCGACGGCTTTCCGCGCCGGCTGGCCGGCCGGGCCGAGGCCCTCGTGCGCGGCCGGCGGGTCCCGTTCCTCGGACGGACCTCGATGGACATGACGGTGGTAGACATTTCTTCCGTGCCGGATGTCCGGGTCGGCGAAGTCGCCACCGTGATCGGCCGCGACGGG
>CAYSGF010000048.1:0-3086 GCA_964430275.1 uncultured Gemmatimonadaceae bacterium
CCGTGGAAGGCGACGCGATCCTCGGGTACGCCAAGGTCAATCTCGCTGTCCCACCTCCGTCCGTCACCGCGGAACGCCCTGTCGCCAGCTTTACGCCGTGAAGCGTAGCGCCGCAGCGGTTGTATACATATTATGGTACCGTGCCCTCCGGCACCGCCCGAAACATACGCTCATCCCAGACTCCCCGGTCTAATGACAAGACGAATCACGGCGTGTGCCACGCTGCTGCTGCTGGCCATCCTCGCGCCCGGCGCGCTCGTCGCGCAGGTAGCGGACACGACGACGCGGCCGATCGCGGTCGACCGGGCCGTGACCGACTCGATCCCGGCCGGCGCCATGCACGTCTTCACGATCGCTCTCGAGGCCGGCCGGTTCGTGTACGGCGAGGTGGACCAGCGGACGGTCGACGTGCGGATCACGGTGCGCGGTCCGGCGGGCGACGTGGTGCGTCGCATCAACGGGGCGCCGCGGGAGGCGGAGCGGATCCACTTCGACGCGGATTCGGCCGGCGAGTACCGGATCGAGCTTGCGGTTCCGGAGGACAGTGCCGGCTCGTATGCGATCGAGCTGCTGCGGGTCGAGCCGATCGCGAGCGAGCCGGCAGCGCGCGTCGACCAGCTCATGGTCGCCTACTCGGGCGACGTGCCGGGGGGTGTCGTGGGCGTCGTGCGTGATGGCCGCCTGGTCTTTGCGCGCGGCTACGGCATGGCGAACCTGTCGCACGACGTGCCGTTCACGGCCGACACGAGGACGAACATCGGGTCGACGTCGAAGCAGTTCACGGGCTTCGCGATCATGCTGTTGAAGGAGCAGGGCTTGCTGTCGCTGGACGACGACGTCCGCAAGTACATTCCCGAGCTGCCTGACTTCGGCCAGACGGTCACGCTCCGTCACCTCCTGACGCACACCAGCGGGTACCGCGAGTTCGTGAACACGCTCGCACTGACGGGCAGGATGGTGCTGAACGCCGACTACATCGACCGTTCCGAGGTCATCGAGATCGTGCAGCGGCAGCCGGAGCTGCAGAACGATCCGGGCGCGGAGTTCAACTACAACAACACGGCGTTCGGCCTGCTCTCCATGGTCGTCGAGCGGACGACGGACACGCCGTTCGGCGAGTGGATGCGCGAGAACGTGTTCCTCCCGCTCGGTATGGAGCACACGGCAGTCCGGATGACGCCGAACCAGATCATCGAGGACCGCGCGCAGGGATACTTCCCTGCACCGGAGGGCGGGTTCCGCGAGACGTCGGACCTGGGCGCATCGGCGGGCGCCGGCGGCATCTACACCACCGTCGGCGACCTCGCCCGTTGGATCGACAACCTGCAGACGGGCCGGCTCGGCGGCAGAGCCGTGATCGAGGCGATGACGACGCCGAACACACTGACGTCGGGCGACACGACGGGATACGGCTACGGGCTCTTCATCGACGAGTTCCGCGGGCTGCGGCGGATCCATCACGGCGGCTCCGACATCGCGCACCGGTCGACCTTCATGACCTTCCCCGAGGTGCGCGGCGGTGTGGTCGTGCTGAGCAACAATGCCACCTTCTCGGGCGGAATCCCGACGCAGATCGCCGAGGCGTTCTTCGGCGACGTGCTCGAGGCGGAGGATGCCGAGTCCGACGCCCCGGCCGAGCAGGTGGCCGGACCGTTCGACCCGGAGTCCTGGGATCCCGCGTCGTTCGACGAGCTGGCAGGGCGCTATGCACTGGACCAGATGCCCACGGTCACGCTGACGTTCGTCCGCGAGGGCGACTCGATCTTCGGCCAGCTGCCCGGACAGCCGCGCTTCGAGCTCGAGCCCACATCCGATACGACGTTCACACTCGTCGGCGTACCTGCCAGTGTTACGTTCCATCGCGATGAGGACAACGAGGTCACACACCTCGTCCTGCACCAGAACGGGAACCACCGTGCGACGCGTATGGAGGGGGAGGAGTGGAGCCCGAGCGCGGAGGAGCTCGCCGAATACACCGGACGTTTTTTCAGTGAGGAGCTGGAGACGTTCTACACGGTGGAGATCGACGAGGACCACCTCGTGATCCGGCACCGCCGCTTCGACGACGTCGTGCTCGCGCCCGGCAAGGACCCGGATTCGTTTACGGGCGGCTTCCCGCTCTCGGACGCCACGTTCGAGCGCAACGCGGCCGGCCAGATCACGAGGCTGGTGGTCGGCAACGGTCGGGCGCGCGGCATCATCTTCGAGCGCGTGAACTGAGGGCTGATTCGCGCCGCGCGGCGACCGATCCGCGCGGCGCGAGCCACCTTCAATCCCGCCGCAGCATCCCGCGCCCGATCCCACCCCACAGTGACGCCGGCGCGACCTCGATGCTGTTGCCCGCGGGATCACGTACATAGAGCGACGTCCCCGCATCGGGCCACTCGACTTCCCGCTCGATCGCGACGCCGCACGCTCCGAAATGCGATCGCCAGCGCGCAATGTCCTGATCGGCAGCGATGAGTGCGACGTGGCCCGCGCCTCGCGCACCATGCGGCGGAATCTTCCCGCCCTCCTGGTCGGTCACATCCGGATCGAACAGGATGACGACGGAGTGCCCGCACCGCAGCATGACGTTGCGCCCCTCCGCCCGCGCGATCGGCTCCATCCCGAAGACGTCGACGTAGAATGCCTCGAGCGCGCCGAGGTCGGCGCCGTACACCGACGCCTCGAGGACGCCGCCCAGCCGCGGCGCGCCGGCCGTGTTCGAAGCTTGCGTCACCGCCGCACGACCATCGCACGCACACGATCCGCCTCGAAGCCGTCATCGGTCGGCACGAGGTGCCACCAGTAAAGAATCACCCGGGCGGCGTCACCCGCGGGCATCGGAAACGACGCCGCCTCCAGCGGCGCAACCTGGTCGCACTCGACGGGATCCGTGCAGATCGCCCAGATCGCGGCGGCCGCCCACTCCTGATCGATGGCAAACACGTAGATCGGCTCCGCCCGCCCGTTGCTGACACGCAGCACCTCCGAGCGCGGCTCCACCCGCACTCGCTCCTCCTCGACCCCAGCAGGATCCGCACATCCGATCCCCGCAAACATCGAAGCCACCACCATCGCGACAAGACCCCTCATACCTTCTC
>CAYSGF010000049.1:0-2863 GCA_964430275.1 uncultured Gemmatimonadaceae bacterium
TGACTTCCTCACCCGGATCGCCCTCGTTGCGGCACGGGTACGTCACGCCGCTCTCGCGCTCGAGACGTTCCCAGGTGATGCCCGCGCAGCTCGGCACCGCCTGGCGGATCTCCGCCCACACGTCGGCCGCGGCGGCGTAGCTCCAGTCGAGGCCGATGCGCCGTGCGATCTCCTGGATCAGGTCGAGGTCCTGACGCACGCCGTCCGGCATGGCGAGCGCAGTGCGTCCGAGCTGTACGCGCCGGTCGGTATTCGTGAACGTACCGGTCTTCTCGGGAAACGCACTCGCAGGCAGGACGACGTCCGCGAGGCTCGCTGTTTCCGTCAGGAAGAGGTCCTGCACGACCAGGCAGTCGAGGGCGGCGAGCGCAGCACGCGCGTGCTCGAGGTCGGGATCCGACATCGCCGGGTTCTCGCCCATGATGTACATGCCCCGGATCTGCTTACGCTTCGCGGCTTGCATGATCTCGACGACTGTCAGACCCGCCTTCGGATCGAGCGACACGCCCCAGAGCGCTTCGAAGAACGCGCGCGCGTCCGCGTCCTCGACCGAGCGGTAGTCCGGGTAGACCATGGGAATCAGCCCCATGTCACTTGCGCCCTGGACGTTGTTCTGGCCACGCAGCGGATGGAGGCCCGCACCGCGCCGTCCGATCTGTCCCGTCATCAGCGCGAGTGAGATGAGGCAGCGCGAGTTGTCCGTGCCGTGGACGTGCTGCGAGATGCCCATCCCCCAGAAGATCATGGACGCGCGCGACGTCGCGTAGAGGCGTGCGGCCTCGCGAATCGCCTGCGCGGATACGCCCGTCAGCTCCTCCACGGCTTCCGGTGCGTACGCCTTCACCGTATTCACCAGTCCATCGAAGCCGCGCGTGCGGGTTGCGATGAAATCGCGATCGACCAGGCCCTCCGCGATGATCACGTGCATCATTGCGTTCAGCAACGCGACGTCCGTATCCGGCCGGAACTGCAGCATGTGCGTCGCGTGGCGCGCCAGCTCGGTACGTCGCGGATCCGCGAGGATGAGCCGCGTGCCCCGCTCGATTGCGTTCTTCATGAACGTCGCAGCGACCGGATGATTCACGGTCGGGTTCGCACCGATCACGAAGATCACATCCGCGTACTGCACGTCACTAACCGGATTCGACACCGCACCGCTGTTCAGATTCTCCATCAGCGCAGCGACGGACGATGCATGACAGAGTCGCGTGCAATGGTCCACGTTGTTCGTGCCGAAGCCGACGCGCACCAGCTTCTGGAACAGGTACGCCTCTTCGTTGCTCCCCTTCGCCGAGCCGAATCCTGCCAGCGCACCGCCGCCGTGCTCGTCCCGGATGCGACGCAGCCCGCCGGCCGTCCGGTCGAGCGCCTCTTCCCACGACGCCTCGCGGAATGCAGCCATCGCCTTCTCCGGATCGACGAGCACCTGCGGATCCTTCGGCGCACCCTCGCGCCGGATCAGTGGGCTGCGCAGCCGCTGCGGATGGTGGACATAGTCGAACCCGAAGCGCCCTTTCACACAGAGCCGCCCGAGATTCGACGGGCCGTTGCGCCCCGTCACCCGCACGATGTGCGAACCCGCAGGCAGGTCCGCGACGTGGAAGGTCGTCTGGCAGCCGACGCCGCAGTACGGACAGAGGGATGCGATCGAAATTGGTGAATTGGTGAATTGGTGAATTCGTGAATTCACGGTCGAACTCGCGTCCGCCGGCTGCGGCTGCCTTGCGGTACCTCTGTTGCTCATATCCTCACTCATCCTTCAACCACCTCGATTCCCGGCCCCGCCTGAACACCCGTGCCCCAATTCACCAATTCACCAATTCGTCACTCCACCACGAACATCTTCTTCACCACCGCCGGCAGCGCTGCCACCAGCGCGCCGGTCGGGCACGCCTGCACGCATTCACCACAGCCCACACAGGTCGATTCGCCCATGGGGTCGTCGAAGTCGAATACGATCTTTGCCGCATTGCCGCGGTGCGCGTATCCGATCACGTCGTTCACCTGGACTTCGCGACACGCGCGCACGCAACGGGTGCACTGGATGCATGCGGCCAGCCGGACCTCCATACCGGGGTGCGAAAAGTCGGGCGGCGGCTGCGGCCGCATTCTGAAGCGCGCCCGTCGCACCTCGAGCTGCGTCGCCCATTCGAGCAACTCGCTGTCGGCACGCTGCGAATCGGCCACCGTGTCGGCGAGCAGCAGCTCCACCACCATGCGCTGGGAATGACGCGCGCGGTCGCTGTCGGTGCGTACCTGCATGCCGGGCGCCGGACGGCGGCAGCACGAGGCGGCCAGCACCCGCTCGCCGTCGATCTCGACCATGCATGCGCGGCAGTTGCCGTCCGGCCGCATGCCTTCGGTATAGCAAAGGTGCGGGATGGCGACCCCGTGTCGTGCGGCGGCCTGCAGGATCGTTTCGTCGGCAGTTGCCTCGACTTCACGCCCGTCCAGCACGAAGCGGACGCTGTCGCCGTCGGGCGCGTACCGCCCGTAGCCGAGCCGTGCCTCGAGCTGCGCGACCGGCGTTTCCATGCTGCGCGGACCGGCGGGGTGCAGCCCATTGCTCTCGTCCCGCCGTGGCGACACGCTGCCCGGTGCATGGTCCCTGGCGCTCATGACTCGAGCTCCTGCGGAAAGAAGCGCATGACGCTGCGCAGCGGATTCGGCGCGGCCTGACCCAGACCACAGATCGACGCATCCGTCATGACGCGGGCGAGGTCGGTCAGCAGCGGCAGGTTCCACCGGCGCTCAGCCATCAGCCCTTCGGCCTTTGCCGTACCGACTCTGCACGGCGTGCACTTGCCACAGGATTCGTGAGCAAAGAAGCGCATCAGGTTGTGTGCAGCATCGCGAGCGCGGT
>CAYSGF010000050.1:0-10302 GCA_964430275.1 uncultured Gemmatimonadaceae bacterium
TTTGGCGACTGCGGTGAAGAAGCTCTCGGACATGACAGATAACGCGCTGGTCGCTGCGCACCTGGAGGGGCATCCGGGCGCATTTGCGGAGCTGTACGATCGCTATCATGACCGTCTGGTGCATTTCATTGCACGCAAGACAGGGGACCGCGACCGCGCTGAGGATCTGGTACAGGAGGCGTTCATCCGTGTGACGCGACACCTGCATCGTTTCGACCAGACGAAGAAGTTCTCGACGTGGATCTACACGATCTGCTCGAACCTGGCGAAGAACGAGTTGCGCAACCGGTCGCGCAGTCCACTCGTGCTGTTCCAGAAGCTGACGACGCACTGGGAGCCGGACCACCGGCCGCTGCAGTTCGAGGATGGGCTGGCGCGCCCGGACGACCAGTACCGGAAGCGGTATCTGCAGCAGATCGTGGAGCAGACGGTGGAGGAGCTGCCGGAGCATCACAAGCTGGTGTTCCGTCTGCGCGAGCTGGAGGGCAAGAGCTACGAGGAGATTGCGGAGATCACGGGTGTGAATCTGGGCACGGTGAAGAGCCGGCTGCACCGGGCGCGCACGAGCTTCGCGGAGCTGATCGAGCCGCTGCTGAACTAGCCCGTCGTGCGGGCTGTGGTAAAGCCGACATCGATGGCCGTGTTGCGGGGGATCGCAGCGCGGCCATTGCCACATCGCGGTCGAGCGTATCCTTTGGGACGAGCCGCTTCGTTGCTCCCGGTTCCGGAGAAAGTCGATGAAGGTGCCCTTCCTCCACGCCCGCAGCCTGCGTCTGTCGGGCGCGCTTCTGTTCGCTCTCGTTGGCGTTCCGACGGTTGGGCAAGCGCAGGGCGTGCTTCCCGTGGAGCAGCCGGCGGTGGCCGAGGCGAACGCACGCTACACGGAGCCGCCTGCACCGATTGCGGACTACTTCACACGGGATCCCAGCTTCGCGGTGCTGGACATGCCCACGGCGGACGGCAGGTACTTCCTGGTTCCCCGCGCGACGCAGCTCTCGACGCTCGAGCTGATGTCGCGGCCGACGTACCGGCTGGCGGAGCTGGAGGTGCGGCCGGCTACTGACCGGCTGTGGCATCTGGATACCTACGGCATCAATGATCTGCGCATCTATGACCTGACTGGACGGCGCTTTCGTGAGGTGCGGCTGCCAGCGGGCACGTTCGTGAGTGATCCGGTCTGGTCGCCGGACGGGGGACGGGTCGCGTTCCTGGCGCATCTGCCGACGGGCACGGAGGTGTGGACTGCGGAGTCCGCAACCGGGCGCGCGAGCCGCTGGAGCGAGGCGCGGATTCTGGCTACGCTCGGTACGTCCGCGCATGTGAACATCTCGCCTGAGGTGAGCGTGCGAACGTCGCGGATGCTGCAGTGGACACCGGAGGGCACGTTGCTGACGCTGATGGTGCCGGCGGACCGGGGTCCGGAGCCGGTTCGCGGCCCGGTGCCGGACGGGCCGACGGTCCGCTTCACGAGGCCGGAGGCGACGTCGTCGCGCACCTTCCCGAATCTGCTGCGTGACAGTCACGACGCCGCGCTGTTCGAGCACTACACGCGTTCGCAGCTCGTGGAGCTCGCACCGGGCCGTGAGCCGCGCGCGCTCGGTGCGCCGCGCATCTACGAATCGATCGCGCTGAGTGCCGACGGCAGGCATGTGCTCGCCACCTTCCTCGAGCGGCCATTCTCGTTCATTACGAGCTATCGAGGCTTTCCGACGAAGACCGTCGTGCTGGACCGCGAGGGCGATCGGGTCGCGGTCGTCGAGGCGCAGGCGCTCCGGGAAGGCGGCGGGTTCGGTGACAACGGAGGACTCCGCGATCTCGCGTGGCGGCCGGACGGCGCGGGGCTGAGCTTCGTGAAGAAGGACGCGGGAGACGACCAGCTGATGCTGCTCACGCCGCCGTTCGATACGGCGGCCGCGCAAGTGGTGGCGACGAGTGAGGACGACATCCGCAGCGTCGCATACAGCCGCGACGGCGCACACGCATTCGCGACGGTGTCGAAGAGCGGGCGTCGCGCGCTCGTGCACTGGGCGCTCGGCGCAGCGCCGGCCGAGCGCCAGGTGATCGTCGCTTTCCATGACCCGGACAGCCTCTTCACGCTGCCGGGCGAGCTGTGGACGGAGCGAACGACGAATGGCGCGGAGTACGCGCTCATAACGTTGGCAGGTGACGCCGTGTACCTGCGTGGTGACGGGTACGCTGCCGACTACCGGCCCCAGCCGTTCGTGGATCGGCTGTCACTCGCCGACACGACGCGGACGCGCCTGTTCGAAGGTGAGAAGGGCACCTGGGATCGCCCGCTCGTCGCACTCGATGCTGATCTGCAGCGGATGATCGTGAGCCGCGAGTCCGTATCACTGTATCCGGACAGTTACCTGTGGACGCGCGATGGTACACTGGTCAACCTGACCCGCAACGAGAATCCCTTTCCCGAGCTGGCACGTGCGAAGCGAATCGACTTCTCATTCGTGCGGCAGGACGGACTCGAAGTGCAGGGGCGCATCTCGCTGCCGCTCGGCTACGAGGAGGGCGACAGGGTTCCGGCCGTATTCTGGACGTATCCGCGCGAGTACACGACGACGGAGGAGTATACGCGTGCGGCTGTCCGCGCACGGAACCGGAATGCGTTCACGCATCTGACCTGGCTGCGCTGGTCCGAGCTCTGGCTGACGCAGGGATACGCGCTGGTCTATCCGGACATACCCATCATCGGCGAGAACTACAACGACACATACATCTCGAACATGGTGAGCGCGATGTACGGTGCGATGCGCGCGGTCGATCGACTCGGCGTGGTGGACATGGACCGCATCGGTCACGGGGGCCACAGCTATGGCGCCTTTGCGACCGCCAACCTGCTCGCGCACACGCCTTTCTTCCGCGCTGGCATCGCCGGCGACGGCGCGTACAACCGCTCGCTCACGCCGAATGGCTTCCAGGCCGAGCGGCGCGATCTCTGGTCGGCGCCGGACACGTACATCGAGATGTCGCCATTCTTCAAGGTCGATCAGATCGACACACCGCTGCTCATGTATCACGGTGCGGACGACAACAACTCCGGCACCTGGCCGATCCAGTCCGAGCGTTTCATGCAGGCGCTGACCAGCCTCGGCAAGACGGCCGCGCTGTACGTATACCCGTACGAATCGCACACGCCGCGCGCGATCGAGAATAACCTGGACATGTGGGCGCGCTGGATCGGCTGGTTCGACGAGTACGTGAAGAACGCCAGGCCAGGACGCCCGAGCGCGGATGCGGGGCCGTAGCGCGGACCATGCTGCACGGGCGGCGCGGAGGCCGCCGCGCGACTGGGTCAGAGCCATTTTGCGCTCCCGTAGCAGTGCGGTTACACTTCATCGTGTACCCCTCAATGAGTCCCTGATGGCTGGCGATCCGCCACTGAGTGTCGCTTCGCCGCCAGGCCTTGCAGCGCGGATCCGGGGCGGTGATGCGCAAGCGTTCGAGGCGCTCTTCCGCGCCGAGTACGGACGCCTGTGCTCGTTCCTGCAGTCGCAGGTGAGGGAAGCCGCGGTTGCGGAGGAGCTCGCGCAGGACGTGATGCTGCGACTCTGGCAGGCGCGAGAACGGCTGCACCCGGATGCATCACTGCGTGCTTACCTGTACCGCTCGGCCCGCAATGCGGCGATCAACAGGAACCGTCGCGCTGTGTACGAGCGGAACTGGGCGGTGCGCGAAGCGCATGCCCCTGTCCCGGCGGGGCCCGGTGCAGATGCGCGCGTGCGAACGAGCGAGCTGGCCGCCGCTGCGGCCGCCGCCATCGCCGCACTCCCCGACCGCTGTCGTCTGATCTTCCTCATGAGTCGCAGCCAGCATCTCAGTCACGCCGAGATCGCGGAATCGCTGGATCTCTCCCGCAAAACCGTGGAAGCGCAGATCGGTCGCGCTCTCAAGCTACTGAGGGATCGGCTGGCGCCCTACATGGAGTGACCTCCTCGCGGCCATGTAGGGGTAGCGGCCGTCCCGTTTGTATTCCTTTCGTACACCCAGACCACTGATCGAAACGAGCGCGGATGACGAAACGCGACGTATGGCCGCTGATCGCGCGGCACCTCGCCGGCGAGGCGAGTGCGGCGGACGAAGCGGAGCTGCACGCCTGGGCCCAGGCGCCCGAGAATGCCCGTGTCCTCGCGGAAGCGCGGCAGGCCTGGTTGGCGGCAGCGCGCGACGAGCAGGCGTGGGACGTGGATGCCGCGTGGCGCCGTGTGCAGCCCTCCCTTGGCGAGGCTCCGACGGATATGCGGGGGCAACGGCGGGCCGGAAGGATGTGGCCGTTCGCTGCAGGGAGCGCGCTGCTGGCCGCCTCGCTCGCCGCCGTGCTGGTGCTCGGTCAGCGCGCGCCGACCAGCGATGAAGCGGTCTTCGAGTATGCGACGGGTGCGGAGCAGACGGAAACGGTCCGCATGGACGACGGTACGGTTGTGCGCCTCGGCCCTGCAAGCCGCCTGCGCGTGACCGGCGCGCGATCGGTCCGGCTCGATGGACTCGCGTTCTTCGCCGTGGAAGGCGACCCGGCGGCGCCCTTCGTGGTCGAGTTGCCTGCGGGCGGAGTGCGCGTGCTGGGCACCCGTTTCGAGGTCCGCACGACGGGTGACAGTGCGCGCGTGACGGTGATCGAAGGGCGTGTGGAGGTGAGCGGCGCGGACGCCACCATCGAGCTAACGGCCGGAGAAGTAACGCAGGTTGTGCGCGGCGGCGATCCCGAACCTGCGACAACCGTGAATCCACCCAGTGTTGCGGACTGGATGGGACGCACACTGATCTTCCAGAGCACGCCGCTCGCCGCCGCGGCAGGCGAGATCGAAGCGATGTACGGCGTGCGCGTCCAGATCGCGCCGGAGATCCGCTCACGAACGCTCACGGCGCTGTTCACCGACGAGCCGATCGACCGGCTCGTCCCCACGTTGTGCCGCGCAGTCGAAGCAAGCTGCACGCTCAGTGACACACTTGTGATGGTGGAGGCTCAACCATGAACCGAAACATCCGGAAATCTGCGTCGTCGCGTTTCCTGCGGTACGCGGTGCTCGCCGTACTGGCAGCCGTGACGGCCGGTTCGGCCACGGCGCAGGACGCACTCCTGGCATCGCTTACCGAGACGTCCCTGCTGGAGCGTCCCGCGCGGCTGATGGTGGATGATGCACCGCTTGCGCATGGGCTGGCGGAGCTGCAGCGGCGCTCGGGCGTACCCCTCGCCTACAGTCCGTCGCTCATGCCATCCGAGCGTCGTGTCACGTGTGCGTGCAACATGCTCAGCGTCGGCGAGGCGCTCGACCGGATGCTGAGCGGAACGCAGTTCCGGTATGAGGACCTGGGCGGCCAGGTGCTGATCGAGCGGGCGGCGGAACGGAGCGCAGCCACCACGATGAGTCGCGCGGTCCGCTTTGCGGCTCCGGTGCGGGCCGTGACGAGCACGCGTGGAGCGGTCGAGCGCGCACAGCTGAGTGTATGGGCGAAAGTAGCCGGCGGCATCGGCGATCTCTTCGTGCGCGGTGCCCCGGGCACGGTCGGGGGCCGGGTCATCGATGGGGATACGGAGCAGCCGCTGGCCAGCGTGCAGGTGTTCGTGACGGGCACATCGTTTGGCGCCCTCACGGACGAGTCGGGGAACTACCAGATCACCGACGTGCCGCCCGGCCTGTACTCGGTCGAGGCGAACCGGATCGGCTATGCCGACGCCACGCAGGAGAACGTGAGTGTGCCGGATGGCGGCACGGTGACCGTCAACTTCGAGATGTCCGTGACGGCGCTGACGCTGGATGAGATCGTCGCAACGGGCGTCGTCGATCCGACGTCGGCGCGTCGCGTACCGTTCACGGTTGCGCGGGTGAGCGGCGACGAGCTGCAGGTCCCGGTGGACAATGCGATCAACTCGCTGCAGGGCAAGGTCGCAGGTGCGAGCATCGTGACCGCGCCACAGCCGGGCGCGGGCGTGAACATCGTGCTGCGCTCGCCGACGAGCATCAACAAGTCGAACTCGCCGCTGATCGTGGTGGACGGCGTGATCCTGGCCAGCACGTTCGGCCGCTCGAGCGCGGACATCGATGCGCTCGACATCGAGAGTATCGAGATCGTGAAGGGCGCGGCGGCTGCGTCACTGTACGGCTCGCGTGCGGCAAACGGTGTGATCCAGATCCGGACGAAGCGCGGCAGCGGTCTGCCGGAGGGCGACACGCGCATCACGGTACGCTCCGAATGGGGCCAGAACAGCCTCGGGGGTGAGATCGGGCGCGCATCGCATCATCACTACCTGCTGAACGAGGCGGGCCAGTACGTCGACGAGGATGGCAACATCGTCGAGCGCGAGGATCGGGTCGAGCGGCCGGCCGCTGAGCGGTTCCTCGATCAGCCCTACCCCGATCCGGTCTACGACCACGTCGACCAGTTCTTCGATCCGGGCAACTACTCGACGAACTCGCTCTCCATCGCACAGAACACCGGCTCGACGAACTTCTTCGCCTCGTACGCGCGGCGGCAGGTGGACGGCGTGGTCCTCGGGCACGAGGGCTACGAGATGGACGACCTGCGCATCAATCTCGATCACCGTCTGCGCTCGGACCTGTCGTTCTCGCTGAGCGGGTACCACATGCGCTCGGATCGGGATGGAATCCCGACCGGCACGTTCCAGGACCTCGTCCAGCAGGCACCGGACGCGAACCTGCTCGAGCCCGATCCCGACGGGACTCCCTACATCTGGCAGCCCGACCCGCTCGGTGTCACACCGAACCCGCTGTATGCGCTCGTGCTGCAGGACGACACGGAAGACCGGGCGCGTACGCTCGCCAGCGCGGATCTCCGCTACTCGCCGACCGGTTGGCTCAGCGTGGACGGCAACCTCAGTTACGACCGGTCCGACCGCGAGCAGTTCTTCTACTTTCCCCGCGGCATGAAGACGGACGTGCAGACATACGTGGGCGGCTTCGTCTCGCGCGGCAGCGGTGAAACGACGGCACTGAACGGCTCGGTCAGTGCGAATCTCCGCCGCAGCTTTGGCGATCTGGCGGCGCGCCTGACGCTGCGTGCGCTGATGGAGAGCGAAGACTACAACTTCTTCAGTGCCGATGGCGCGAGTCTCGGTGTGGAGGACGTGCCGGACCTGAATGCGGCGCTCGTGCCGTCGATCGGGGGCAACACGGAGGAGATCCGGTCGGAAGGCTATTTCGCGATCGCGGGCTTCGACTACGCTGGCAAATACATCCTCGACGCACTGGTGCGGCGTGACGGCAGTTCGCTGTTCGGCCCGGAGGAGCGGTGGCAGACCTACTACCGCGGTAGTGCGGCGTGGCGGATGGCGGAAGAGCCATGGTGGCCACTCGAGCAGGTGAACGAGTTCAAGCTCCGGTATTCGCGAGGGACCGCCGGCGGGCGCCCGGATTACCTGAACCGCTACGAGTCCTACGGCTTCGCGGCCGGCGGCGGGCTCGTCAAGAACACGCTCGGCAACCGGTTCCTGAAGCCCGAGCATTCTACGGAGCAGGAGTTCGGCATCGATGCGATTCTGTTCGATCGCTACTCGGTGCAGCTCAACTATGCGCGTGTCGTCACGGAGGATCAGCTGATTGCGATCCCGTTGCCGGCCGGCTTCGGGTTCTCGTCGCAGTGGCAGAACGCGGGCACGGTCGAGGGCAACACGTACGAGGCCACGATCGAAGCGCAGGTTCTGCAGCGCCCCGACCTGCAGTGGTCGCTGGGGCTGGTCGCAGACCGCTCACGACACCGCATCACGGAGTTCAACCGGGCGTGCTACCGCACGGGCGGCTCCAACCAGCTCTTCCGCTGCGAGGGCGAGACGCTCGGCACGATGTACGGCAACCACTTCCTCCGCGACGCGAGTGAGCTTCCGGAAGGCGTGCCCGCAAGCGAGTTCCAGGTGAACGACGACGGGCTGCTCGTATGGGTCGGACCGGGCGGCGACTGGCGCACGCACCAGTGGGGCACGGACACGGAGTTCGGTGACCAGACCTACGAGTGGGGGCTGCCGATCCTCGAGTATGATGAGACCGGCTCACCGGCCGTCGTGCGGATCGGTGACGGGAATCCCGACATGCACCTGGGCTTCAGCAGCAACCTGCGCTGGAAGTCACTCACCCTGTACACACTGTTCGACTCCCAGATCGGCGGTGACGTCTACAACCGCACGAATCAGCGGATGTACCAGTACTTCCGCAGCTCGGATACGGATCAGGCGGGGCGCCCAGAGGATGTGAAGAAGACGACGGACTACTACACGGAGCTGTACGCGGCGAACCTGATCAACGACTGGTTCATCGAGGACGCGACGTACCTGAAGCTGCGTGAGGCGTCGCTACGGTGGGAGGTGCCTGCCAACCTGCTCGATTCGGTGCGCTTCGGTGCGCTGGACGGCCTGTCGGTCTTCGTGATCGGGCGCAACCTGCTGACATGGACGGACTACAAGGGCTTCGACCCCGAGATCGGCACGCCGATCGAGCGGATCGACAGCTTCGACTATCCCCAGTTCCGCACGGTCACGGCCGGCGTCGAGCTTCGTTTCTAGGAGGATTCACAAATGCGCAAATTTTCGATGCTGCTGGTCGCTGGCGCGCTCCTCCTGAGCGGGTGTCAGGACCTGGACGTGACGAACCCGAACGCTCCTGACCGGGAGCGCGTGCTCGGTAACCCGGATGACGTGCAGTCACTGATATCGACGCAGATGGTGCGCTTCTACCGGAACAACCAGTTCAATTATCCGAACGGTGCGCTCGCCGCGATGATCGACAACACGACGGGCGGGTTCCTGGACTACTCCGTCGCCGACCTGTCGGAAGAGCCGCGCGTGGCGTGGAACAACAGCTCGCTGAACACGCGCAATGCGGTGAACGAGCAGCCGTGGTACGGATTGTATGAGATCATCTCCGCCACGAACGACGGACTGCAGGCGATCGATGGGGGCCTGGAGATCATCAGCTCGAGCGGTACGGACAACACGCCGCGGGCGGAAGCGTTCGCGAAGCTGCTGCAGGGGCTGGCTCACGGGTATCTGGGACTGCTTTTCGACCAGGCGCTCGTGATCTCGGAGGATGTAGTCCTGGAGGAGATGGAGCTGACCGCGTTCCTGCCCTACGATGCGGTGATCGATTCCGCCGTGGCCATGCTCGACGAGGCGATCGCGATCATGGAGGCGAACGATTTCGTGGTCCCAGGCAGCCCCGACTGGATCAACGGGCAGCAGATGTCGAGCGCCGAGCTGGCGCAGCTGGCGAACTCCTATGCCGCGCGGTTCATCGCGAACTCGGCACGCACGTGGGAGGAGCGCGCTGCAGTCGACTGGAACGAGGTGGTTCGCCGCGTCGACGCGGGCATCGCGGAGGACTTCGCACCGGACGGCATCCTCGAGTCCTGGGAGAGCGACCACCGGCGGCTGTTGGCCCGCGTGCGCGCCCGACCCGGCGACCACTGGCGCATGGACTACTACGCGCTGGGTCCCGCGGATACGACGGGGCAGTTCCAGGAGTGGGCGAACGCACCGTCGGCGGACCGGATGCCCTTCCAGATGGAGACACCCGACCGCCGCATCCAGGGACCGGCCGGGCCCGATGATCTCGGCAAGTATTTCGGGTTCAACGAGAACAGTATCTGGCCGGAGAGCCGCGGCACCTACCGCTGGTCCTGGTACTACTACCTGCGCAGCGGCGAGGGCGAGTCGTGGTACATCGGTCCGCAGCCGACGATGACCGTCACGGAGATGAACCTGCTGAAGGCCGAGGCGCTGATCCGGCTCGGCCGCGCGGACGAGGCGGTGCCGCTCATCAATGACTCGCGGGTGAACAATGGCGAGCTGCCGCCCGTGACCGTGGATGGCCCGCCGCTTGGCAACGCCTGCGTGCCGAAGCAGATCGATGGCGACTGCGGGAGCCTGTGGGACGCGTGGAAGCACGAGGTCCACACGGAAATGGCCGGCATCGAAAGTCAGATGATCTACTACTGGCTGCGCAGCAACCTGCAGATGCAGGAGGGCTCGCCCGTGCACTTCCCGATTCCCGGACGCGAGCTCGAGAACCTGGGTCTGCCGCTGTATACGTTCGGTGGAAACGCGGGCGCCGGAGCGCCGCCACCGCAGTACCATGCCTGTCCGGTCCCACTCGCCCGCTGCGAATGAGCGGGTGCGAGACCCCGGCAGGCAGTCATGGGAATCCGATGAAGCAAGCTGAAGGACCCGGACGGCGGCGCGGGGCGAGGCGCGCCCCCCGGGTCGGAGCGACGCGCGGGGGGGGGGGCGGCGGGGGGGGGGGGGGGGGGGGCGGGGCGCCCCCCCCCCCCCCCACCCCCCCC
>CAYSGF010000051.1:0-1514 GCA_964430275.1 uncultured Gemmatimonadaceae bacterium
CTTGAGCTGTGCGTCGGAGAGCTTGAGCGCCTGCGAGTCCGTGTTCACGCTCAGGAACTCGACGCCGTCCAGGTCCTCGGCGATCATCCGGTTCACCGCATTGCCACCGCCGCCGCCCACGCCGACGACCTTCATCTTCGCGTTCTGGACGGCCGTATCCTCGAATTCGAATACCATCATGCTGCGACCTCCTGAATACGGCCGGACGATCCGGCCTGGTTGACAGTCATTCATCAGTGCTGCGGGCCGGGGCCCGGGCCTGCGCCCGGGCCGGAACGGCCGTTCAGTGCTGCCTGTGTGTCACCTTCAACTGCGATGCTGCCATCTATGGGTTACACGCGTCGCGCGACTCGATTCTCGATCTGTTTCCGGCCCCGGCCCTGGCCCGCCGTTCCGCTAGAAGAACTCCTTCAACCAGTGCCCCACCCTCGACACGATGCCCTCCCCGAACCGTCCGCCGATCCCCGTCTCGAGCGCGTAGTCGGCGCCCATGAGCGCGAGGCCGGTCGCGGTCGCGAACTGCGGACGCTTGACCGAGTCGGCCAGGCCGCCGAGTCCCTCGCCCGCGATGCCGATGCGCACGGGCATGCCGAACGCGTGCTGCGCGACTTCCGTTGCGCCTTCGAGACCCGCACCGCCGCCCGTCAGCACTGCACCGGCGCCGAGCTTGCCGCTCTCGCCGGCGTTCTCGATCTCACGTGCGACCATGCTCAGGATCTCGTCGAGGCGCTGCTCGATGATGTGCGCAATGAGCTCGCGTGCGACGAGGCGGCTCGAGCCCGGCCCGGGACCGGGCAGCTCGATGCTCTCGCGCGGATCAACGAGCTGCGTGTACGCGACGCCGTGCTTCTCCTTCGCCTTTTCCGCTTCGGCGAACGTGATCGACAGCCCCTTCGCGAGATCGTTCGTCACCATCGAGCCGCCCCACGGGATGGAGGCGAGGTGCCGCATCTTGCCGTCGCGGAAGATCGCGAGCTCGGTCGTCGCACCGCCCAGGTCGACGAGGGCGACGCCGACGTCCTTCTCGTCGTCCGTGACGACGGCATGCGCAGTCGCGAGCGGCTCGTGGATCGTGCGCTCGATGCGGTAGCCGGCGCGGCTCACTGCCTTGCGCAGGTTCTGGCTCGCGGAGATCGCGCTCGTGATGATGTAGATCTCCGCCTCGAGCCGTGTACCTGCCATGCCGACGGGATCGCGAATGCCGCGCTGGTCGTCGACGAGGTACTCCTGCGGCAGCACGTGCAGGACTTCGCGGTCGGCCGGCACCACGACCGCGCGCGCCACTTCGTGCACCCGCTTCACGTCCGCGGCCGTGATCTCCTCACCATGCACTGCGACGACGCCGTTCGATGTGCGCGCGTGGATGTACTCGCCCGCGACGCCGGTGAACACGCGCTCGCATGCCACGCCCGCCATCAGCTCGGCTTCCTTCATCGCGGCACGCACGGACGCCGTCGTGCCCTCGATGTCGGTGACGACCTCGCGTCGCATGCCGCCGGTCTTCGTCTGGCCGA